>NZ_JBEXOT010000015.1:0-135774 GCF_040611675.1 Streptomyces sp. NPDC006551
GTCTGCTCCACCCTGATCGCGGTCGCGGGCCTGATCGGCGTACGGAAGTACGTCCCCGACGTCCCGGCGACGCCCGGGGCGGCCCACGCGAACCACTAGGCTGGGCACCTCCTGTACGCCGCACTCCGGGGAGAGATCCGCATGGCATCCGCCATCCCTGCCGCCGCCGTCCCTGCCACCATGGA
Organism: Streptomyces sp. NPDC006551; assembly: GCF_040611675.1. NCBI lineage: Bacteria > Bacillati > Actinomycetota > Actinomycetes > Kitasatosporales > Streptomycetaceae > Streptomyces > Streptomyces sp. NPDC006551. Next base: position 186 of record NZ_JBEXOT010000015.1, read on the forward strand.
GCGGCCGCACTTCATCGGCATCGGCGGTGCCGGAATGTCGGGCATCGCGAAGATCCTCGCCCAGCGCGGCGCGAAGGTCGCCGGCAGCGACGCCAAGGAGTCCGCGACCGCCGAGGCGCTGCGCGCGCTGGGCGTCACGGTCCACATCGGGCACGCCGCGGCCCACCTCTCCGACGACGCCTCCGCCGTCGTCGTCTCCAGCGCCATCCGCGCCGACAACCCCGAGCTGGTCCGCGCAGCCGAGCTCGGCATCCCCGTCGTCCACCGCTCCGACGCCCTCGCCTCCCTCATGGACGGCCTGCGCGCGATCGCGGTCGCCGGTACGCACGGCAAGACCACGACCACCTCGATGCTGGCCGTCGCCCTGACCGAGCTGGGCCTGGACCCCTCGTACGCCATCGGCGGCGACCTCGCGGGCCCCGGCACCAACGCGCGCCACGGCGCGGGCGGGGTCTTCGTCGCCGAGGCCGACGAGAGCGACCGCAGCTTCCAGAAGTACGACCCCGAGGTCGCGATCGTCCTCAACGTCGAGCTGGACCACCATGCGAACTACGCGTCGATGGACGAGATCTACGAGTCCTTCGAGGCCTTCGTCGCCAAGGTCCGCCCCGGCGGCACGCTGGTCGTCGGTGAGCACTCCGGCGCCCGCGAGCTGGCCGCCCGTGTCGCCGACCGCGAGGGCCTGCACGTGGTCACCGTCGGCGAGTCCGAGGGCTCCGACGTGTGGATCCGGAAGATCGTTCCGAACGGCATGACCAGCGAGGTCACCGTCGTCATGGACGGCGTCGAGTACGTCTTCACGGTCTCCGTCCCCGGCCGCCACTACGCCCACAACGCCGCCGCGGCCCTCGCCGCCGGCGCCCGCGTGGGCATCGACCCCGCGGAGCTGGCCCAGGCCCTCACCGCGTACACCGGCGTCGGCCGCCGCCTCCAGCTCAAGGGCGAAGCCGCGGGCGTGCAGGTCATCGACTCGTACGCGCACCACCCCACCGAGATGACCGCCGACCTGGAGGCCATGCGCGGCGCCGCCGGGGGCTCGCGCCTGCTGGTGGTCTTCCAGCCGCACCTCTTCTCCCGCACCCAGGAGCTGGGCAAGGAGATGGGCGACGCCCTGGCCCTCGCCGACGCCTCGGTCGTCCTCGACATCTACCCGGCCCGCGAGGACCCGATCCCCGGCATCACGAGCGACCTGATCATCACGGCGGCCCGCGCGGCCGGCGCCGATGTGACGGCCGTCCACGACAAGGGAGCCGTCCCGGACGTGATCGCGGGAATGGCCAAGCCCGGTGATCTCGTTCTGACCATGGGCGCGGGAGACGTCACGGACCTGGGCCCGCGGATCCTGGACCACCTGTCGAGCTGAGGAGCGAGTGATGTCGTACGACGTCGAGAAGCCGGACGAGCAGTGGCGTGCGGAGCTGACCCCGGCCGAGTACCAGGTACTGCGCCAGGCCGGCACGGAGCCGGCCTTCCGGGGGGAGTACACCGACACCACGACCAAGGGCGTCTACTCCTGCCGGGCGTGCGGCGCGGAGCTCTTCACCTCGACGGAGAAGTTCGAGTCCCACTGCGGCTGGCCGTCCTTCTACGACCCCAAGGACTCCGACGCCGTCGAACTGATCGAGGACCGGTCCCACGGCATGGTCCGCACCGAGGTCCGCTGCGCCCGCTGCGGCTCGCACCTCGGCCACGTCTTCGAGGGCGAGGGCTACCCGACCCCGACGGACCAGCGGTACTGCATCAACTCGATCTCGCTGCGCCTGACGCCCGCATCGGAGTAGCGACCGACCGGCCGCCGACCGGCTGTGCCCAGGCGTACTCGCGCAGCCGGTGCTCGGCGACGGCGACGGCCCACGGCCGGGTCCGCCGGCAGTGCCGGAGATAGGCCTCCAAGGGCCTCCTCGTCGTCGGCGGTGCGCCCGAGGTGAGCACGGACGACCTGGTCCAGCCAGCGGTGGATCACCTGCTCGTTACGGGTGACGACCCGCTGGGTGGCCCACTGCGCGGTCTCCCGGTCGGGGTAGGTCGCGGCACGGTTCTGACGGACGGCGGGCATGGCGGTCATGAGTGCTCTCGCCGCATGTGGTCGTTGACGGTGTCGATGATGACGCGCAGACCGTCACGGGTGGCCCACGAGAGACGGTCACGGAGCCCGTCGGCACCGGGGAAGAGGACGAGCGCCCGCTGAGCCTCGGTGGCATAGCCGGCGGCGGGTTCCCCGCAGTACGGGTCCTCGTTCACCAGCCGCTCGCGGACGCTGTCCGCCAGCGGACCGCCCTCGTCCATGAGGATCGCGTCGAGGCCGAACAGATAAGGAAAGACCCGACAGAATTCCCAGCCGGCCATCGGCAGTTCCGCGTATTCGCGTACGCCCTCCCGGTCCAGAATGCGCACCATTTCGGCGAGCGTGCGAAGGTAGTCGACCGGATTCATGTCACCGGCCGCGCGTGCGGCCTTCTCCCGGAACTCGGGGGGAAATCCGTCGAGCGAGCCGAGTCGCTCCACGGAGTCGGCGGCGAAGTCCAGGGCTCCGGAGGCCGCGTAGACGGAGCAGTTCCAGTCGGCCACCCAGTCGCCGCGGACCAGACGGATGTAACGCCGGAGCTCATCGTCGAGCGAGGTCTCGCCTCCCGACTCCTGAGCCGAAACGGCGAGGTCGAGGAGGCGGGGCACCGGGCCGTCCGAGAACAGCGACACCGGGGTTGCCTGCACGTCACGTACCTCTCTCATGGTTTCAAGCCCCTCGTGCGGCATGGCAGTGAGCACGATGAAGGGGGGTCCAGATCTTCCTTGTAGATCAACCGCACCTGGACAGCGTTCCTGCCCCCGGCATTGGCATTCATGCCGTCAGCAGCGTAGTCGTCGCGCGTCACACCGCGGCCGACGGTCTCCCCGGGGAATTGCAGGTAGAGCGGGGGCTGAATCTCCGACTTGTTCGGGTCGAAATTCGGAGGCTGGGGGTTGGCGTCCTTCTGTTTGACGCCCTGGATCCACTTCTCGATACGTTCCACGTTGTCGACGTCGTTGAGAACCGCCTGGGCGTACCGCTGCCCCGATTCCAGCTCCGTGAAGGTCGAAGCGCTGGGTGCGCCCGACTCTCCGCATGGCCTGCTCAAGGACGACCAGGATCTCCCGGATGCGTACCGCGTCCTCGGCCGCGGCACGGTGAAGGGCGCGATACGCCTTCCCCGTCTCGCCCTTCCAGCCGTCTTCGATCCGGTCGACGATGCCCGGCCTTGTCCCGGGGCCTCAACGGCTGCAAGATCCATGGGTGGTCGAGCGTGGAGGGGACATGATCAAGGGAGGCAACGCCTTCGTTCCGACGGTGCCGTTGCGGATCGCGGTGCGGGGCGGGGTGGACGTCACGGCGTTGCTGCTGACGGAGGCGGGCCGGGTCCGGGGGGACGGGGACATCGTGTTCCATGGCGCTCCGGTTCATCCCTCGGGCGCCGTACGGCTGCTCGGGGACGAGAACGGCACCGGGTGGCTGGAGACCGGCCTCACCGCGGTCGAGGCGGACATCGCCCGCGTGCTGGTGGTCGGTTCGACGGAGAGCGGCGCGATGCGGGATGCGCACGGGCTGTCGGTGGAGGCGTTCGCGCCGGACGGTACGTCGGTCGCGCGGTACGACGTGACGGAGGCCGGCGGGGAGACGGCGATGGTCCTGGCGGAGTTGTACCGGCGGGCGGGAGGGTGGAAGTTCCGCGCGGTGGGCCAGGGTTACGTGAACGGCCTCGCCGGCCTGGCGACGGACCACGGTGTGGACGTGTCGGAGGAGGCATCGGTTCCGCCTCATGCTCCGGTCCAGGGCCCGGCCCCGGTGCCGGTCCAGGCCCCGGCCTTCGCCCCGCCACCTGCCTTCGCCCCGCCACCTGCCTTCGCACCGCCGCCCGCGCCGGAGTCGAGCGTGCCGGAGCCGAACGTGCCGCAGGGGAACGTGCCTTGGACGTTCGGTGCCGTCTTCGAGCCGTACAAGCAGACCGGCCGGGACAATGAGGTCATCACCGTGGACGGGCTCCCGCCGGGGCCGGTCATCGTCGATCTCTCGATCCGGGGCGACGGGTACACCGGCCTCTGGCTCCTCACCCGGTTCAACAAGGAGGGCGACAACCTCGTCAACAGCACCGAGGAGGACTTCCAGGGCCGGGTGCTGACCGTTATCCCCGAGAACGGCCGCCTGCGGCTGAAGTTGAGCGCCGAGGGCCCCTGGCAGCTCCAGGTGTTGCCGCTGGCCGCGGCGACGCTCCTGACGGAGGACCAGGTGGAGAGCCGCGGCCCCGACGTCCTGCTGCACACCGGGGGAGTCGCCGACCTCGCCCTCCACTACAAAGGCGATGACAACCTCATCGTCCACCTCTATGAGCTGGCGGGCCACGACGATCCCACGACCCTGCCCACGTACGACAATGTCGTCAACGAGATCGGCAGGCGACGGGAGACCGTACCGCTGCCCGAGGGCCCGCTCGTCGTCCAGATGGAGATGGCGGACGGCCCCTGGCGGGCCAGGCTGAAGGGGGTACAGCCCCACAGCGCGCCGCAGAACGCGGGCGGTGACCTGGCCAAAGTGACGGACATCCGCAGGGGCCAGGGCAAGACGTGGTGGGGCAGGCGCTGACCGTCCGACTGCCGCTCCCGCCGTGACGAACGGCGGGAGCGAGGCAGGTCAGGCGTGGGTCGTGTAGGCCACGAAGTCGTCCCAGGCGGTGGGCGTGAGGGCGAGCTGGGGGCCCTCGGTGCGCTTGGAGTCGCGGACGTGGACCGTGGTGGGGCAGGTGGCGACCTCGACGCAGTCACCGTCGCCGCTGCTGCTGTAGCTGGACTTGTGCCAGGAGAGGGCGACTTCGACGCAGTCGCCGCTACCGCCGCTGCTGTAGCTGCTCTTGAACCAGGCCAGTTCTGTGGTGCTCATACCGCTCCTCGCATCTGCCGCAACAGGCTCCGGGAGTCTTCCAGCGTAAGAGCCTGTGAGCGCATCCTGGCATACCGTGTCTGGAGGATGCTGACGACTTTGCTGTCGGCGATGAACTGGCCGCTCTCCTGTCCCTCGCAGTAGGCGAACCACCTGTTGTCTGGGGTCTCCAGGAGCTGCATGGGTCCGTCGAGGCCCGCGTGGTGGCCCCGTGCCTTCGGCATGATCTGGATCTCGATGTTGCGGTGGGCGTCGAGCTCCAGGATGTGGTCGATCTGCTCCCGCATGACCTCTACGCCGCCCGTCGGGCGTTCCAGCACATGCTGCTCCACGATGAAGCTGTACGCCGTGTTCGGCCGCTCCGTCAGCAGCCGTTTCCGTTCGAGCCTGGCCGCCAGCTGCGCCTCGATCTGGTCGTCCCCGAGCGGCGGGCGCTGCTCCCTGAACAGTTCCCGCGCGTACGCCTCCGTCTGCAGCAGCCCCGGCACCAGCCGGTTCTCGTACGTGTAGAGGTTCAGCGCGTCCAGCTCCAGCCGCGCCCAGTGGCGGAACCAGCTCGCGATGCCCGGCTGCCGGGAGACGTGCTTCGCCGCCGCCCGGATCACCCCGAACGCGTCGAGCGCCTCCTCCGCCCGGTCCACGAAGTCCGCCGGCGGGAACCGCCGGCCCTGTTCGATCGAGGCCACCGTCGGTACCGAGTACCGCACCAGTGGGGCGAAGTCCTCCTGCGTGATGCGGGCCCGTTTGCGGAAGGTCTTGACCACCTCTCCGAACGTCTTCAAGCTGTCCGACGTCTCCGGCTTTCCGCCGCCCGGAATCCCGTCCGTCATCCCGTACACCTCCCGTGCCCCGCTCCCCAACCCGCCCATGGTCACGGCCCGTTACGGATACTGTCCACCCTCCGAACCCGTACGCTCACCCAGCGTACGGGTTGCTGACCTGGCAACCCGCCCGAAGCGGCGCCACATTGGGCGCATGACGTCCCCCCTGACCCGGGAAGAACCCGTCACCGTACGTGTGTTCACCCAGCGCCTCAGCTCCACTCCGCGCGGCGCCCGACTCGCCCGGCACCTCGCGCTGCACCAGCTCGACCGCTGGGGCGTTCCCCACGGCACGACCGCCTCCGACACCGCCGCGCTGCTCGTCGCCGAACTCGCCGCCAACGCCGTCACGCACGGCCGCGTGCCCGGGCGCGACTTCGAGCTGACGCTCTCGTACACGCCCGGGACGCTTCTCCGGGTCGATGTCGCCGACACCCGCACCGAGTGCCGTCCGCCGGGGCCCGGCGCGCCCGTCGTGGCCCGGCCCCTCGACGACTCGGGGCGCGGGCTGCTGATCGTCGAAGCGCTGGCCTCGCGCTGGGCGGTGCTCGATCGCGTACCCGTCGGGAAGACCGTACGGGCGGAGCTGGACCTTCGGGCGCCGGTGGCCGACTGAGCGGGTCCCGGCGGTTGTCGTACAAGCGGCGACCGGTGGGAAGATGCCCCGCATGGACGCCCAGCAGCTCGCCGAGCTCATCGACCGCGCACGGCGGCTCGCCGTACCCGGGCGGCGGCGGATCCTGGGCATCGCGGGCGCGCCCGGGGCCGGGAAGTCCACGCTGGCCGCGCGGCTCGTCGGCCGGCTCGACGGACTCGCCGTGCTCGTGCCGATGGACGGGTTCCATCTCGCCCAGAGGGAGCTCGACCGGCTGGGCCGCGCCGCGCGGAAGGGGGCACCGGACACGTTCGACGCCGCCGGATACGTGGCCCTTCTCGCCCGCCTGAGAGCCGCCGAGCCCGGCACGATCGTCTACGCCCCCGCCTTCGACCGGGCCCTGGAAGAGCCCGTCGCCGGGGCGATACCGGTCGCCCCCGACGTACCGCTCGTCGTCACGGAGGGGAACTATCTGCTGCACGACGAAGGGGCGTGGGCCTCCGTCCTGCCGCTCCTCGACGAGGCGTGGTTCCTGGACCTGGACGACCGGCGGCGGGTGCCCCGGCTCGTCGAGCGCCATGTCCGTTTCGGGAAGGACCGGGACCACGCCGAGCGCTGGGTCCGTGACTCCGACGAGGCCAACGCCCGGCTCGTGGCCCGGGGCCGTGACCGCGCCCACCTCGTCGTACGGATGACTTAACGCGCCTTTTCCGTCGCCGCCCGCGCCAGTGCCCGCACGATCGCGTGGGGGCGCGTCCCGTCGCCGGCCAGCTCCGGCTGGAAGAGCGTGGCCATGAAGAACGGGTGCCCGGGCAGCTCGGCGATCCGGACCTGCCCGTCCTCGTCCTCGCCCGTGAACCGAAGGCCGTGCGCCCGCAGCGCCTCCAGATGGCGGCCGTCCGGGCCGTAGGCGCAGTGGTACCGCTCCGTCGTCCGTTCGGCGCCGAGCACCGACTCGGCCAGCGAGCCCGGCGTCACCCGCACCGCCCCTTCGTGCCCGACCAGCGAACAGGCCAGCGGGGCGATCAGCAGATCGTCCGCGTCGGCGCCCGGGTCGTTCTCCGCGTGGGCGAGCCGGGTCAGACCGCAGACGTGCCGGGCGAATTCGAGAAGCGCGTGCTGGAAGCCGGCGCAGGTGCCGAGGAACGGGATCCCGTCCTCCCGCGCGGTGCGGATCGCCGCCAGCGCGCCCGCCTCGCTCGCGTACGGGCTCCCCGGCAGCACCCACACCGCGTCGAAACCCTTCACGGCGCCGGGCGCCGTCGCGTCTTCGGTCGGGACCCAGTACGCGTCGAGAACCAGGCCGTCGCGCTCCGCCAGCGCGTCGAGCAGCGCGGGGACACGGACATGGGACATCACATGAGGGGAACGGTCGCCGACCAGGGCGACCCGAGCGGTCCTGGACTTGGTCTTCGTCATGCCGGCCATGCTGGGCGGCCCGGGCCGTTCACGTCCAACGATGATTCCTGCACCCTCCATCGTGAACACTGATGACCATGGACCCGCACCTCCTGCGTACGTACGTCACCGTCGCCCGGCTCGCCTCCTTCTCGGAGGCCGCCCGCGCGCTGGGCTACACCCAGTCCGCCGTCTCCCAGCACATCGCCGCTCTGGAGAACGACCTCGGCGTGCCGCTCCTCGGCCGCCGCCCCGTCGTCCCCACCCCGGCCGGCGAGCGGCTCCTCGAACACGCCGGGTCCCTGCTCCTGCGGATCGAGGCCGCCCGCGCCGACCTCACGCGGTTCACCGAGGCACCCCGCAAGGAGCTGACCCTCGCCGCCTCCCCGCTCGCCCTGCGTCCGCGTACCCTCGCCGCCCTGCCCGCCACGGGCGTCACCGTGCGGGTCCTGCCCCGAGACACCGTCCCGGCCGCCGTCGCCACCGGTGAGGCCGATCTCGGCCTTGTCGACGGACTCGCCGCCCCCAGCGACCCGTTGCGGCTCCCCGACGTCGCCCCGCTCACCGCCGTGCGCGTGAGCGAGGAGCCGCTCGCCGTCCTCCTGCCCGACGGCCACCCGCTGGCCCGGCGCGACGGGCTGCGCCTCGCCGACCTCGCCGACGCCCGCTGGCTCGACGCCCCCGACTCCGGCTTCCCTCTCGACCGGCTGCGCGCCGCGCACGGCGGACCCGCCGGCCAGGGCTTCCGTACGGCGCTGCGCCACGAGGGAACCGACGTCCGCACCCTCACCGGCCTCGCCGCCGCCGGGCACGGCCTGACCCTGCTGCCCGCCTCCGCCGCCCACGGGATCCCCGGGGCCGTCGCCGTCCCCCTGACCAGCCCCCGGCTCGTCCACCGGACCGAGCTCCTCCACACCCGCACCGAACCGGACGGCCCGGCGGCCGAGTTGGCCCGCAGGCTGCCCGCCTGATCCAGAAGAGAGGCCCTAGGCTGGACCGGACGGCAACCGACCGGGCGGCAACGGCAACGGAAGGCGGCGCACGTGGGTTTGTTCCGGCGAGGACCCAGGCGGGACGGCGACGACGCCCCCAGGGACCCCGAGTTCTCGTACTTCTCCGAGCGCGAGGCCGCCCTCTTCCGCGGCCAGGTCCGCGAGGCGTTCGCGGAGCTCGGACTCGAAGTCACCCTCTACGCGGACCTGGTGAGCGACGACAGCGGCCGGCAGTTCGGGCTCGGCAACCTGGCGGCCGTCTGCCACAACGACCGGCGCGGGCCGCGCGCGTGGCCGGAGATCGTCCGCCGCCACGTCCGCCTCGTCCTGCGCACCATGGACGGCCCCTCCGCGCTCGACACCCTCCCGCCGGAGCAGATCCGCGCCCAGCTCTACCCCCGGGTGATCAGCGGCGACGGCATCGACCCGGGGACCTTCGGCTACGCCAGGACCGTCGCGCCGGGACTGTACGAGGTCCTCGCCCTCGACCTGCCCGAGAGCGTCATGATGCTCACCGACGAGGCCCTGGAACCGCTCGGCGACCTGCAGCACCTGCGCGACCGGGCGATGGGCAATCTGCGCGGACTTCCCGTCGAGGGGCACGAGACGGTACGGGACGCCGACGGCATGTGCTTCGAGGTGCTCCTCGGCGACTCCTTCTACACCGCGAGCCGCGTCCTCGACCTGGACGCAGTCGTCCAGCGCGTCACCGGCCGGCCGCTGACCGAGCACGGCGCCCTCGTCGCGATGCCGTTCCGGCACCAGCTCGCCTTCCACCCGATCCGCGACACCACGATCGTCGCCGCCCTCGGTGCGATGGCCTCCTTCGCCGCCTCCGGGTACGAGGACACCCCCGGCGCCATCAGCCCGTACGTCTTCTGGTGGCGCGGCGGCACGCTCACCCAGCTCAGTGAACGGGACGGGGACTCCGGTGACCTGCGCATCGTCGTCGGCGACGACTTCCAGGAGCTGCTCGAACAGCTCATCACCCAAGGCCCCGCCCCGGGCCCGGACAAGAGCTGAACGGTCGCGTCCGGTCGAAGCGCCGGGCAGGATGCTGTACGTCGAGGAGGAGCCCCATGCCCGTCACCACGCAGCCCGCCCCCTTCACCGCCGACGACTACCGCGCCCGGATGACTCGCGCCGCCGACGCGGCGGCCGACGCCGGACTCGCCGGCGTCCTCGTCGCCCCGGGACCGGACATGGTCCATCTGACCGGCTACCGGCCGACCGCGAGCACCGAACGGCTCACCGTCCTCGTCCTGGCCGCCGGTCGGGACCCCGTGCTCGTGGTGCCGACCCTGGAAGCGCCGGATGCCGCCAAGGCCCCGGGCGCCCCCGCGCTGACCCTCCGGGACTGGACCGACGGCAAGGACCCGTACGCCGTCACCGCGCCCCTCCTGGACGCCGAAGGCCGCTTCGCGGTCAGCGACAACGCCTGGGCCATGCACCTGCTCGGTCTCCAGCGGGCGCTGCCCTCCACCTCGTACATCGCGCTCACCGAAGCGCTGCCGATGCTGCGGGCCGTCAAGGACGCCCGTGAACTGGAGCGGATCGCGGCCGCCGGCGCCGCCGCCGACCAGGCGTACGAAGAGATCCTCACGGTCCGCTTCGCCGGGCGCCGCGAGACCGACGTGGCCGCCGACCTGGCCGCGCTGCTGCTGCGGTTCGGCCACTCCCAGGTCGACTTCACCGTCGTCGGCTCCGGGCCCAACGGTGCCGACCCGCACCACGAGGCGGGGGAGCGGGTCATCGAGCGCGGCGACATGGTGGTCCTCGACTTCGGCGGCCTCAAGCACGGGTACGGCTCCGACACCACCCGTACCGTCCACGTCGGCGAACCGACCGCCGAGGAGCGGCGCGTCCACGACCTCGTCCGCGAGGCGCAGCAGGCCGGCTTCGAGGCCGTCCGGCCGGGCGTGGCCTGCCAGGAGGTGGACCGCGCGGCCCGCAAGGTGATCGCGGACGCGGGCTACGGCGCGTACTTCATCCACCGCACCGGCCACGGCATCGGCGTGACCACCCACGAGCCGCCGTACATGATCGAGGGCGAGGAGCGGCCGATCCTTCCCGGCATGTGCTTCTCCATCGAGCCGGGCGTCTATCTCCCGGGCCGCTTCGGCGTCCGTATCGAGGACATCGTGACGGCCACGGAGGAGGGCTCGGGGCGGCGTTTCAACAACACCTCGCGGGAGATGGCCATCGTGGAATAGTGCCCCCGCACCGACCGCCTTCGTGGCAGGGGTCGGCGCGGCGGCCGTAGATCAGCGTCCCGAGCCGGGCGGCTCAGCCGTCGCTGAGGATCACCGCGGACTCCGCCGGCAGCCGCAGCGCCCCGTCCCGGCCCGGCGCCTCGACCGGCTCCCAGGCCGCGACGACCCGGTCCCGGCCGTTCGACCCCAGGGGGATCTCCGCCGTCTCCTTGCCCAGGTTGACCGCGACGCGCAGCACCCCGCGACGGAACGCCAGCCAGCGGGCCTCCTCGTCGAAGGCCACCCGGACCGCCGCCAGGTCCGGGTCGGTGAGGTCGGGCAGGGTGCGGCGGAGCGCGATCAGCTCGCGGTGCCAGGCGAGGATCCGGTTGTGCGGGGACCGTTCGCGCTCCGAGCGGTCCAGGACCGACCGGTCCCGGGTCGCCGGGTCCTGCGGGTCCGGAATGTCTTCCTCCGCCCAGCCGTGTTCCGCGAACTCCCGCCGCCGCCCGCGGCGTACCGCCTCGGCGAGCTCCGGGTCGGTGTGATCGGTGAAGTACTGCCAGGGAGTGCTCGCGCCCCACTCCTCGCCCATGAAGAGCATCGGCACCGAGGGGCCGGTGAGGACCAGCGTCGCCGCACAGGCCAGCAGCCCGGGGGAGAGGGTCGCCGAGAGCCGGTCGCCGGTCGCCCGGTTGCCGATCTGGTCATGGGTCTGGGCGTAGCCGAGGAAGCGCTGCGCGGGCGTGCGGGCCCGGTCCACCTGCCGCCCGTGGCAGCGGCCCCGGAAACTCGAGTACGTACCGTCGTGGAAGAACACGTGGGTGAGGGTCTTGGCGAGCGCGGCCAGCGGCGCGCGCGCGAAGTCGGCGTAGTAGCCCTGCGACTCCCCGGTCAGCGCCGTGTGCAGGGCGTGGTGGAAGTCGTCGTTCCACTGGGCGTGGAGGCCGATGCCGCCCATGGTGCGCGGCGTGGTGGTGCGCGGATCGGCGAGATCCGACTCGGCGATCAGGAAGTGCTGGCGGCCCTGCTCCCGCGCCAGCTCGTCCACGGCCTCCGACAACTCCTCCAGGAACGTCAGCGCCCGGGTGTCCGTCAGGGCGTGTACGGCGTCGAGGCGGAGCCCGTCGATCCGGTAGTCCCGCAGCCAGGCCAGCGCGCTGCCGAGCAGATACGCGCGGACCTCGTCCGAGCCCGGCGCGTCCAGGTTCACGGCGGCGCCCCACGGCGTGTGGTGGGTGTCGGTGAAGTACGGGCCGAAGGAGGGCAGATGGTTGCCCGACGGGCCGAGATGGTTGTGGACCACGTCCAGGACCACACCCATCCCGAGCCCGTGCGCCGTGTCGACGAAGCGCTTGAGCGCCGTCGGCCCGCCGTACGGCTCGTGCACCGCCCACGGGGAGACACCGTCGTACCCCCAGCCCCACTTCCCCGGGAAGGGACACAGCGGCATCAGCTCCACATGGGTGATGCCGAGCCCCGCCAGCTCCCCGAGCCGCTCCGACGCCGCGTCCAGCGTTCCGTCGCGGGTGAAGGTCCCGACGTGCAGTTCGTACAGGACTCCGGCGCGCAGCCGCAGGCGCGGGGGTTCGTTGAACCAGACGAACGCGTCGTGGTCGACGACAGCGCTGAGGCCGTCCGGTCCGTCGGGCTGGCGGCGGGAGCGCGGGTCGGGCAGCACCGGCCCGCCGTCGAGGGAGTAGCCGTAGCGGTCGCCGTCGGCGGCCGGCGCCACGCCGGTCCACCAGCCGGCCCGCTCGGCATCCCGCTCCAGCGGGTGCTCGGCGCCGTTCAGCTCCAGCGTCACCCGGTCACGAGCCTGTGGAGCCCACACCTCGAACAGCACTGGCCGATCCCCTCGTCGACGGACCAACGACTACCGGGACCATCCTGGCAGTCAGGAGTCGGTGCTGCCCGGCGCGTCCCATACGAAGTTGATCGCCCGCTCGAAGGTGACGTAACCCGCCCGGGCGAACGCGTTCGCCATCGGGACGTTGGCGAGGTCCGTCGCCGCACGGATCCGCGGCACGTTCTCACCGGCGAGGATGCGGGTGCCCTCGCCCAGGATGTCGTCGATGTAGCCCTTGCCGCGGTGGGCGGGGAGCACACCGATGTAGGCGATGGTGTGGTGGTAGTTGTTCCGCGCCGGGATCACGAAGCCGACCGGCTCACCGGTCTCCGGGAGCTGGGCGACCTGCCACCACTCGCGGGGCGAGGCGTAGTGCGGGAACTCCTCGTCGTAGTGCTTCTCCGCCGCCTCCCGGGCCGAGAGACCGGACGCCAGATCGGCCTGTCCGTGCGCGTCGAGCGTGCCCTCCATCACCGGGGTCATCAGCGCCACGAGGTCCTCACGGTCCTTCACCGGACGGAACTCCAGGCGTCCCCTCGGCTCCGGTACGGCGGTGCCGGCCCGCCACTCCAGACGCAGCCGCTCGACCAGCGGCCGGGCTCCGGCGCGCTCCAGGACGCCGAACAGCGTGTCGAGCCGGGCGCGGGTCTCGGGGATCTCGTGCCAGTCGGGCGGCAGGAACCGGCCGTACTCGGGGCGCGGCGCGCCCGCCGGCACGACGGCCGCGGTCGCCGTCTCGAGCAGGCGCAGGCCGATGTCGGAGCGCTCCTCGACGGGCAGCTCCGGATCGAGGTCGAAGAAGTCGAGGGCGAGCGGCTCGCCGCCCTCCTTGTTGGTCCACCAGGCGATCCTGGCCAGGACCCGGTCGCCGCGCAGGGCCACCCACATCCAGTCGGGTATGCGGCGGCCGGTGGCGAGGTCGTCCTGGAGTTCGTGGTCGAGGACGTAGCTGAGACGGCGGAACAGCTCCAGCTCCTCCGGTCCGGAGAGCGGGCGGACGGTCACGCCGTCGGTCGGGTGAGAGGTCGTGCGAGAAGACGCGGTCACGTCTGGTTTCCCCCTGGGAGTCGAGTGGCCAGACCGTAACAGCGATCTCGGTGGGGGCGGTACGGCTTTGTGGCCGGGCCCCGTTCTGGACACCTCGGGGCCCTCGGCCCGACAATCACGATGTGACGACCCCTTTCGAGTACCCCACGCCCTCCGCTCGGCTCTCCGACGCCGAGCGGGACCGTGCGCTGGTGCTGCTCCGGGAGGGTGCCGCGCAGGGCCGGCTCTCGCACGACACCTTCCTGTTCCGGATGGAGCGGGCGCTCGCCGCCCGCCGGCCCGACGAACTCGCCCTGCTGACCGCCGATCTGCGGACCGAGTCCACCTGGACCCGGCGTGTGGTGGGCGCGGTCGAGAAGATGTCCGCGTTCACGGCCAAGGTCGGGCGGGCCTGGCAGGCCGAGCGGCTGCCGAAGCTGCTGCTGCCCGCGCCCGGCCCCCACCCGCTGCGGATCGGCCGTGACCCGGCGAACGGCCTGAGGCTCAGCCACGAGACGGTCTCCCGGCTGCACGCCGAACTCTCCCTCCAGGGCGGCCTCTGGGTGCTGCGCGACCTCGGTTCGACCAACGGCACGACCGTCAACGGGCGCCGGGTGACCGGAGCCGTGGTGGTCCGGGCCGGCGACATGGTCGAGTTCGGACAGATGTCGTTCCGGCTCTCCCTGCGCTGAACCCCCGTCTCTCCTCTGGGTGTTCCCCTACGGGTGGGGGTAACCCCCCTGCGGTGCACCGGGGTCCACCAGTGACCGCGTACCGCCTCCGGCGGGAGGCTGGCCCCATCGGCACGGGTCGGCAGGTACGAGGGAGGTGCCCGTATGTCGGGCAGAGTTCCGGTCACGGTCAGGACGGCACAGTGGTGTGCCACGCACCCATGGAGGGCGATCGCCGGATGGGTGCTCCTTCTCGCGCTCTGCGTCGGCGCCGGGGCCGCGGCCGGGACGAACAAGGGGTCCTTCGCGGACTTCTGGGTCGGTGAGGCGGGGCGTGCCGAGGCCATGGCCTCGGGCAGCGGGCTCACCCCGCCTCCGGTCGAGCAGATACTGATCGAGCACGCGGCGGGGACGGCCGGGGGCGCGGTGGCCGGGTCGGGGGCGGCCGTGGGCGCGTCGCCCGGGTCCGGGGTGCTCGCGGCGGCCGCGGAGGACGTCGCCCGGCGGATGGCGGCCCTGCCCGCCGTCGAGGACGTCGCCGAACCGGTCCCGTCGCGTGACGGCGCGGCCCTGCGGGTCGCCGTCACGCTGCGCGGAGACAAGGAGACCGCCAAGGAGGACGTCGACGCCCTCCTCGCGCAGACCGCGGCGGTCAAGAAGGCCCATCCCGCGCTGCGGATCGAACAGACCGGCAGTGCCTCGATCTCCGTCGCCGTCAACGACAAGCAGGGGCAGGAGCTCCAGCGGACCGAGATGATCAGCCTCCCGGTGACCTTCCTGATCCTGCTCGTCGTCTTCGGCGCGGTCCTCGCCGCCGGAATCCCGGTCCTGCTCGCTCTGTTCGCCTTCGCGGGCGCGGTCGGTCTGTACGGGCTGGCCTCCTGGGTCTTCCCCGACGCGGGCGGCGCGGCGCTGAGCGTCATCTTCATGATGGGCATGGCCGTCGGCGTCGACTACTCCCTCTTCTTCCTGAAGCGGGCCCGTGAGGAGCGGGAGCGCTCGGGCGGCTCGATCTCCCCCGCCCGCGCCGTCGAACTGGCCGCCGCGACCTCCGGACGGGCGGTGGTGGACTCCGGTCTCGCCGTGGCGCTCTCGCTGGCCGGTCTGTACGTCGTCGGGGACGTGATCTTCTCCTCGATCGCCACCGGCGCCATTCTGGTCACGCTCGTGGCCGTCGGCGGCTCACTGACCGTCCTTCCCGCCCTCCTGGCCGCGCTGGGGCACCGGATGGACGGCGGCCGGCTCGCCCGCCGCTCCCGGCGGCGGGGCGGGCGGGGGGAGGGGCGGCTGTGGGCCGCCGTGCTGCGGCCCGTCGTACGCCGTCCGCTGGTCTCGCTGGTCGCGGGACTCGTCGTGACCGTCGCGCTCGCCGCGCCCGCGCTCGGCATGAGGCTCGGCACCGAGGGCAAGGAGACGTTCCCGGACAGCGTCCCCGCGGTCGCCGCGTACGACCGCCTGGTGACCGCCTTCCCCTCCGAGGGGCCCGCGCATCTCGTCCTGGTGCGCGGTGACGACCCGGCGGCGCCGCTGCGGCGACTGGCCGAGGCCACGCGGGGCGACCGGCTCTTTGCACAGGACCGGATGCCGGTGGTGCGGACCGCCGAGGACGGCCGTACGGCACTGCTCGCGCTGCCCGTCCCGTACGCCCAGAACTCGCCCGAGGCCACCCGCTCCCTGGAGAAGGTCCGGGGAGAGCTGCTGCCCGCCGCCGTCGCGGGAACGGGAACGGAAGGAGCGACGGGAACGGGAGCCGGGACGGGAACGGGAGCGCCCGGGGCGCAGTGGGCGGTGTCGGGGGAGATCGCGGCCGGCGCCGACTACGCGGCGCACCAGGAGCGGCGGCTGCCCTGGGTGGTGGCCCTCGTCGCGCTCGCGACCTTCGCGGTGATGTTCGCGGCGTTCCGCTCGGTGGTGATGGCGGCGGTCGGCATGCTGCTCAACCTGGCGGCGGTGCTGGTGGCGTGGGGCGTCCTCACCCTGGTGTTCCAGGGCCGTTGGGCGGAGGGCCCGCTCGGGTTCGAGTCGTTGGGCTTCGTCGGCTCCCGTACTCCTCTGATGGTCTTCGCGATCCTCGTGGGGCTCTCCACGGACTACCAGATCTTCGTCGTCAGCCGGATCAGGGAGGCCGTCCGCCGTGGAGTGCCGACGCGGACGGCGGTGGTGGACGGGATCGCCGGCTCGGCGAGCGTGGTGACGAGCGCCGCGGTGATCATGGTGTCGGTCTTCGTCAGCTTCCTGTTCATCGACCGCATCGAGATGAAGCAGATCGCGGTGGGTCTGACCGTCGCGGTCCTGTTCGACGCGATCGTGCTGCGTGCGGTGATCCTGCCGTCCGCGATGGCGCTCCTCGGCGACCGTGCCTGGTGGCCCGAGCGCCCGCCCACCGACCGGTCGCCGAAGCATCCTGCGCATCCGGCGCCTCCAGTGCCCTCGCGGGCGGCGCGGCCGGTCGGGGCCTGAGCCGGGGCGACGGGGGCGGTGACGCCCGGGCGCGGGATCGGTCACCTCCGCGCACGCTGTCCCCGCCTCGACAGCACGGAGTGATTCACCCGTTCGGCGGTATGTCGACTGCGGCGGGCGTCGGCCGGTGGTGGGGTGGTGAGACGCGCGCCAGGATTGTCCGGCCGCGGCAGCCACCCACAGCGGAACCCACCGAGGGGGCGCGATGAGCGACAGGCCGAAGCCGGCGATACGGCAGGACAGCTGGGCGCAGGTCCCGCCCATGGAGCCCGCGCCCTCCCTCCGCGCCCGCGCCGCCGCCGGGCGCGTCCGGGGCACCGGACCCGCCGACACCGACCGTGCCCCCGCGCGCACCGTCGCCCCCAGCCCCCTCGACCCCGGGGCCACCCGGATCCCGCACCGCGTCCACCGCGTGCTCCGGGAGGAGTTCCCGCTCACCTTCGACCCGATGCTGCGGGCCTGGGTGCTCAGCCGGTACGCCGACGTCGCCGGCGCGCTCACCGACGCCCGGTTCACCCACGGCCACCGGCCCGGCGACCCGCCCTGCGCGACCGGCCACGTCGACGTCGACGAGGCCGAGCTGCGGGCCGTCGCCGAACGCACCGCCCACCTCCTCGCCCGCCGTATCGCCGACCGGCGCCAGGCCGACCTCGTGGCCGACTACTGCCACTGGCTGCCCGCCGGAACCGTCGCCGCCGCCATCGGGGTGCCCTACCGCGACATGATGCGGCTGGTGCGCGGCCGGGCCGCCTCCGCGCCGGCCGGCCGGTGCACCGCGCAGATCGCGGCACGCGAGAAGGCCCTGGCCTCCTTCCTCGCCAACGTCCTGACCGACCCGGACCTGACGAACGCGCTCCGCGACGCCCCCTCGGGCCTGATCGCCCGCGCCTGGACCGAGTCGCTGCGCCGCGACCCGCCCGTGCAGATCGCCGTACGCAGGACCCGCGCCGAGGTCCGGGTGAGCGGCGGCACGATCCCGGCGGGCGAGCCGGTCGCCCTCCTGATCGGCTCCGCCGGGCGCGACCCGGAACGCTTCCGCGCACCCGACCGCTACGACCCGCTGCGCGACGACCCCGGCCAGCTCACCTACGGCTCCGGCGCGTGCCCCGCCGTCCTGCTGGCCGGCTTCGAGGCGGAGTACGCCCTGCGCGCCCTGTTCGACGTGATGCCCCGTCTGCGCGTCGCCGACGGCTACCTCCCCGAGTACACGGGGCTGATCACCCGAGGCCCCCGGAACCTCCTCGTCCGCCCCGGCGGCTGACCGCACCTCCCGGGGCGCCCGATCCACGCCCCGGGGCCCGGCCCCCACCGCCCGTCCGTCACTCGCGCAGACGGGCCAGCAAGGCCACCGGGCGTTCGTCGAACAGCTCCGCGAGCTTGACCTCCGTGGCCGCGCCGCCCGTGAACTCGCGTACGCCGTCGAGCAGATCGGCCCAGCGGCCGTCCGGGAGCACCAGCTCGGTGTCCTGCCAGCCACCCGCCTCCGCCAGCCGAAGCGGCAGGCGCGTGACCGCCGTGACCACCTCGCCCGAGCGGGTGAAGGCCAGACAGTGGGCCGCCGCCGGGCCGGACGCGGTCAGTGGGGCGTAGCTCCCCGGCTCGCCGAAGACCTCCGGGCGCTCCCGCCGGAGCCGTAGCGCCGCCCGCACCACCGCCGTCTTGTCGTCGTCCGGACCGACCTCGAACGGCCGCCGGTTGTCCGGGTCGACCAGCGCCCGGTACTCCCGTTCCGTCCCCTGGTACAGATCCGGCACCCCGGGCATCGTCAGATGCACCAGCGCCGCGCCGAGAAGGTGCGCCCGGATGTGCGGCTCCAGGGCGAACGCCGCCTCCGACGCCGAGCGCAGCGGGATACGGCCGGGACCCGCCGCCACGAAGTCGGCGACCGCCCGTTCGTAGACCTCGTCGGGCTCGGTCCAGCTGGTGTGCAGTCCCGCCTCCCGTACGGACTTCAGCACGGCCGGGCCGAGACGCGCCGCGTCCGGCGTGCCGAAGCCGAACGCGGTCTGCCACGCCGTCCACGCCAGATGCGGATCGGGCGCCGGCACCCCGGAGACCTCGTCCAGCAACTCCGCCCAGACGGCGGGGCACTGGGCGAGTACGGCGATACCCGCCCGGACGTCCGCGCTGCGCTTGGTGTCGTGCGTGGTCAGCACCGTGCCGGTGGCCGGCCAGTCGTGGGCGAGCCGTGCGCAGTACGCGTGGAACTCCTCCGGCGTGACCGCCGGCCGGCCGGGCTCTCCGCCCACCTCGTTGGCCGAGAGGAGCGGTGTGTAGCGGTAGAAGGCCGTGTCCTCCACGGACTTGGCCCGCAGGGCGGAGGACGTCTGGGCGAACCTCGCCCGGAACGCCCGGTGTTCGGCTCCGTCCCCGAGCCGCCCGAGCGCCAGCTCCCGAACCGTGTCCACGACCGCGGCCTCCTCCGCCACCGCGAAGGCCGCCTTCGCCCCTCGGGCCGCTTCGGGGGTGAGGACCGCCTCCCCGCCCGTCCGGTAGGTGCGGTAGACCGGGACCCGGACGAGGAGTTCGCGGATCGCGGTCAGCAGCGCCCAGGGCGCGTGGTCCCGCAGCTCCGGATCGGCGGCACAGATCCGCTTCGCGATCCTGGTCAGCGCGGCCGTCTCCGCGGCCAGTTCGTGGGTCACGACCTTGTACGCGGCCCGGCGCGCGGTCGCCTCCCAGCAGCCGCCCCTGTCCGAGGCCCGCCCGACGAACTCGCGGTACACGTCCCGCAGTTCGTCCGCCCCGACCGGGTCCACGAAGACTCCGTCGACGTACCGCAGCGCGTCGTAGCCCGTGGTGCCGCCGACGGGCCACTCCGCGGGCAGCGGTTCCGTCCCGGTGAGGATCTTCTCGACCACCGTCCAGCACCGTCCGTCCGTCGCCTCGCGGAGCCGCTCCAGATAGCCCTGGGGGTCGGCGAGCCCGTCCGGGTGGTCGATCCGCAAGCCCTCGACCACCCCGTCCCGTACCAGCTCCACGATCTTGGCGTGGGTCGCGTCGAAGACCTCGGGGTCCTCGACCCGTACCCCGATCAGGTCCGAGATGGTGAAGAAGCGGCGGTAGTTGAGCTCCGTGCGGGCCAGCCGCCACCAGGCGAGGCGGTACCACTGGGCGTCGAGCAGCTCGGTGAGCGGCAGCCCCTCCGTGCCGTCCCGGAGCGGGAACTCCTGCTCGTCGATGCGCAGGGTCCCGTCCGCCACGCGCATCCGCTCCCGTACCTCGGGAAGTCTGGCCGGCAGCACGGGAAGCAGGATCCGCCCGTCTCCCGCCTCCCAGTCGATGTCGAACCAGCGGGCGTAGGGCGAGCCCGGGCCCTCCCGGAGCACGTCGCGCAGGGCGTGGTTGTACCGGGGCGACGCCGCCATGTGGTTGGGCACGAGGTCGACGACCAGCCCGAGGCCATGGGCGCGGGCGGTCGCGGCGAGGGAACGCAGGCCGTCCTCGCCGCCGAGTTCGGCCCGGACGGCGCGATGGTCGGTGACGTCGTACCCGTGGGCGGAGCCCGGCACGGCCTCCAGGACCGGCGAGAGATGGAGATGGGAGACTCCGAGGCCGGCCAGATGGGGGACGGCACGCTCGGCGGACGCGAACGGGAAGTCCGGCTGGAGCTGCAGCCGGTACGTGGCGGTGGGCGTGGGCGAGGGCGTCATGCGAACGTACGTACCCCGCTGGGCGGCTTCTGTGTCATCGCCCCATGCGTCCGTTCGTATGTATCGCGTCAACTTCGCGTGATGCTCCGGATGTATCGCGACACGATGTCCCTGCTCGGGCCGGCGCTGCCGGTGGTCTCGTTCCTGGGCCGGCTTCCCACCGCCATGTGCCAGCTCGGCAGCCTGCTCCTGGTCGCCGAGACGAGCGGTTCCCTGACGACGGCGGGGCTCGCGGGCGGGGCGCTCGCGGCCGGCCAGACGGTAGCCGGACCGGTGATCGGCCGGCTCGCCGACCGGCGCGGGCAGCGGGGCGTCGTGCTCGCCGCCTCCCTCGCCAACGCGGTCTGCGTCGCCGCGCTGGTGGTGGCGGCGCTCGCCCACGCGTCGACCGGCCGGCTGATGCTGCTCGGCGCGCTCGCGGGGGCGAGCGTTCCGCAGGTCGGGCCGCTGGCCCGGACCCGGTCGGTGGCGCTGGTCCGGCGGAGCGGCGCGGACGACCGGGCGGTGGGGACGGTGCTGTCCTTCGAAGGCACCCTCGACGAGGTCTCCTTCGTCCTCGGACCGGCCCTCGTCGGCCTCGCCGCGGCGCTTGCCCACCCGGCGGCCGCCCTGCTCCTCGCCGCCGTCCTCCTGGCGACCTGCGGTACGGCCTTCGCCCTGCACCCGTCGGCCCGGGCGGCCGAGGGCGGCGGGGAGGAGCGCGGCACCGGGAAGCCGGCCGTCACCACCCGTACGGGCGCCGCCGAACGGGCGCGGCTGCCCGGGGCCGCGTACGCCCTTCGGGTCACGATGGTGCTGCAGGGCGCCATGTTCGGGGCTTCGCAGGCCGGGATCACCGCGCTCACCGAGAAGCTCGGCGCACCGGCCCAGGCCGGTCTCGTCTACGCCGCCATGGGAGTGATGAGCGCGGCCGTCGGACTCTCGATGGCCGCGGTACCCGCGCGGATCGGGCTGCCGACGCGCTGGCGCGCGGCCACCGTCGCGCTCGTCGTCCTCTCCCTCCCCCTCGTCCTCGTCGACTCCCTCGGGGCGCTGTACACGGTCGTGATCGTCCTCGGCGCCGCCTACGCGCCGCACCTCATCACCGTCTTCGGCCTCACCGAGCGGACCGTCCCGGCAAGCCGGATGGCCGAGTCGATGGCCTTCCTGACCAGCGGGATCGTCGGCGGCCAGGCGCTCGCACTCGCCCTGTCCGGCCGTCTGGCGGAGAGCCACGGCGCACCCGCCGCGTTCGCCGTGGCCGTCGTCGCGGCCGTGCTGTGCGCGGTCCTGTCCTGGACGGTACGGACCCGGCCCCCGACGCCGGACCTGGCGGAGCGGCCGGCCGCGAGCAACAGCGCCTGACCGGCGGGCGTCCACGGAACACCAGCGCCGGCGGGTCCGCCCCCGGCCCCGGCCCGGGTCCGGCCGGCGGCGAGGGGGGCTCCGGCCCGGGACGACGGGCTCCGGCCCGGGCCGACGGGACCCGGGCCGGGACGCCCCGGCGCGCTATGCCGGTCGGCGCAGCACCGTGAGGCTGAGCGGTGCCAGGGTCACCCGTTCGCCCGCCGCCACCTTGGGGCCCTCCTGGGGCGGGATGCCCTCCGGGTGGGAGGTGTCGACCACGACGCGCCAGGTCTGGCCGTGGTTGACCGGCACCTCGAACTCCAGCTCCTGCGAGGACGCGTTGAACATCAGCAGGAAGGAGTCGTCGGCGATCCGCTCACCCTGCGCCCCCGGCTCCGAGATCGCGTTGCCGTTGAGGAAGACCGACAGCGCCTGGGCGTGCGCCGCCTGCCAGTCCCGCGCGGTCATCTCCACGCCCTCCGGCGTGAACCAGGCGATGTCGGTCAGCTCGTCGTGCGTGCCCTCCACCGGCCGCCCGTGGAAGAAGCGGCGGCGGCGGAAGACCGGATGGTCCCGGCGCAACCGGACCATCGCCCGGGTGAACTCCAGGAGCGTGCCCTCCTCCTCGGCACCCGGCTCCGGCCAGCGCACCCACGACACCTCGTTGTCCTGGCAGTAGGCGTTGTTGTTGCCGCCCTGCGTCCGCCCGAACTCGTCGCCGTGGCTGAGCATCGGCACGCCCTGCGAGAGCATCAGCGTCGCCAGGAAGTTGCGCATCTGGCGGGCGCGCAGCTCCCTGATGCCGATGTCGTCCGTCTCGCCCTCGGCGCCGCAGTTCCAGGACCGGTTGTGGCTCTCCCCGTCCCGGTTGCCCTCGCCGTTCGCCTCGTTGTGCTTCCCGTCGTACGACACGAGATCGCGCAGCGTGAAGCCGTCGTGGCAGGTCACGAAGTTCACCGAGGCGAGCGGGCGCCGGCCGTCGTCCTGGTAGAGGTCGGACGAGCCGGTCAGCCGGGAGGCGAACTCGGCGAGCGTCCGGGGCTCGCCCCGCCACAGATCCCGTACACAGTCGCGGTACTTCCCGTTCCACTCCGTCCAGAGCGGCGGGAAGTTGCCCACCTGATAGCCGCCCTCGCCCACGTCCCACGGCTCGGCGATCAGCTTGACCTGGCTGACCACCGGGTCCTGCTGCACCAGGTCGAAGAAGGACGACAGCCGGTCCACCTCGTGGAACTGGCGGGCGAGTGTCGCCGCCAGGTCGAAGCGGAAGCCGTCGACATGCATCTCCGTGACCCAGTACCGCAACGAGTCCATGATCAGCTGGAGCACGTGCGGGGACCGCATGAGCAGCGAGTTCCCGGTCCCGGTGGTGTCGGTGTAGTACCGGCGGTCGTTCGAGAGCCGGTAGTACGAGGGGTTGTCCAGGCCCTTCAGGGAGAGTGTGGGGCCCAGGTGGTTGCCCTCGGCGGTGTGGTTGTAGACCACGTCGAGGATGACCTCGATCCCCGCCTGGTGCAGAGCCCGCACCGCCGACTTGAACTCCAGGACCTGCTGGCCCCGGTCGCCCCAGGAGGCGTAGGCGTTGTGCGGGGCGAAGAAACCGATGGTGTTGTAGCCCCAGTAGTTCGCCAGGCCCGCGTCCACCAGCCGGTGGTCGTTGACGAACTGGTGCACGGGCATCAATTCCAGCGCCGTGACGCCCAGTTCCTTGAGATGGCCGATCACCGAGGGGTGAGCGAGGCCGGCGTACGTACCGCGCAGCTCCTCCGGCAGCTCCGGGTGGAGCATCGTCAGGCCCTTCACATGGGCCTCGTAGATGACCGTACGGTGATAGTCCGTGCGCGGACGCCGGTCGTCGCCCCAGTCGAAGTAGGGGTTGACCACGACCGAGGTCATCGTGTGGGGCGCGGAGTCGAGGTCGTTGCGGGAGTCCGGCCGCCCGAAGTGGTAGCCGTACACCGCCTCGCCCCAGTCGATCGAGCCCGAGACCGCACGGGCGTACGGGTCGAGGAGCAGCTTCGCGGAGTTGCAGCGAAGCCCGCGCTCCGGCGCGTACGGACCGTGGACCCGGAATCCGTACCGCTGACCCGGCATCACGCCCGGTAGATACGCGTGGCGGACGAAGGCGTCCGTCTCGCGCAGCTCCACCGCCGTCTCCGAGCCGTCGTCATGGATCAGACACAACTCGATTCTGTCGGCGGCCTCCGAGAAGACCGCGAAGTTCGTTCCGGCGCCGTCGTAGGTGGCGCCCAGGGGATACGCCTGTCCCGGCCAGACCTGCATAGATAAGACTCTTCCATTCTGATCCGGGTGTGGGGGTGCACTCCGGCCAAATCCTGCCCGAAAGACGGGCAACCTCCTAGGACTTCGGTCCGTCCTACCGGGTGACCGCAGTGAAATCGGGGAGAACAGCAGCAGAAGGGGGGAAGTGTGCACGAAATAGTGCGCCGCCATCTGGGGAAGGTGCTGGCGGGCGCGGCCATGGCGGTGACGGGGACCGCCGTCATGGTCGGTATCACCCTGCCGGGGACCGCGGGTGCGGACGACACGCCGAGGACCGGTGTCGCGGGTGGCCGCAGCGCCGGATCCGTTGCGGGCGAGGGTGCGGGTGCCGACGTCGGCGGCACGTCCGACGGCACCGCGCCGGAACCCGCGAAGGTGGCCGCCGCGCCGCCCGAGGGGAAGAAGGGTGTGGGCACCGACCCGCTCACCGACGACGAGCTGAAGCGGGCCGAGGAGCTGGCGCTGACCCCGCCGGCCAGGGCCGCGCAACGCGACGTCGAAGGGGCCCGGGGCCCCCAGCACCTGGCCACCGAACTGGCCGACCCGCGTCCGGAGGAGGCCGACGACCCGGCCGCGCCACGCCGTGCCGAGGTGCGGTTCTACGACTACGAACGCGACGAGCTGATCACCCGTACCGTCGACCTCACCACCGGGAAGGTGGAGAGCGCGGTCGCCCAGCGCGGGGTGCAGCCCTCGGCGCACCCGGAGGAGCTGCGTGAGGCGCTGGAACTCATCCTGAAGAGCCCGCTCGGCAACGGCGTCCGGGAGGACTACAAGGACGCCACGGGCAAGGCGCTGACCTCGGTGGACCAGCTCTGGTTCAACGGGGACGTCTACCGCCCCTACCGCGAGGCCGAGGTCCCCGCGGGGCTCACCGCGTGCGGTGAACACCGGTGTGTCCGCCTGGTCACCAAGGTCCACAACGGTTCCTGGATCGACACGCGGAATCTGATCGTCGACCTCAGCGCCCGGACCGTCACCCGCGTCGGCTGACCGCCGCATCCGTTCGTCCGGTCTCTCGCGCGGCCCGACCACCCGCGCATCCGTCCGCCTTCCGCACTTCCGTACGAGGGAGTTCGTCCATCATGTCCACCCCGTCGCTCTCGCGCGCCCGCAGGCACGGCGCCGTGCTCGCCGCGGCCGCCCTGCTCGGCACCGCCACGGCCGCCGCCGGCCCGGCGACCTCCGCCACCGCGGCACCCGCCGCGCCCGCCGCGCCCCGCCCGGACTGTTCCGCCGCGTACCGCATCGAGCAGAAGCTCGACGGCGGCACCACCTGGCGCATGTGCTGGCGCTACGACACCGACTCCGGGCTCGTCCTGGACAAGGTCACCTACCAGCCCAAGAGCGCGAGCGCTCCGATCCGGGTGCTCACCAGCGCCAAGCTCGCCCAGATCCATGTGCCGTACGACGACGGCAACGCCGAGTACGACGATCTCACCGGCGCCGGGTTCGGCTGGGGACTGCAGAACCTGAAGCCGGCCGAGTGCCCCGGTGGCACGATCACCTCCGTGAAGGTGCCGGAGGTCGGCAAGGTCGACGGCCTGTGCACCACGACCCGGGCGCGCGGGCACGCGTACCGGATGGCCAACGACGAGGGCACCAAGGTCTGGCAGGCCCAGGGCAAGGACCTGCTCGTCTACACCGTGAACAAGGTCGCCTGGTACGAGTACATCACCGAGTGGCGGTTCTCCTCCGACGGCACGATCGCCGCCAACGTCGGCGCCACCGGCAGCCTCTCGCCCGCCGACTACAACGCCACCGACGGCCGCGGCTGGCCCATCGGACCCGGCGCCCGCTCCTACGCCACCAGCCACGCCCACAACGTCTTCTGGCGACTCGACTTCGGCCTCGACGGCAGCGTCAAGGACCGGATCGAGCAGTACGACTCCAAGGTCACCGCTCCCGGCGGCAACGGCGGCCCGACCGTGAAGACCACCCGCACCCCGGTCACCAAGGAACTCGCCGGGGACGCGAAGAACATGCGCTGGTGGCGGGTGGTCAGCGCGAACGGCAAGAACAAGGACGGCCACCCCCGGTCGTACGAGATCGTGCCCGGACCCTCGAACACCCACGCCGGCCGCGGCTTCACCAAGCACGACATCTACTTCACGCAGAGCCGCGCCTGCGAGCAGTTCGCCAGCAACAACATCCTCAACTGTGGCCGAAACGCGCCCGACAGCGTGGACAAGTGGGTCAACGGGGAGACGCTGACCGACCCCGCCGTCTGGGTCAACATCGGGTTCCACCACATCGCCCGGGACGAGGACCAGCAGCCGATGCCGGTCCACTGGCAGGGTTTCCAGCTCGCACCCAGGGACGTAACCGCTATGAATCCGCTCACTCCGCCCGATCTCGCCAACCAGAACGGCACACCGAGTCAGGGGAGTTGAGCAAGGAGCCTGGCGATCCTGCTGCACCGCCTCCCGCTCCCGGAGTACCCTTCCTTGATCTTGTCGGACTGGTCAGACGGGCGTCCAGGAGCAGAAGGCGGTGCGCGGGTGAGCTCGGGAGGTCTGGAGCTGCCCCCAGGTGACGCGGGTCACGAGGGGAGTTCCCCCGAACCCGGTGAGGTGCCGCCCGGAGCGGTCTCCGTCGCCAGGCCGATGGAGATCGGGGCGGAGCTCGACTGGGGCGCCGAAGCCTGGAGCGAGGTGCGCACCCGGGCCCAGCGGGCGGGGCGCGCCTATATCTGGCTGAATCTCGTCGAGCAACGGCTGCGGGCCGTGGTCGCGGCGGTCCTGCGTCCCGTGTACGAGCCGGTGCACGGCGAGGACTGGGTGGTGGCCGCGGCCGGTCCGGCCGGGCAGGAGTGGGTGCAGCGGGCCGTCGCGGTCCGGGAGGTCTCGCGGCGCAAGGGGTATCTCCTCGACCCGGCGGACGACAACGTTCTCAGCTTCCTCACGCTGCCGCAGCTGCGGGAGCTGATGGTGCAGCACTGGCCGTGCTTCGAGCCGTACTTCGACGACCGGCGCGAGGTCGAACTCGCGCTGGACGAGCTGGAGGTGACGCGCAATGTCGTCTCCCGCAACCGGGCCCTGTCGCTGACCGTGCTGGCCCAGTCCGAGCGGGCCTCCGCCCGGCTCCTGGAGATCCTCGGCACCGGGGCGGGGGTGCCGTCGGCCGACCGGCTGCCGGTCGACGCCGTCGAGGACCTCGTCGGCGACCGGTACGCCGACGTGGTCTCCGTCCACCCCGACCGGGTCAGGCTCCAGCGGCAGCTGCCGGCCGAGGACCTCTTCGGCGGGGCCCGGCGCCTCGACGCCACCGGCATAGGACTGAATCTGCTGGTGCAGAACTTCTCCGGGCGGCGGCTCGTCCGGCTGGCCGAGTCAGGCTGCCGGATACGGCTGCTCTTCCTCAACCCGGCCAGCAGCGCCGTCAAGCGGCGCGAGCGGGAACTCGGCCTCAAGAAGGGCGAGCTGAGCCGCTCGGTGGAGATGAACATCCTCCACATGCGGCGGGTCCGCTCCAAGCTGCGCGACCCGGGCGCCTTCCAGATCCACGTGTTCGACGAGACGCCGCGCTTCACCGCGTACCTCGTCGACGGCGACGGGCCGGACGGGGTCGGTGTCGTCCAGTCGTATCTGCGGCGGGCGCGGGGGATGGAGGCGCCGGTCCTCGTGCTGCGCGGGGGCGGGCGGAACGTGGTGCGCTCGGGCCGGCCATCCGGGGACAACGGGGTCGGAGAACACGGACTTTTCGCGACATACAGGGAGGAGTTCGAGTCGGTGTGGCTCGACTCCCGGCCCGTCTCGTGAGTTCGCCGCGGACGGCGTTGTCAGTGGCGCGTGCGAGGGTGTTCAGCACCACGGGGGAGATCACGTAAGGAGGACCCGATGACTTGGCATGGGGAAGAGCTGGTCGGCTTCGACCTGGAGACGACGGGCACCGAACCACTGGAGGCGCGGATCGTGACGGCCTCGGTCGTCGGCGTCCACGGCGGACGGGTGGTACGGCAGCGCGACTGGCTCGCCGACCCCGGGATCCGCATCCCGGCGCAGGCGTCCGCGATCCACGGCATCAGCAGCGAGCGGGCGGCGGCCGAGGGGCGGCCGGTGCGCGAGGTCGCCGACGAGATCGCCGAGGCACTGACCGGTTACTGGTCCCAGGGCGTGCCGGTCGTGGCGTACAACGCTGCCTTCGACCTGACCCTGCTCTCCGCCGAACTGCGCCGCCACGGCCTTCCCTCGCTGAGCGAACGGCTCGGCGGCGCCGCCACGGGTCCGGTCATCGACCCGTACACCATCGACCGGGCCGTCGACCGCTATCGCCGGGGGAAGCGGACCCTGGAAGCGGTCTGCGGGGAGTACGGCGTGGTCCTCGAAGCGGCCCACCAGGCGGCCGCCGACGCCCTGGCCGCCGTGCGGGTGGCCGTCGCGATAGCCGACCGGCACCCGTCGGTCGCCGCGCTGACCCCGGCCGAGCTGCACGCACGCCAGATCGGCTGGTACCGCGACTGGGCCGAGGACTTCCAGGACTTCCTGCGCCGCAAGGGCAGCCCGGACGCGGTCGTCGACCCGTCCTGGCCGCTGCGGGAAGCCGTGGTCGTGGCGGGCTGACGCGTACCGAAGCCGCGCAAGAGGCCGGAGTGACGCACCCTGCGTCCGGCGGCGGGCAGGGCCGAACCCGGTCAGAACGGATACCAGCGCACCTCCGGGTCACCGTCCCGCAGCGAGGCGACCCGCCGCTCGAACTCGGCCAGGGCCTTGGGGTTGGTCGGCGCGTGCTGGGCCACCCAGGCGCAGCTCGCCGTCTCCCGGGCCCCGCGCAGTACCGCGCACCCCTCCCACTCCCGGACGTCCCAGCCGTACGCCTCGGTGAACGCGTCGTACGCGGCCGGGTCGAGCCCGTACCGGTCGCGGGAGAGGGCGAGCACCACCAGGTCGTGCTCGCGCAGATCTGAGGAGAAGGTCTCCAGGTCGACCACGACCGGCCCGTCGGGGCCGACATGGACGTTGCGGGGCAGCGCGTCGCCGTGGATCGGGCCGGGAGCGAGACGAGGAACGAGCGCGGCCGCCGCCGGCGCGAAGGCGTCGCGTCGCTCACGCAGATAGGCCGCGTCGGCCGGGTCGACGGCGTCGCCCGCGAGCCGCAGCCAGCGCTCGACCCCGCCGAGCAGTTCCCGGCGGGGGAGCGTGAACGAGGCGGGCTCGCCCAGGGCGTGGATCCGGCGGAGCAGTGGGGCCAGGTCGCGGGGCTCGGCGGGACGTACGGCCTCGGGCAGCCGGTGCCAGAGGGTGACCGGGTGGCCCTCCACCAGACGCGGCTTCGGTTCCGCCGCCCTTACCGCCGGTACGCCGGCCTCGGCGAGCCAGTCGGCGAGCGCCAGCTCACGCTCGGCGCGGGCCAGCAGCTCCGCGTCCCGGCCGATCTTGATCACCAGATCGCCCGTCGCGAAGACCGCGTTCTCACCGAGCGCGAGCAGCGACGCCTCCGGTTCCCGGGCCGGCAGCTCCGCGGCGGCCAGGATCTCCCGTGCCCGCGCCTCGTCCATACGTCTCTCCGTCTCCGACCGATGGGGGTCTGCCCGATGCGTGTGCGAATGAGCCAAAGTCTCGCATCCACGCAGGCGGCCTTGACGAACCGACGACTCGTCAGGACCATGACGGAAGCCAGTGCAACGTCGCATAAGCCGCATCAGCTGCATAAGGGGTCGAGCCTGTGGGTGTGGTGACCGCGACGAAGCGGTCCGGCGGACCAGCGACCGCCGGCAAGGAGCCGCCCGGCCGCGGGCGGAGCCACGGTGCCTGGTTCCTCGTACTGCCCGCGCTGATCCCGATCCTGATCCTGAGCGTCGGCCCCCTCCTCTACGGCATCGCGCTCGCCTTCACCGACGCCCAGTCAGGCCGCACCCAGCCCACGCAGTGGGTGGGCACCCTCAACTTCCAGGACCTGCTGCACGACACCCTCTTCTGGGACTCGTTCCGGATCGGTCTGCTCTGGGCCGTCGGCGTCACCGTCCCGCAGTTCCTGCTCGCCCTCGGCCTGGCGCTGCTGCTCAACCAGAACCTTCGCTTCCGCTGGCTGGCCAGGGCGCTCGCGATCATCCCCTGGGCGATGCCCGAAGTCGTCGTCGGCATCATGTGGCGGCTGGTCTACAACCCCGACGCCGGCATCCTCAACGAGACCGTCCGGGACCTGGGCCTCGGTGACGGACGCGACTGGCTCACCGGGCTCGCGACCGCGCTGCCCGCCGTCATCGTCGTCGGCATCTGGGCGGGCATGCCGCAGACCACGGTCGCCCTGCTCGCCGGGCTCCAGAACACCCCGCACGAACTCCACGAGGCGGCCGCCCTCGACGGCGCGGGCGCCTGGCGCCGCTTCCGTACCGTCACCTGGCCCGCCCTCAAGCCCGTCGCCCTCGCCATCACCGCCCTCAACTTCATCTGGAACTTCAACTCCTTCGCCCTGATCTACGTCCTGACCAGCGGCGGACCCGGCGGCCGGACCAGGCTGCCCATGCTCTTCGCCTACGAAGAGGCGTTCCGCTACGGGCAGTTCGGCTACGCCGCCGCGATGGGCTGTGTGATGGTCGCCGTCATCTCCGTGCTCCTCGCCCTCTATCTCGTCGGACGGCTGAAGGGGGACCAGGACCGGTGAGCACGCTCCGCACCCGCGGGCCCGCGCGGATCGGCCAGTACCTCGCGCTCCTCGCGTATCTCGTCTTCCTCGCCTTCCCGTTCCTCTGGCTGATCTCCACCGCCTTCAAACCCGCCCCCGAGCTCGGCTCGCTCCACCCCACCTGGATCCCGGACGACCCGACGCTCGCCAACTTCCGGCAGGCCTTCGACGAACAGCCGCTGCTCCGCGCCGCCGGGAACAGCCTGCTCGCCGCCGTCTCCGCGGCCCTGATCGCCGTCGCCATCGCCACGCCCATGGCCTATGTGATGGCCCGCCACCGCGGCCGGCTCGCCACGGCGGCCACCGGCTGGGTCGTGGTCAGCCAGGCGTTCCCCTTCGTCCTGGTGATCATTCCGCTCTTCCTCGTCCTGAAGAACCTGCATCTGATCAACAGCCTCTTCGGCCTGGTCATGGTGTACGTCGTCTGGTCGCTGCCGTTCGCGCTGTGGATGCTCACGGGGTACGTCAGGGCCGTCCCGGCCGAGCTGGAGGAGGCCGCGGCCGTCGACGGCGCCGGAAAGCTCCGTACGCTCGTCTCGGTCACCGCCCCGCTGCTCGCCCCCGGCATCGTCGCCACCGCGCTCTTCGCCTTCATCACCGCGTGGAACGAGTTCTTCTTCGCGCTCGTCCTGCTCAAGACCCCGGAGAAGCAGACCTTGCCGGTCGTCCTCACCCACTTCCTCGGCGCCGAGGGTGTCGCCGACCTCGGACCGCTGGCCGCGGCGGCCTTCCTCGCCACCGTCCCCTCGCTGGTCATCTTCGCGATCATCCAGAAGCGGATCACCGGCGGGATGCTCACCGGGGCGGTGAAGTCCTGATGCGGGCACGGATGTTCACCGCGGCGGCCGCCGCACTGGCCCTGCTGCTCACCGGCTGTGCCTCGGACGAGGAACGCGGGGAGGGTGGGAAGGTGCGGCTCCGCTTCCAGTCCCTGGCCTGGCAGCAGGAGTCGGTCGACGCCAACAAGGAGCTGGTGGCGGAGTGGAACGCCGCCCACCCCGACATCCAGGTCGACTACGTCCAGGGAAGCTGGGACTCCGTCCACGACCAGCTCCTCACCTCCTTCGAGGGCGGGGAGGCGCCCGACATCATCCACGACGCCTCCGACGACCTGGCCGACTTCGCCTACGGCGGCTATCTCGCCGATCTCACCGAGCTCCTCCCCGGGCGGCTGCGCGCGGACATCCCGGCGCACAGCTGGGAGACGACGACCTTCGGGGACGGGATCTACGGCGTTCCGTTCCTCCAGGAGCCGCGCCTGATCATGGCGAACAAGAAGATCCTCGAGTCCTCCGGTGTCCGGATCCCCACCCCGGACCGGCCCTGGAGCTGGGAGGAGTTCCGTCAGGTGACCAAGGAGCTGACGGCGACGATGGGCGAGGGACGGTACGCGATCGCCTGGCCGCTGAAGGAACCGGTTTCCGTCAGCCTCAACCTGGGCCTCTCGGCCGGGGGGCAGCTCTTCCACCGGGGTGAGGACGGCAAGGTCACCATCCGCTTCGGCGAGGCGGACGGCATCGTGCCCGGCACCATCCACGACCAGGTCAACACCGACCGCAGCGCCTCGCGTTCCACGCTCGGCACGGGCGGCTCGGACGCTCTGCCGGGCTTCTTCGGCGGCAAGTACGCGATGGTCCCGCTGGGCTTCTCGTACCGGCAGCAGATCACCCAGCAGGCGCCGAAGGGCTTCGAGTGGATCGTGCTGCCCGCGCCCGCCGGGAAGGACGGTCTCGCCCAGGGCGTCAGCCCGCAGACGCTCTCCATCGCCGAGGACAGCCCCTACAAGAAGGAGGCGGCGCGCTTCCTCGACTTCTTCCTCCAGCCACGGAACATGGTCCGCCTCGCGCGGGGCGACTGGATGCTGCCGACCGGCACGGCGGCGCTCGCCGATCCCTCCCTGCACACCGCGAAGGACGGCTGGGCCACCGGAGCGGCGGTGGCGCGCCAGTTGCGCTCCGCTCCCGCGCAGTCGGTGCGGGGCTACGCGGAGTGGAAGGACAAGGTGGCGACCCCGGCCTTCCAGGAGTACTACAGCGGGGCGATCGACGCGGCCGAGCTGCGGCGACGCCTGGTGGAGGACGGCAATCTCGTGCTCGCCAGATACCAGCGGAGCTGAGCGGGCCGTCCTTTTATGATGGACGAGACGTCTCGTCTCGCTTAGGGTGGGGTCATGACCACCACCCCGCGCGCCCATATCGCCATGTTCTCCATCGCCGCCCACGGCCATGTGAACCCGAGCCTCGAGGTGATCCGCGAGCTCGTCGCCCGCGGGCACCGCGTCAGTTACGCGATCCCCGCCTCCTTCGCCGAGAAGGTCGCCGCCACCGGGGCGACCCCCGTCGTCTACACCTCCACGCTTCCGACGGACGACGACCCCGAGGCGTGGGGCACCGAACTGATCGACAACATCGAGCCGTTCCTGAACGACGCGATCCAGGCGCTGCCGCAGCTCGCCGAGGCGTTCGACGCCGACCGGCCGGATCTCGTCCTGCACGACATCACCGCCTACCCGGCGCCGGTCCTCGCCCACCGGTGGGGCGTGCCGGCCGTCGGACTCTGGCCGAATCTCGTTCCCTGGGAGGGGTACGAGGAGGAGGTCGCCGAGCCGATGTTCGCCGAACTCAAGGCGTCCGAGCGGGGCAAGGCGTACTACGCGCGCTTCGAGTCCTGGCTCGCCGAACACGGTGTCGACACCCACCCCGACCGGCTCATCGCCCGACCGCGCAGGGCGCTCGTCCTCATCCCCGAGGCGCTCCAGCCGCACGCCGACCGGGTCGACACCTCCGTCTTCACTTTCGTCGGTGCCTGCCAGGGCGAGCGGGCGGACCAGGGGGAGTGGCGGCGGCCCGTCGGCGCCGACAAGGTCGTCCTGGTCTCCCTCGGCTCGGCCTTCACCAAGCAGCCGGACTTCTACCGGGCGTGTGCCGAGGCGTTCGCGGACCTCCCCGACTGGCATGTCGTGCTGCAGATCGGCAAGTTCGTCGATCCGGCCGAACTCGGCGAGCTGTCGGCCAACGTGGAAGTGCACTCGTGGGTGCCGCAGTTGGCCGTCCTGAAGCAGGCGGACGCGTTCATCACCCACGCCGGGGCCGGTGGCAGCCAGGAGGGACTGGCCACCGCGACGCCGATGGTCGCGGTCCCGCAGGCCGTCGACCAGTTCGGCAACGCCGACATGCTCCAGTCCTTGGGAGTGGCCCGTCACCTGCCGATGGAGGAGGTGACGGCGGACCGTCTTCGCGAGGCCGTGCTCGCCCTCGTCGACGATCCCCAAGTGACCCTGCGCGCCCGGGAGATACAGGCTCGGATGGCGCGCGAAGGCGGAACGCGCCGCGCGGCGGATGTGATCGAGTCCGAACTGGCGTAGCGGCAGAGCCGAGAAGGCCCCCGGTGATCCGGGGGCCTCTTCTCTGGCCCGAGTTGAGCGGAGATGACCGATTTATTATTAAGAAACCTTGCTGAATAAGTCACAGCTGTGTGAAGGCCTTGATTTGCACTCGTCAATCGGTCAGGGTTTCGAATCAGCTACCGGAGAATTTCCTTCCTGTAGCCCAACCCCCCACAAATCCTGACGAGGAGCCCCCTCTTCATGGCAACACACAAGCGTGTACGCAGGACGAAGCTCATCGCCGTCGCCACCGCGATCGCGGCTGCGACCGGAGTCACCGTCCTCACCTCCCCGTTCGCCGGCGCGGCCCCCACGCCCGCCGAGGGAACGGTCTTCGGGCTCGGCGCCGAAGGCGCGGTCGCCGGAAGCTACATCGTTCTGCTGGACGAGAAGGCCGACAAGGGAGGCCTGGCCAAGGAGTACGGCGGCACCCTGCGCCGCAGCTACGACTCCGCCGTCAACGGCTTCTCCGTCAACGGCCTTTCGGAGACCGAGGCCAAGCGCCTCGCCGCCGACCCGGCCGTCGCCAAGGTCGTGCAGAACAAGAAGTTCTCCATCAACGCCACCCAGACCGACCCGCCGTCCTGGGGTCTGGACCGGGTCGACCAGGCCGACACCGCCGGGGACGCGAAGTACACCTACCCCGACAGCGCCGGCGAGGGCGTCACCGCGTACGTCATCGACACCGGAGTCCGCGTCAGCCACAAGGACTTCGGCGGCCGCGCCACCGACGGCTTCGACGCCATCGACAACGACGAGACCGCCCAGGACGGCAACGGTCACGGCACGCATGTGGCCGGCACCATCGCCGGTTCCACCTACGGCGTCGCCAAGAAGGCCAAGATCGTCGCCGTCCGCGTCCTCGACGACAACGGCTCAGGCACCACCGAGCAGGTCATCGCCGGCATCGACTGGGTCACCCAGAACCACCAGGGCCCCTCCGTCGCCAACATGAGCCTCGGCGGCGGCGCCGACCCGGCCCTCGACGAGGCCGTCAAGAAGGCCATCGCCTCGGGCGTCACCTTCGGCGTCGCGGCCGGCAACGAGTCCTCCGACGCCGGCGCCGGCTCCCCGTCCCGCGTCCAGGAGGCGATCACCGTCGCCTCCTCGACCAAGGACGACGAGCAGTCCGACTTCTCCAACTTCGGCTCCGTCGTGGACCTCTACGCCCCCGGCTCGGAGATCACCTCCGCCTGGAACGACAGCGACAGCGGTACGAAGACCATCTCCGGCACCTCCATGGCCACCCCGCACGTGGTCGGCGCCGCCGCCGTCTACCTCGCCGGGCACCCCGGTGCCACACCGGACCAGATCGCCCAGGCGCTGGTCGGCGGAGCCACCGCGGACAAGATCGGCAACCCCACCCAGGGCACCGCCAACAAGCTGCTCAAGATCGTCGAGTAGCGGCACCAGCCCCCTGACCGGCGGCCGCCGCGCCCTCCCCCACGGGGCGCGGCGGCCGTCCTATCGTGTGACCATGACGACGACGTACGCCGCCCTGCTGCGCGGGATCAATGTGAGCGGTCACCGCAAAGTGCCCATGGCACAGCTGCGTTCACTCCTCGAAGAGCTCGGCCACCGCGAGGTCCGCACCTATCTGCAGAGCGGGAACGCCGTCTTCACCACCGACGCCGACGACCTGAGCGAGCAACAGCTCACCGAGGCCGTCGAGGGCGCCATCGAGAAGCACTTCGGTTTCCGCGTCGACTGCCTCGTCCGTAGCGGGGAGTACCTCGCCGCCGTCGCCGACGCCTGCCCCTTTCCCGCCGCCGACCTCGAGGGCAAGCAGCTCCACGTCACCTACTACTCCGAGCCCGTCGGAGCCGAGAGGTTCGCCGCGATCGACCGAACGGCCTTCCTGCCCGAGGAGTTCCGGCTCGGCGACCGCGTCCTCTACCTCTACGCGCCCGACGGCCTCGGCCGCTCCAAACTGGCCGAAGCGATCTCCCGGCCCTCCCTGCTCAAGGGCGTCGTCGCCACGACGCGCAACTGGAACACCGTGGCCAAGCTGGTGGAGATGACCCGCCACTGACCGGACCGTGCGACGTGCGCCTCAGCCGGCCGCCACCAGCGCCGTGTCGATCCGCGCCTCGTCGTACCGTTCGACCACGAGGCGGGCGAGCTCCGGCGAGGGACCGAGGACGTCCGCCAGGACATCGGCCTCGGCCGCGCCCGCCGCGATCCGGTCGGGGAGCCGGCCCGGCGCGATGACGTAAGGGGCCACCGCCACCCGGCGGACGCCGTCGGCGCGCAGGGCGCGGACGGCGTCCTCGGTCCGCGGAAGGGATGCGGAGGCGAACGCAGGTCGCACGGAGCACCAACCGGTGCGCCGCAGCTCCCGCGCTGTCTCGGCGATCGCTGCGATCGCCTCCGGGTCCGAGGAGCCGGCCGAGGCCAGGACGACCCCGGTCGCGCTCTTGTCGGCGGGACCGAGCCCCGCCTCGTACAGCCGCCGCTCCACCGCCGACACCAGCAGCGGGGACGGGCCCAGGACCTCCGCCTGCCGGATCCGCAGCGAGGCGGGGGCCTGTCGCAGCACGGCGGGGATGTCGGCCTTCGCATGGAAGGCCCGGGTCAGCAGCAGTGGCAGCGCCACCACGTCCCGCACCCCCTCGGCGGCCAGGCCCTCCAAGGCCCCCGTCACCGACGGCAGGTTGAAGTCCAGGAACGCCGTCTCCACGCGCAGCCCCGGCCGCGACGACCGCGCGCGCCGCACCAGCGCGTGCACGGTCGCGGCGTGCCGCGGATCGCGGCTGCCGTGGGCGACGACGAGAAGGACCGGGCGGTTCATGATCGCGCTCAGCTCCTCGCCAGCAGACCGCGGCTGCGCAGCACCGCGCGCTCCAGCGGGCTGAAGATCAGCAGGTCGATGGCGATGCCGACGATGAGGATGAGGATGATGGCGAGGAAGATCCCCGGCATGTCGATGTTGTTGCGGCCGTTCTCCAGCAACTGACCGAGGCCGAGACCCAGTTCCGGCGAGGACGCGATGATCTCCGCGGCCATCAGGGAGCGCCAGGAGAACGCCCAGCCCTGCTTCAGACCGGCCAGATAGCCCGGCAGCGCGGCCGGCATCACGATGTGCCAGGCGCCCCTGAGCCCGGTCGCGCCCAGCGTGCGGCCGGCCCGCAGGAACAGCGGCGGCACCTGGTCGACACCGGCCACCAGACCGTTGGCGATCGAGGGGACCGCGCCGAGCAGGATCACCGTGTACATCATCTGGTCGTTGAGGCCGATCCAGAGCACGGCGGGAGCGACCCAGGCCACCGAAGGCAGCGACTGCAGACCCGACAGGATCGGGCCGATCGCCGCCCGGACGAACTTCACCCGCGCGACCAGCAGACCCAGCGGCGTACCGATCGCCAGCGCCATCAGGAAGCCGAGCAGAGCCCGCGACACGCTGGTCCACAGGACGCCGAAGAGTGTCCCCTCCAGCCACATGGTGGACACGCTGTCCCAGACAGCGGACGGCGCGGGCAGCTTGTACTCGTCCGTGACCTCGGCCGTCACCAGGAGCTGCCAGACCACCAGAACCAGCGCCACGGCCGTGACCGGCGGCAGCACCTTCTTCAGCAGGACTTCGCGGACGGGCGTGCGGTTCACCTGCACCGCGTCGAGCGCGTCGAGGCCCGCCTCCAGACCGGCCAGATCGTCGGTCTTCGTCTCAGTGCTGGCCATGACGGCGGATCTCCCCACGCAGTTCTTCGGTGATCTCGACGGACAGCTCCGCCACGGCGGCGTCCTCGATGCGGCGCGGCTGCGGGATGTCGATGGTCCACTCCCGGGCGATCCGGCCGGGACGGGACGACAGCAGCACCACCCGCTCGGCGAGCCGCACGGCCTCGCGCACGTTGTGGGTGACGAAGAGGACCGACAGCCTCGTCTCCCGCCAGATCCGGGTCAGCTCGTCGTGCAGCACGTCCCGGGTGATCGCGTCGAGCGCCGCGAACGGCTCGTCCATCAGCAGCAGATCACTGTCCTGGGCGAGCGCCCTGGCCAGCGCCACCCGCTGACGCATACCGCCGGACAGCTCGTGCACCCGCTTGCCGTACGAACCGCCGAGACGGACCAGTTCGAGCAGCCGCTCCGCCTCCGGACGCCGCTCGGACTTGGGAACCCCGCGCAACCGCAGCGCCAGTTCGATGTTCTTGCCCGCGGTCAGCCACGGGAACAGGGCGTGCTCCTGGAACATCAGAGCCGGCCGGCCGCCGGGGGTCTCGATGGACCCCGCGGACGGCCGGTCGAGCCCGGCGACCAGGTTGAGCAGCGTGGACTTTCCGCAGCCGGAGGCCCCCAGAAGGGTGACGAACTCGCCCGGGGCGACATCGAGCGTGATGTCGTCGAGAACGAGCTGCTGCCCGGCGGGTCCGCCGAAGGACTTCGAGACATGCTCGATCCGGGCGGCATGGGTCACCGCCACACGGTCCTCGGCCTTGGCGAGCGTCGCGGTCGTGGCCATGGTCGTCACCTCCTGGGAACTCGGCTGCTGCGGGGTTACTTGACGCCGAGACCGGCGTCGGCGACCGCGGGCTGCCCCGTGGCCTTGAGGACCTTGTTGAGCGGCCCCAGGTCGTAGATGCCGTTCAGGTCGGGCCGCTCGAGGAGACCCGCCTTCACCGCGTGGTCGGCCTGCGCCTGGAGCGTGGCGGCCAGCGGGTCGTCGGTGAACCGGATCGACGGCCAGGCGGCGTCGATCACCTTCGCGCCCAGCGGCTTGCCGGTGAGGTCCTTCAGCCGGGAGTTCGCCGACTCCTTCGCCCTGTCCGGGTTGGCGTTGATCCACTGGTTGGTCTTCACCGAGCCGCGCAGGACGGCCTCGACGACGTCCGGGTGCTCGGCGAGGAACCTCTGCGAGACGATGATGTTCGTGATCACGAACTTGTCGTCCGGCCACAGCGTGGACTCGTCAAGGAGGACCTTCGCGCCCTCGCTGACCAGCTTGGACGCGGTCGGCTCCGGCACCCAGGCGCCGTCGATCGAGCCCGAGGTGTAGGCGTTCGGGGTCACCTTGTTGTCCGTACGGACCACGGAGACGTCGCCCTTGCCGCTCTGGGCGTCGACCTTCCAGCCCTGCTCCGAGATCCAGTTGAGGAAGGCCACGTCCTGGGTGTTGCCGAGCTGCGGGGTGGCGATCTTCTTGCCCTTGACGTCGCCCAGCGTCTTGATCTTGTCCGGGTTGACGACCAGCTTCACACCGCCGGAGGCCGAGCCACCGATGATGCGCAGGTTGTTCCCCTTGGACTTGACGTAGCCGTTGATCGCGGGGGAGGGGCCGATGAAGCCGATGTCGATCGAGCCGGCGTTGAGCGCCTCGATCTCGGAGGGACCGGCGTTGAAGGTCGAGACCTCCAGCTCGGTGCCGCCCAGCTCCTTCTGGATGATGCCCTCCTGGTCGCCCACCAGGGCGGTGGCGTGGGTCAGGTTCGGGAAGTACCCGAGCCGGACCGTGTCGGCCGAGAGCTTCTCGCCCACGGCTGCCACCTTCGTCTCGTCCTTCTTGGCCTGCGAGCCGTAGCCGCAGGAGGCGAGTGCGCCGATCAGCAGCGGCAGGGCCGCGAGGGCGGCGAGTGAGCGGCGCGGGGTGGTGCGGAAGGCAGGCACGGAGGTGTTCCCCTCAGGGTCTTCGAAGCGTTCGTCGTCTATGTCGTGCGGGGTGGAGCGGGTGGTGCGGGCGCGCGCCGCGTGCACGGCGCGCCGGCGTCAGCCCCCACATCGCGCGACTCCGCCCCGGCCCGCGCCGAGAGTGCCGGAACCCACCCGGCCGCCCTCCTTGGCGAAGGTGGCGTAGACGTCGTTCCTCATCTCAGAAGTCCCAGCCCTCGTCGTCCGCGGTGTCGGCGGCGGCCACGGCCTTGGCGGTGGCGAAGGCCTCGCCCGCCATGCCGGCGGCGAGCGTGGTGCCGTCCGCGGGGTCGATCAGCAGGAAGGAGCCCGTGCGGCGGGAGTCCGCGTACGCGTCGAGCGCGAGCGGTTCGGCGGTACGGACCTTCACCCGGCCGATGTCGTTGGCGACCAGCTGCCCCGGCTCGGGGTGCTGGGAGAGGTCGTCCAGCGTGAGCCGGGACGGGATCTCCTTGACGATCGCCTTGACCGTACGGGTGGTGTGCTTCAGGAGCACCCGCTGTCCGACGGTCAGCGGCTGGTCCGCCACATGGCAGACCGTCGCCTCGACGTCCTGGCTGGTCGCCGGGGCGTCACCGCTCGGCGCCAGCAGATCGCCGCGCGAGATGTCGATGTCGTCGGCGAGCCGGATGGTGACCGACTGCGGGGCCCAGGCGATGTCGACCGACTCGCCGAGCGCGTCGATCGCCGTGATCGTGGACGTCCTCCCCGACGGCAGGACGGTGATCCGCTCGCCGACCCGGAAGGCACCGGCCGCGATCTGCCCGGCGTAACCCCGGTAGTCGGGGTGCTCGGCCGTCTGCGGACGAATGACGTACTGCACCGGGAAGCGCGCGTGGCAGGCCGTCAGGTCATGGCTGACCGGCACGGTCTCCAGGTGCTCCAGGACGGTGGGGCCGCCGTACCAGTCCATGTTGGCGGACGGCTCCACGACGTTGTCGCCGGCCAGAGCCGAGATCGGGATCGCGGTGATCTCCGGGACGCCGAGCTCGGAGGCGTACGTCGTGAACTCCTCGGCGATCGCGGCGAAGACGGGCTCGGCGTAGTCGACGAGGTCCATCTTGTTCACGGCCAGGACGACGTGCGGCACGCGCAGCAGCGCGGCGACGGCGGCGTGCCGGCGGGTCTGCTCGACGACGCCGTTGCGGGCGTCGACCAGGACCACGGCCAGCTCGGCGGTCGAGGCGCCGGTGACCATGTTCCGGGTGTACTGCACGTGCCCGGGGGTGTCGGCGAGGATGAACCGGCGGCGGGCGGTGGCGAAGTAGCGGTAGGCCACGTCGATGGTGATGCCCTGTTCGCGCTCGGCGCGCAGGCCGTCGGTCAGCAGTGCCAGGTCCGGCGCCTCCTGGCCCCGCTTGAGGGACGCGGCCTCGACGGCCTCCAGCTGGTCGGTGAGGACCGACTTGGAGTCGTGGAGGAGCCGGCCCACCAGGGTGGACTTGCCGTCGTCGACGGATCCGGCGGTGGCGAAGCGCAGCAGGGTGGTCGCCGAGACGTCGGCGAACTGCTCGGTCGTGCTCGTGCTCGTCATGGCTAGAAGTACCCTTCGCGCTTGCGGTCTTCCATCGCGGCCTCGGACATCTTGTCGTCGGCGCGGGTCGCGCCCCGCTCGGTGAGACGGGAGGCGGCGATCTCGGCGATCACGGCGTCCAGCGTGGTCGCGTCGGAGTCGACGGCGCCCGTGCAGGACATGTCACCGACGGTGCGGTAGCGGATGAGCCGCTTCTCGACCGTCTCGGTGTCCTTGGGGCCGCCCCAGTCACCGGCGGTCAGCCACATGCCGTTGCGGGCGAAGACCTCGCGCTCGTGGGCGAAGTAGATCTCCGGCAGCTCGATGCCCTCGCGGGCGATGTACTGCCAGACGTCCAGCTCGGTCCAGTTGGAGAGCGGGAAGACACGGACGTGCTCGCCGGGGGCGTGCCGGCCGTTGTACAGCTGCCACAGCTCCGGGCGCTGCCGGCGCGGGTCCCACTGGGAGAACTCGTCGCGCAGCGAGAACACCCGCTCCTTGGCGCGGGCCTTCTCCTCGTCGCGGCGCCCGCCGCCGAAGACGGCGTCGAAACGGTGCTGCTGGATCGCCTCGGTCAGCGGCACCGTCTGGAGCGGGTTGCGCGTCCCGTCGGGACGCTCCCGCAGCTTCCCGGCGTCGATGTACTCCTGGACGGAGGCGACGTGCAGGCGCAGGCCGTGCTTCTCGACCGTGCGGTCGCGGTACTCGATGACCTCGGGGAAGTTGTGCCCGGTGTCGACGTGCAGCAGCGTGAACGGCACCGGCGCCGGCGCGAACGCCTTGAGCGCCAGGTGCAGCATGACGATGGAGTCCTTGCCGCCGGAGAAGAGGATCACCGGCCGCTCGAACTCGCCCGCCACCTCACGGAAGATGTGGACGGCCTCGGACTCGAGCGAGTCCAGGTGCGACAGCGCGAACGGGCTGTCGGTCGCTTCGTCGATGGTGACGGCGGTCGTCATGAGAGACCCCTCTCGGTGAGCAGCGCGTGGAGCTGTGCTGCCGACTCCTGCACGGTCTGGTTCTGGGACTCGATCCGCAGATCGGGGTTCCGCGGCTCGTCGTACGGGTCGTCGACCCCGGTCAGACCGCTGATCTCGCCCGCGGCCTGCTTGGCGTACAGCCCCTTCACATCGCGTACGGAGCACACGTCCACCGGAGTGGCGACATGCACCTCGACGTAGGGGGTGCCCTCGGACTGGTGGCGCTTGC
Organism: Streptomyces sp. NPDC006551; assembly: GCF_040611675.1. Classification (NCBI taxonomy): domain Bacteria; kingdom Bacillati; phylum Actinomycetota; class Actinomycetes; order Kitasatosporales; family Streptomycetaceae; genus Streptomyces; species Streptomyces sp. NPDC006551. The sequence continues at coordinate 42,714 of NZ_JBEXOT010000015.1, forward strand.
GGACCGCCTCGCGGCTGTCCTCGTACGGAGCGATGACCGGGACCAGGACCTTCACGCCGTTCGACGCGAGCAGCTCGGCGACGAAGCCGATCCGCTGCACGTTGGTGTGCCGGTCCTCGCGGGTGAAGCCGAGGCCCGCGGAGAGGAACTCGCGGATCTCGTCACCGTCGAGCACCTCGACGCGGTGGCCCTCGCCGCGCAGGCGGCCGGCCAGCTCGTACGCGATGGTGGTCTTGCCGGCGCTCGGCAGGCCCGTGAGCCAGATGGTGGCACCGGTCACGTGGTTCTCCTGGGAAGTCTCGATGGTGGTCATCAGCCGTGCAGCCCGCATTCCGTCTTGGCGCGTCCCGCCCAGCGGCCGGCGCGGGCGTCCTCGCCCTCCACGACCCGGCGGGTGCACGGGGCGCAGCCGACGGAGGCGTAACCGTCCATCAGCAGCGGGTTGGTGAGCACGCCGTGCTCGGCGACGTACGCGTCGACGTCGTCCTGCGTCCAGCGGGCGATGGGGGACACCTTGACCTTCCGCCGCTTCTCGTCCCAGCCGACGACCGGCGTGTTCGCCCGGGTCGGGGACTCGTCGCGGCGCAGGCCGGTCGCCCAGGCGCGGTAGGCGGTCAGGCCGTCCTCCAGCGGCTTGACCTTGCGCAGCGCGCAGCACAGGTCGGGGTCGCGGTCGTGCAGCTCGGGGCCGTACTCCGCGTCCTGCTCGGCGACGGTCTGCCGCGGCGTCAGGGTGATGACGTTGACGTCCATCACCGCGTCGACCGCGTCGCGGGTGCCGATGGTCTCGGGGAAGTGGTAGCCGGTGTCGAGGAAGACGACGTCCACGCCCGGCATGGCACGCGACGCCAGGTGGGCGACCACCGCGTCCTCCATGGAGGAGGTGACGCAGAACCGCTTGCCGAAGGTGTCGGCCGCCCACTGGAGGATCTCCAGCGCGGAGGCGTCCTCCAGCTCGCGCCCGGCCCGCTCGGCGAGCGCCTTGAGGTCGGTGGATTCGGTGATGACCTGAGTCGTCGTCATATCTCTTCCCCTCCAGTCGAGTTGCTCTGAGAGCCCTGAGGTTCCGGGGCGAGGAGCCCCAGGAACTTCAGCTGGAAGGCTCGACCGCATGCCCTGCATTCCCAGGCGCCGTGACCCTGCTCGTTCGGCCGCAGGTCCTCGTCGCCGCAGTACGGGCAGTAGAAGGGCGCCGCACGCTCGCTCATGACAGCGCGTCCTCGGACGCGCGCGCCGCCCAGGTGGCGAAGCGCTCGCCGTCCTCGCGCTCCTCCTGGAAGCGCTTGAGCACCCGCTCGACGTAGTCCGGCAGCTCGGCCGAGGTGACCTTCAGGCCACGGACCTTGCGGCCGAAGCCGGCCTCCAGGCCGAGCGCGCCGCCCAGGTGGACCTGGTAGCCCTCGACCCGGTTGCCGTCGTCGTCCAGGACCAGCTGGCCCTTGAGACCGATGTCCGCCACCTGGATACGGGCGCAGGCGTTCGGGCAGCCGTTGATGTTGATGGTGATCGGCTCGTCGAACTCGGGGATGCGACGCTCGAGTTCGTCGATGAGCGAGGCGCCGCGCGCCTTGGTCTCGACGATCGCCAGCTTGCAGAACTCGATACCGGTGCAGGCCATCGTGCCGCGCCGGAACGGCGAGGGGGCGACCCGCAGGTCCATCGCCTCGAGGGCGGAGACGAGGGACTCGACCCGCGCCTCCTCGACGTCGAGGACGATCATCTTCTGCTCGGCGGTGGTACGGAGCCGGCCCGAACCGTGCGCCTCGGCGATCTCGGCGATCTTGGTGAGAGCGGCGCCGTCGACCCGTCCGACGCGCGGCGCGAACCCGACGTAGAACCGGCCGTCCTTCTGCCGGTGCACGCCGACGTGATCGCGCCACTGACCGGCGGGCTGCTCGGGAGCCGGGCCGTCGGTCAGCTTGCGCTTCAGGTACTCGTCCTCCAGGACCTGGCGGAACTTCTCCGGGCCCCAGTCGGCGACCAGGAACTTCAGGCGGGCGCGGGTGCGCAGTCGGCGGTAGCCGTAGTCACGGAAGATCGAGATGACGCCCTCGTAGACGTCCGGGACCTCGTCGAGCGAGACCCAGGTGCCCAGGCGGACGCCCAGCTTGGGGTTGGTGGACAGGCCGCCGCCGACCCAGACGTCGAAACCGGGGCCGTGCTCGGGGTGGTTCACGCCGACGAAGGCGATGTCGTTGATCTCGTGCGCCACGTCGAGCAGCGGCGAGCCGGAGACCGCGGACTTGAACTTGCGGGGCAGGTTGGAGAAGTCCTTGTTGCCCACGATCCGGCGGTGGATCTCGTCGATGGCGGAGGTGCCGTCGATGATCTCGTCCTCGGCGATGCCGGCGACCGGCGAGCCGAGGATGACACGCGGGGTGTCACCACAGGCCTCGGTCGTGGACAGGCCGACCGCCTCCAGGCGGTTCCAGATCTCCGGGACGTCCTCGATGCGGATCCAGTGGTACTGGACGTTCTGCCGGTCCGTGATGTCGGCCGTGCCCCGGGCGAACTCCTGCGAGATCTCGCCGATGACCCGCAGCTGCTCGGTCGTCAGCCGGCCGCCGTCGATGCGGACCCGGAGCATGAAGTACTCGTCGTCCAGCTCCTCCGGCTCCAGGACACCGGTCTTGGTGCCGTCCAGACCCTGCTTGCGCTGGGTGTAGAGGCCCCACCAGCGCATGCGGCCGCGCAGGTCGTTGGGGTCGATGGAGTCGAATCCGCGCTTGGAGTAGATCGTCTCAATACGTGTCCGCACATTGAGACCGTCGTCGTCCTTCTTGAACTGCTCATTGCCGTTCAGCGGGGTGAAGTGCCCCACGGCCCACTGACCCTCGCCACGGTGGCGCCCGGCCTTGCGGCGGGCGGCGACGGGAGTGGGGTTTTCCGGGGTGGCGGCCATGGCGTTTTGTCCTTCGGGACTGCGGGAGGGCGGCTCTGACCTGCACACTCGCGCTCAGGTCAGAGGGTGGCGCGTCGGTGCGCAGCAGGGTCGGGCAGAAGATGTTCGCGGCGGTGCTGGTTCTCTCAGCGCGCCGGACACATGGCGCTGGACATGCGGCCGAGGTCGACGTGCCGCCGACTCACCAAGGCAATTCCAGTTCCAGACATGACGGAAGCGTGTCACGGGACTTTGGACCCAGTCCAGCAATGTCCGGTATGTGGACACCACCGTCCCGCATCGCGAGACGGTGTGCCGTGGGTCACTTCGGAAGGGTGCTGCTCAGGGCGGCGATGCGGCTTCCGCTCAGGCGTGGGCGCCGGGCCAGGGGCCGGGTGCCGACGTCTCCTCCACCTGTTCGACCTTCGTGTCGAAGAGCCGGAAGCCGCGTCGCTCGTAGTTGGCCATCGCGTGCGGCCCGTCCAGCGAGCAGGTGTGCAGCCACACCCGCCGGGTCGGCTCGCGGTCCGGCCAGCGCTCGGCCAGGTCCCAGGCGCGCCGCACGCCCTCGGTCAGCAGATGGCCGCCGATCCGGCGCCCCCGGAAGGCCGGGACGAGCCCGAAGTAGACGATCTCGACGACCCCGTCGTCCTGCGGATCCAGCTCCACGTACCCGGCCGGCGTCCCCTTCTCGTACGCCACCCAGATCTCGGCCCCCGGCCGCTCGACGAGCTCCTGCCACTCCTTGTACGACAGGTGCAGCCGGTCGTTCCAGTGGATGTCGCCGCCGACCGCCGTATAGAGGAAGCGGCTGAACTCGGCGGAGGGCACCTCGGCCCGCGCGATGGTGATGTCGTCACCCTCGGGCGGGGTGGCGGGAAGCAGATCGGAGGGTGAGGTCTGTTCGAGGGACCAGGTGGTGAGAGTGATGCTCATAGGCCCATCGCATCATGCGGAGCGGGAGATTCCTACAGGTGTCCTACGGGACGGGACGATCGGCCGTCCGGTGTGGCGGGCAGGCCGCCTGTCCGCCGCGTGCGGCTGTCCGGATGCCGGACACGCTGTCCACGGTCGGCGCGGGTGCGCGGGGCGGCCGCGCTGCCGGTCAGGGGCCGGGGCGGCGCGCGCGGCCGGGTCAGCGCCCCGGGGCCGCCGCGGTCGGGTCAGTGAGCCGGGGGCCGGAGCTCTCCGCTGCCGCGTTCGATCAGCGTCACCGGGACCGTGCGCGTCGTCGCGCGCGAGCGGTCGCCGCCGAGACGGGCCAGGATCTGCTCCGCCGCCGCCCGGCCGACCGCCGCCGGGTCCTGGGCCACCACCGTCAGGCCCGGCTCCAGGACCGCCGCGAGCGGCAGATCGTCGAAGCCGACCAGGGCGACATCGCGCCGGCCCGCCTCGGCCAGGGCCGGCACGACCCCGAGCGAGGCGAAGTTGTTCGCGGCGAAGACGGCGGTCGGCGGGTCGGGCAGGGCCAGCAGCCGGCGGACGGCGACTCCGGCGGCGTACGGGTCGTGCGCCGTGACGACCAGTGCCGGATCGTGGCCGATCCCGGCCGCCTCGAGCGCCGACCGGTACCCGCGCTGCCTCGTCTTGCGGGTGTAGAGGCCGGCCGGCCGGTCACCGATGAAGGCGATGCGCCGGTGGCCGTGCGCGATCAGATGTGCCACGCCCCGCCGCGCGCCCTCCTCGTTCGCGCTCACCACCGCGTCCGCCGCGAGCCCCGTGCCCGGCCGGTCCACGAAGACCACCGGCAGCCCGCTCTCCCGCTCGCGGCGCAGGAAGCGGTGGTCGCTGCCGGCCGAGGGAACCACCAGCAGACCGCTGATCCGGCGGGCCAGGAAGGTGGTGATGAGCGCGTGCTCCAGCGGCTCGCGCTCCGCCGACGACCCCATGAGGAGCGTCAGCCCCCGGTCCCGTACGACCTCCTCCACGCCGCCCGCGACCGTACCGAAGAACGGGTTGCCCATGTCCGGCACGACCAGGCCGACCGTCGAATCACGGGCACCCACCCGCATGTTGCGGGCCATGAGATTGGGGCGGAACCCCAGCTCCTCGACGACCGCGAGCACCTTCGCCCGGGTCGCCGCCGAGACCGGCCCGTCCTCGTTGAGCACCCGTGACACGGTCTTCGGGGTCACCCCGACCCGCTCCGCCACATCGGCCAGGGTCGGCCGCCGGGTGCTCCCCATGGTCACCGCATCTCCGTCGTACGTCGTCGCTTCAGTCCTTGCCCGCCACGACCGTACCGCCGTTCGCGTCCTCCACCGTCAGGGCCCCGGTCATGATCGCCACGACGTCCGACATCGAGTGGTCACCGGGCCGGATCTGCGCCACCCGGCGGCCCAGGCGCTGCACGTGGATCCGGTCGGCGATCTCGAAGACATGCGGCATGTTGTGGCTGATCAGCACGACCGGCAGACCTCGGTCCCGTACCCGCCGGATCATGTCCAGGACCTGGCCCGACTCCTTCACCCCGAGCGCGGCCGTCGGCTCGTCCATCACCACCACATGCCGCGCCCACGCCACGGCCCGCGCCACCGCGACCCCCTGCCGCTGGCCGCCGGAGAGCGTCTCCACGGCCTGGGTGAGGGAACGGAGCCCGATCTTCAGGTCCGCCATGTGCGCGGCGGACTCCTCGCGCATCCTCTTGTTGTCGAGCATCCGCAGTACCGACCCGAGCGGGCCGCGGCGCCGCACCTCGCGCCCCAGGAACATGTTGCTCGCGATGTCGAGCGAGGCCGCGACCGCCAGATCCTGGTAGACGGTCTCGATGCCGTGCCGGCGCGCGTCGACCGGATCACGGAAGCGGACCGGCTCGCCGTCGAGTTCGATCGTGCCCTCGTCGGGCTGGAGCGCCCCGGTCAGCGCCTTGATCAGGCTGGACTTGCCGGCGCCGTTGTCCCCGATGACGGCGAGCACCTCGCCGGGCATCAGGTCGAAGTCGGCGCCGTCGAGCGCGGTGACCTGGCCGTACCGCTTCACCAGACCGCGGGCCTTCAGAACAGGTGTGGTCGTCGGCGTCGTCATCGGCGGGCCTTCCTGCGGGAGAACTGGTCGACGGTCACGGCGAGGATCACCAGACCGCCGGTGATCAGGGTCTGGTAGATCGAGCCGACGCCCATCAGCTGGAGGCCGTTGCGGAAGACGCCCACGATCAGCGCTCCGACGAGCGTGCCCAGCACGGCGCCACGGCCGCCGAACAGGCTCGTACCGCCGAGCACCACGGCGGTGATCGCGTCCAGGTTGTCGGTCTGGCCCGCCTTCGGGTCGCCGACACCGGTGCGCGAGACCAGCAGCAGGGCGGCGATGCCGTAGATCACCCCGGCGAGGGTGTAGATCCCGAGCTGGAGGCGGGTGGTGCGGATGCCGGTGAGGCGGGCGACCTCGGGGCTGTTGCCGAGCGCGTAGGTGTGCTTGCCCCAGGCCGTCTGCCCGAGCAGGAACGCGAAGCAGAGGAAGAGCGCGATGGTGAGCACCGAGCCGTAGGTGATGTCGGTGCGGCCGAGCGGGAAGGTCTCGCCCAACCCGGTGAGCAGGCCCGGGAGTTCGGTGATGGTCTGCTCTTCGGAGTAGATGTGGGTGAGCGCGAAGGCGACGTTGAGCATGCCGAGCGTCACGATGAACGGCGGCAGTTTGACGAAGGTGACGAGCGCGCCGTTGGCGAGTCCGAAGAGCGCGCAGACACCGATGCCGGCGGCGACGGCGACCAGGGGCGGGAGGGTGCCCTCGGCGGCGAGCTTGGCCATGACGATCGTGCCGAAGGCCATCACGGCGCCGCAGGAGAGATCGATGCCCGCGGTGAGGATGATCAGGGTCTGGCCCAGCGCGAGGGTGCCGACGACCATCACCTGCTGGACGACGAGCGAGAGGTTCCCGCCGGAGAGGAACTGATCGCTCTGGAGGGAGAAGAAGACGCACGCCACGAGCAGTGCGACGAGCGGCCCGGCGGTGGGATGGGTGATCAGCCCGCGCGCGGCGCCGGAGCGCGATACGGCCGGGGGCGCGGCGGTCGGGGGTGCGGTGGTCGTGGTCAACGGTGCTCCTTGAGCGGGGAGGGGCGGGTCGGGGGCTCGGGGCGCGGGAGGCGCGCGAGCCGTGAGGGCGGGCCGGGGGGCCGTGAACGACGGGGCGGGGGCGGCGGTCAGCCCCAGCAGTTCTCCAGGCCGTACGCCGTGTCCTTGGCCGGAACCGCGGCGGCCGGCCGGTCGGTGATCAGCGTGACGCCCGTGTCGACATAGCCGGACACCTTCGTGCCGTCCTTGGCGTACGCGACGACCGCGTCGACGCCCTTGGCGGCCATCAGCAGCGGATACTGCTGTGAAGTGGCGGCGATCTTCCCCGACTTGACGGCGTCCGTGCCCGTGCAGCCGCCGTCGACGGAGACGATCAGGACCTCCTTCTCGCGCCCCTTCGCCTTGAGGGCGGTGTACGCGCCCAGCGCGGCGGGCTCGTTGATGGTGTAGACGACGTTGACGTCCGGGGCCTTCTGCAGGCAGTTCTCCATGGCCGTCTGGCCCTTGGCCTGGTCGCCGCCGGTGTCCTGGGAGCAGACGACCGCAGGGTCGCCCTCCTCGATCCCGTACCCCTTGAGGAAGCCGTCGTGCCGCAACTGCCCGACGGCGACCCCGGGGGCGAGGTCGAGCGTGGCGATCTTCGCGGGCTTGCCGGCCATCGCGGCCTTGGCGTACTGCCCGATCAGCTCGCCGGCCTTGAGGTTGTCGGTGGCGAAGAGCGCGTCGGCGGCGTCCCGCGGGTCCGTGGGGCTGTCCAGGGCGATGACGAGCACCCCCTTCTTCCGGGCCTGCTCGATCGCCGGGACGATCGCCTTGGAGTCGTTCGGGGTGATCAGGATGCCCTTGACGCCGGAAGCGACCATGTTCTCGATCGCCGTCACCTGCCCCTCGTTGTCGCCGTCGAACTTCCCTGCGGCGGTGGAGAGTTCGGCGCCCGACTTCTTTGCGGCCCGCTCGGCGCCCTCCTTCATCTTCACGAAGAACGGGTTGGTGTCGGTCTTGGTGATCAGCCCGACCTTCACCGCGCCGCCGGAGCCGCCGGATCCGGCGGAGCCCTGGGCGCCCTCGCCGCAGGCGGTGAGCAGCAAGGCGGCGGAGGTGAGGGTGGCGGCGAGCGGGAGTGCGGTGCGGAAGGTGCGCTTCATGGCGCGGCTCCTCGGTGACTCAGGGACGACAGGGACGGAAGTGTCAGGAGTGACACAGGGACGACACGGCGCTGTCATCGTTGACTTATGTCAACGTTGACATCGACACGACGGGATGATGGACTCCGCCGCGAGCAACGTCAATGCCCCTTACTCGTCACGAGTTGGCAACGGAGGCTTCCGGATGAGCCGCTGGAAAGCACCGCAACTGATCGGCGTCGCGGCCCTGCTCGTCGCCGCGTCCGCCCCCATCAGCGCGAACGCCGCACCCCCCGCCACCCCCCGCACCACGCTCCCCGCCGGCCCGGCCAACCCCGGATTCGAAACCGGGGATCTCACCGGCTGGACGGTCACCGAAGGCACCGCCTTCGGCGCCGGCGCCGTCAGCAGCGCCGACACCTACTGGGGAGGCCCGTTCCATCACAAGGGCCGCCACCACCTCTGGGGCCATGCCGCCGCGGGCGACGACGCCACCGGAACCCTCAGGTCCTCCTCCTTCGCCGCCCCTTCGAGGATCAGCTTCCTCGTCGGCGGCGGCTGGGACCCCGAGCACCTCTACGTCGCCCTGGTCAGGGACAGCGACGGCAAGCGACTCCTCAAGCAGACCGGCCCCGAGGACGAGGCGTACGTCCGGATCCTCTGGGACACCTCGCCCTGGCGCGGCCAGGCCGTCCACCTGGAGATCGTCGACCGCAAGAGCGGTGGCTGGGGCCACCTCAACCTCGACGACGTACGCGTCGGCGACGCCGCCTCCCGGGACGACAACGGCCTCACCTTCCGTACCCTCGGCCAGGCCAACCAGCCCACCGCGGAGCGGAACCACGCCGCCGACCCGCTGCGGCCACAGTTCCACTACACGCCCTACCAGGGCTGGATCAACGACCCCAACGGCGTCATCCAGTGGCGCGGCCGGCACCACCTCTTCAGCCAGTACTACCCCGACGCCCCCAAGTGGGGCCCCATGCACTGGGCGCACGCCGAGGGCCCCGACGCCGTCCACTGGCGCGAGCTGCCCGTCGCCCTCACCCCGCCGCCCCGGGCGACCCCCACCGACAACAGCGGCGTCTTCAGCGGCAGCGCCGTCGACGACGACGGCACCCTGACCGTCGCCTACACCAAGTTCACCGACACGGGCGCCCACCCCGGCGCCACCCCGGAGACCGTCGCCGTCGCCACCAGCACGGACGGAGTCGCCTTCACCCCCGGCACCGAAGTGATCACCCAGGCCCCACCCGGCTCCTCCGCCGGATTCCGCGACCCCAAGCTCTTCCGCGACCCGGTCGACGGACGTTGGAAGATGGTCGTCGGCTCCGGCGACGGCGGCCGCGGCAAGGTCCAGCTGTACGCCTCCGACGACCTGCGCACCTGGTCGTACGCCGGAGTCCTCACGGAGGGCGACGGCACGACCGGAGCGATGTGGGAGTGCCCCGACCTCTTCGAGCTCGACGGGAAGTGGGTGCTGCTGTACTCCACCAACGAGGGCGGCCAGTCGCTCCAGCGCTACGCCGTCGGCCGATACGACGGCAGCCGGTTCACCGCCGAGCGGCACGGCGTCCTCGACGGCGGCGGCGACGTCTACGCCGCGCAGAGCTACCGCGACGACGCCGGGCGCCGGCTGATGACCGCCTGGATGAGCGACTGGAACGTCAAGGAACCGACCAGGGTGGGCGGCTGGGCCGGAGCCCAGTCACTCCACCGGGAGCTCTTCCTCACCGCCGACGGACGCCTGGGCCAACGCCCCGTCGCGGCCGCCGACTCGCTGGCCACCGGGCGTCCCGTCACCGTAGAGGACCGCACGGTGAGGGGGAGTTGGCGCATCGGCCGAGGCGACTCCGTCCGCCTGAAGGCCGTCGTCGACCTGGCGCGGACCACCGGCGACACCGTCACGCTCCGGCTGAAGGCGTCCGCCGCCGAGGCGACCGTGCTGCGCTACCAGAGGTCCACCGGCACCCTCACCCTCGACACCACCAACGCCGGCTATGGCACCCGGGCCACCTACTCGACCCATGTCGAACCCACGGCGGACTCGACCCTCGCCCTCGACATCTTCGTCGACCGCTCGTCGGTGGAGGTGTTCACCGGTGACGGGGCCGCGCTCACGGCCCGGGTGTACCCGCGCTACCGCGAGTCCGACGCCGTCGAGTTCGTGGCGGACGGCGGCGGCCGGATCTGGCTGCGGAGCGCCGGCCTGACCCAGCTCGGCTCCAGCGTCCTGCCCGACTGACCGGCCGACAGGCCCCCACCGAAAGGTTCCCCGCATGACCGCGACCCGCCGCCCCGTGGCCGTACTCGGCGAATGCGTCGCCGACGCCTTCGTCGTCCCCACCGGCCCCACCGGAGCCACCGGTCCCACCGCGGCCGACGGCCCGGCCCTCCGGCTCGACGTGCTGCCGGGCGGCGGGCCCGCGAACACCGCCGTGGCGCTCGCCCGCCTCGGCACCCCCACCCACTTCCTCGGCCGCCTCTCCACGGACGCCTTCGGCCACCTGTTCCGCCGCAGGCTCGTCGAGTCGGCCGTCCGCATCGACCTGTGCCCCGAGGCCGCCGAGCCCAGCACGCTCGCCGTCGCCGGCCTCGGCCCCGACGGCGCCGCCGAGTACTCCTTCCACGCCGAGGCCACCGCCGACTGGCAGTGGACCCGCCGAGAACTCGCGCCCGTCACCGGCCTCGGCGCCGCCTGTCTCCACACCGGATCGCTCGCGCTGGTACGGGAGCCGGGCGCCGCCGCCGTCGAGGAACTGCTCGCGGAACTGCGCCCCACCACCACGCTCTCCCTCGACCCCAATGTGCGTCCGCCGCTGGTCGCGCCGGAGGAGTACCGGGCCCGCCTCCCTCGCTGGTGCGCCCTGGCCGACCTCCTCCGGCTCAGCGAGGACGACCTCGCGCACCTCCACCCCGGCCTGAACCCCGAGGCCGCCTGCGACACCTGGCACCGGGCCGGCGTACCCCTCGTGGTCGTCACCCTCGGCGGGGCCGGCGCCCTCGTCTCGTACGACGGCGTCCGCGCGCGCGTCCCCGCCCCGCCCGTCGACGTCGTCGACACCGTCGGCGCGGGCGACGCCTTCACCGCCGGCCTGCTCCACCGCCTCCACGCCGCCGACGCGCTCGGCGGCCGCCTCGACGCGCTCTCCATGAACACGCTCCACGAGGCGGTCGCCTTCGCCACCACGGTCGCCGCGGCCACCTGCGCGGTCCGCGGCGCGAACCCGCCGCGCGCGGAGGAACTGCCGGCGGCGGCCTGACGGCACCGCCCCCAACCGTGCGGTGACCGCACCCGGCGGCCCGCCACCCGTCGGCCGGCCGTCAGGCCGTCCGGGGCGTGCGGATCGCCGGGGCCGTCGAGTGGGGGAGCAGGTCGTCGGGTCGGTCCGGGCGGACCACCGCGACGTCGACCTCCTCGCTGAAGCGGTACGGGCGGTGGGCGAGCACGCTCCCCAGGGTGCGGCGGACCCGGGACATCTCCGCCCGTACCGTCACCGTCCTCGTCCGGTCGCCGAACACGTCCTCCGCCAGCTCCGCCGCCGTCCGCCCGTCACGGTGCAGCGCGAGGACGTACAGCAGTTCGGCGTGGCGCGGGCTGAGCTCCTGCGACCAGCTTCCCGCCGCCCCCGACACCGCCACCGACCACCGGCGCGGCCGGCTCACATCGAGCACCACCCGGCTCGGCGCGCCCGTGGCTGCGTCCGCCGTCACCGGGGCCTCCTCCACCCGCAGCAGCCACCCGCCGGGCAGCGGCTCCACCGCACAACTGCCGAGCGACGGCAGCCAGACCCGCCCCGCACGGAACGACTTGGGCAGCGCGATCCGGTCCACCGGGGCCATCCCGGTCACCGCCGCCGTCCAGCCGTGCGTGTCCACCGCGACGGCCCGGCCACCGACCCGGCACAGTATCGGCGCGGCCACCGAGCGCAGCCGTTCGATCGAGCGCAGATGGCGCTCGCGCATCTCCGCCTCCGCGAGCCGGGCCACCGAGCCGACCAGGGCCAGCGTCGACGGATGGAAACTCGACGCGGGCCCGCTCACATCCACGATCCCCAACAGCCGGTGGTCGCGGGGATCGTGGACCGGCGCCGCGGCGCAGGTCCAGTTGTGCAGCGTATGGACGTAGTGCTCGGCCGAGTGGACCTGGACGGGCCGGCGCATCGCGAGCGCCGTCCCCACCGCGTTCGTACCGGTCGTGCGCTCCGTCCAGGTCGCGCCCTCCTCCAGACAGATGCCGTTGGCCTGTCGCATCACCGCGAGATTGCCCTCGCGCCACAGGACCCGGCCCTGTTCGTCGGTCACCACCATGATCTGCATGGAGGCGTCCGCGATCCCGGCCAGTCCCGCGCTCAGTGTCCGCATCACCTCGCCCAGGACCGTCGCGCGCCGCCGCTCCTCCAGTTCGTCGCGCTGGAGCAGCACACTGCTGGTGCCCTGGTCGGGATCGAGGCCGAGCCGGAACATCCGCTGCCAGGACGCGTCGATGACCGGGCGAGGCGCGATCGGCGGCGTGCGGCCCGCCAGCGTCGCCTCCCGGACCCGGTGCAGCAGGCGGGCGGCCTGGGCGGTGTCCATGGCGGCGAGCCGGCGCATGTCGAGCCGCGTGTTCTTCATCGGTCCCCCCAGCCACCCGCGGTGCTGTATCGGTTCTGCAGTTGCCCGGCGTCTGTGTCCATCGTGCCGCCCGGTGCTCCCCGGTGAAGGGCGGTTCGGGTAATCCTGCAACCCTTTGCAACTCTGGCGGTCACCCGGCCCGTGCATGAGGCTGGTGCTCAGCCGGGGGTGGTGCCGTGTCGGCGCAGCACCACCCCCGGCTTTTCGGCCCTCCGAGGCCCGATCGGACCGGGGATCGGAACGGGGATCAGATCTCCACGCGCGCCCGTTCGACGACCGTACGCAGATCCAGCGTGGTCGGCAGCGTCCCGAACGCCGTCCCCCGGTCCCCGCCGAGCCGTGACGCGCAGAACGCGTCCGCCACCTCCGCCGGCGCCCACCGCACCAGCAGCGACCCCTGGAGCACCAGCGCCATCCGCTCCACGAGGCGCCGAGCCCGCCCCTCGATCCCGTCCAGATCGGCGAGTTCGGTCAGCATCCCCTTGATCGCCCCGTCGAGGCGGTGGTCCGCGCCCCGCGCCTTCCCGACCTCCGTCAGGAAGGCGTTCAGCGCCTCCGGCTCCCTCCGCAACGCCCGCAGCACATCGAGCGCCAGGACGTTGCCCGACCCCTCCCAGATCGAGTTGAGCGGCGACTCGCGCAGCAGCCGGGGCATCCCGGACTCCTCCACATAGCCGTTGCCGCCCAGGCACTCGAGCGCCTCCGCGACGACCGGCGTGCACCGCTTGGTCACCCAGTACTTCGCCACCGGCACCGCGATGCGCGCGAATGCCCGCTCCGCCTCCGTGTCGTCGTCGTAAGCGGCCGCGAGCCGCATCCCGAGGACCGTCGCCGCCTCCGACTCCAGGGCCAGATCCGCCAGCACGTTGCGCATCAGCGGCTTGTCGATGAGCAGCCCGCCGAAGGCGCGACGGTACGCCGAGTGGTGCACGGCCTGCGCCACCGCCTGGCGCATCAGCCCCGCCGACCCCAGAGCGCAGTCCAGCCGGGTCGCCGTCACCATCCCGATGATCGTGTGGATCCCGCGCCCCTCGTCCCCGACCCGGCGCGCCCAGGTCGTCCCGTCGAACTCGACCTCCGCGGAGGCGTTCGACCGGTTGCCGAGCTTGTCCTTCAGGCGCTGGATCGCGAACGCGTTGCGCGAACCGTCCTCGAGCACCCGCGGCACCAGGAAACAGGTCAGCCCTTCCGGAGCCTGGGCGAGGACCAGGAACCCGTCCGACATGGGTGCCGAGCAGAACCACTTGTGCCCGGTCAGGGTGTACGCGCCGTCCGCGCTCAGGGGCTGGGCGCGCGTCGTGTTCTCCCGTACGTCGCTACCGCCCTGCTTCTCCGTCATGCCCATCCCGAAGAGCACGCCGGTCTTCTCGTGAGGCGGCCGCAGCCCCTCCTCGTACACGAGCGAGGTCAGCAGCGGCTCCCAGACGGCGGCCAGCTCCGGATCGGCCCGCAGCGCGGGCACCGCGGCATGGGTCATCGACAGCGGACAGCCGTGCCCCGCCTCGACCTGCGTCTGCACCAGGAACCCGGCCGCGCGGCGCACATGACCACCCGGACGGCCCCACGCCGCCGTCAGCCCCGCGTTGACGGACTTCCCGAGCAGCCGGTGCCAGGACGGATGGAAGTCGACCTCGTCGATCCGGTGCCCGTACCGGTCGTGCGTCCGCAGTCGCGGCGGGAACTCGTTGGCGAGCGCCCCCCACTCCCGCACCTGCGCCGACCCGGCCGACCGGCCCAGCGTCGACAGTTCGTCCCGTGCGTCCGCGAACACGTCCGGCGCCACATGGCGCTCCACGGCCTCCGCCAGAGCCCGGTCGGACAGGAAGACGTCGTACCCCACCAGGGGCGGAGGCTGATTGGTCACTGTGTGGGTGGTGGCTGCCATGCCGATACGGTAAGGAGGTGCAGGCAGCAAACGAAACACCCGAGCGGCGGTCCGGGAGCCGACTCCACCGGGCGCGAGTCCTCTACCGCAACGTGTCGAAGCGGAAGATGGTCTGGCTGCTCCTGAAGGACACCGTCAACTCGTGCATCGAGTACCGCATCCTCGGCCTCGCCGCCGAGGCCGCGTTCTTCACCCTGTTGTCCCTGCCCCCGCTGCTGCTCGGACTGATCGCGCTCCTCGGCTACGCCGACGACTGGACCAACACCAACACGGTCGCCAGCATCGAGGAGAACATCCTGCGCGCCGCCCGGACCGTCCTCTCCGACCGGGGCGTCCGCGAGATCGCCAAACCCCTCCTGGACGACGTCACCCAGGGCAAACGGCCCGACCTCATCTCGATCGGCTTCGCCATCGCCCTGTGGTCCGGCTCGCGCGCCGTGAACGTCTTCATCGACACGATCACCGTGATGTACGGACTCGACGGACACCGCGGCATCGTGAAGACCCGGCTCCTCGCCTTCCTGCTCTACATCGTGGCGCTGCTCATCGGCGCGGTCGTCCTGCCGCTCGCGGTCGTCGGCCCGGACCGGGTGGTCGAACTGGTCCCCTGGGGCACGGAGGTCGTCTCCGTGCTCTACTGGCCGGCCGTCATCCTGCTCTCGATCGCCTTCCTCACCACGCTGTACCACGTGTCCGTCCCCGTCCGCTCCCCATGGATCGAGGACATCCCCGGCGCGCTGATGGCCCTCGGCATGTGGGTACTGGGCAGCTTCCTGCTGCGGATCTATCTGACCAGCCAGGTCGAAGGGCCCACGATCTACGGCTCCCTCGCCGCGCCGATCGCCGTACTGCTCTGGATCGGCATCTCGGCCTTCGCGGTCCTCGTCGGCGCGGCGGTGAACGCGGCGATCGACCGCGTCTGGCCCTCGGTCGCCACCGCCGCCGCCCGCGAGGCCAACGAGCGCGCCCGCGCCGCCCAGGCCGCCGACCTCGTCGCCCGGCTGCGCGCGGAGGCGGACGACGTGGACGAGGACGACCCGGACATGCCGTCGGAGTTCCCGGAACGGTGGTCGAGGTTCCTGCCCCCTGACGACGTCAAGTCACGCCTGCACTCGGGCTGGGAGAAGGAGTAGAGGGACGTCCCGCTGGGGGGACGAGGAGAACCGCCCGGGGCCCGGCGCCCGCCTCGACTCCGGCGCCCGGCCCGGCTTCGGCGCCCGCCTTGACTCCGGCGCCCGCCTTGACTCCGGCGCCCGGCCCGGCTTCGGCGCCCGGCCCGGCATCCGGGCGCTAACCCTCGTCGCCCGACACCGGCCCGCCCCACGACCCGCGCGACTCCCCGCGGCTCCCCGGCGCGCGCCCGGCATCGTCCTGGGCCGCGGAGGCGCTGTCGGCTTCCGGAACGCCGTCGGGCTTCTGAACGTCGCCGGCTTCCTGAACGTCGCCGGCTTCCTGAACGTCGCCGGTCTTCCGAACGCCGTCGGCTTCCGGAACGCCGTCGGTCTTCGACGGCCGGGACCCGGTGCCGCTCAGTCTGGCCGTGAGACCGGAGAGCCAGCCGCTCCGCCGGTTCGGCTCGGCCTTCGCCTCCGGAGGCTGGATCGCCTTCAGCGGCGCCCCCTGTCCCGCCGGGCCGGGTTCCGGCACCTCCACCACGTGCTGCCAGCCGCCCGCCGTCACCGTGATCAGATGGAAGTCCCGCTGCCGTGCGCGCGGGAGGCGAGCGCGCAGACCGTGGGAGATCAGGACGGTCACGACGACGGCGGTCCGCTCCGCGCCCGACGTCCACACCCCGGTCGCCTCGGCGAGCGCGCTCGCGGCCCGCTCCGTCTCCTCGTGGATCACGACGCTGAGGCGGAGGGGTGACGCGGTGCCCGGCGGCAGTCGCGCCCCGAGCAGGCGCGGGAACGTGTCGACGGCCCACTCCACGAGCTCCTCGGCCGTGCGCTCCAGCGGAATCGGCGTCCGGACCGTGGCCCAGCCCGCCGACCACACGCGTACGCCACCGAGGGCGTCCCGAGCCAACTCGCCCACGATCTCCCGGTGCTCCGCCGAGAGCGGGGGCGTGCCGTACGGCTGTTGGATGAGGAGCCAGCCCGGCGTCGCCGCCTCCGGACGGTCGACCGAGGCCAGCCTCTCCCTGAGTGCCGTCCGCCACTCCGCCAGCCTTCGGCGCTCGGTCTCCGCCCAGGCCCCCGGCACGCCCTCCAGCGCCTCCCCGTACCAGAGGTCGAGCGCCGACATGAGGTACGTACGGGCCAGCGCCCGCTCGCCACGGACCGCCGCCCGTTCCGCCTGGGCCGCGTAGGTCTCGGCCTGCGCCAGGTCGAGGGAGGCCTCCGCGACCGGCAGCCAGTACTCCAGGTCGCCCGTCTGGACGGGATGGCCGAGAGCCTTGACCTGCAGCGCGTGCTGGACGGGACTGATGTCCGGAGTCGCGGTCAGCACCCGCCGCATCTCGGCGTCGGAGACGGGTGCCCCGCGCGCCAGCAGCAGCCGGCAGAGGAAGGAGTTGTCGTGGTACGAGCGCATCGACACGTCCCCCCCGTGGATGGTCGCTCGCGGCGGACCCAGCACGGAGTACGACACGGGCGTCTCGGGGAGCTGAGGTGGCAGCCGGAGGCGCATGTTGGCGAGGTCCCGGGCGCCGCGATGGCGCTCGCGC
Source organism: Streptomyces sp. NPDC006551 (assembly GCF_040611675.1). Taxonomy (NCBI): domain Bacteria; kingdom Bacillati; phylum Actinomycetota; class Actinomycetes; order Kitasatosporales; family Streptomycetaceae; genus Streptomyces; species Streptomyces sp. NPDC006551. The sequence goes on from NZ_JBEXOT010000015.1 coordinate 59,896, forward strand.
GGGTGCTTGGACAGCAGACTCGTCACCGCGCTCGCCAACTCGCCCGGCAGGTCCGGCCGGAGTGACGCCGGACTCCGGGGGGTCGCCTCGGCATGCTGCCGGAGTACGGAGTCCAGGCCACCGCCCGGGAAGGGCGGGGAACCGGTGAGCATTTCGTACAGGATGCAGCCCAGCGCGTACAGGTCGCCCTCCGGCCTGAGCACTCCCCGTTGTCGCTCGGGCGCCAGATAGCGGGCCGTGCCCGGCGTGACCTCGGCGCCGTGCTCGGGGACGAGCGGAAACAGGCGCGTCTCGTCCGGGTCGTCGGGGCGCTCCGCGTACGGCCAGGGCAGTCCGAAGTCGCGCAGCCGGGGCCCCGGCCCTCCGATGCCCAGGACCTTGGCGGGCGTGAGGTTGCCGTGCGCGACCCCGGGCCCGTGATGCAGGGACCAGAGTCCCCGGAGAACGTCCTGGGCGATCCCCGTGGCCTCGGCGACGGACAGCCTGCCGCCCGGCGCGTCACCCAGGTGCTCACGCAGCGAGCGGCCGGGCACGAACTCGGTGACGAGACAGCAGCCGTCGTCGAGGACCAGGGCGTCGTGCACGCGTACGAGATGGGGGTCGCTGATCCGCGTCGCCTCGTACGTACTGGAGAGGAAGTCGCCGATGACGGACTGTGTGTCCTTGCCCGTGAGACTCGCCCGGAAGCGTTGGGAGGCGGGGAGGAAGGGGAGGTAGGTCACGGCCACCTGACGCGAGAGGTAGTGGTCGTACCCGCGCCACACCCGGCTTCGGCGGCCCCCGATCCGCTCGTACAGCTCGTACCGGTCGCTGCTCAGCGGGGGCGCCTCGTTCTCCTCCGTCCCTGCCGCCTCGTCCGCCTCGTTCTCCTCCGTCCCGGCCGCTTCGGCCCGCTCCGGCTCCCGTGCCGGAAGCCGCTCCGGGCCCCGCAGGAGCCGGACGCTCTCCTCGCTCACCAGGGCGAAGGGCCGCCCGGCCGCGCGCTCGCCGTTCGCCCGGTCCAGGCTCTCCACCAGTGCGCGGAACTCGCCGGGCAGCGCGCCCGCCCGGTTCTCGATCTCGGAGCTGATCCGGGCCAGGAGGCCCGCCGTGCCCACGAGAGCGGTGCGGGGCAGGGTGCCGAGCAACACCTCCCGGACGCCCGGGCGGAACTCGTACGCCCCCGCCACCGCGCCCGGCTCCGCGCGCAGCATGCCGCTGAGCACGACCTCCGCGAGGTGCTGCGGCTCGGGACGCTCCTCGACCGCCGCCTGGACGAGCCGCATCACCGGCAGATGCGCCGAACCCACCGCCAGATGCGAGGCGAGGCGGAACGCCTGCGGGGAGGCGAGGGCACGGAAACGGAGTACCAGCTCCTCCGGGTCGGCGTCCTCCGGGTCGAAGCCCTCGTCGCCCTCGTGGCCCGCCACCAGGCCCTCCGCGCCCATGAAGGCCGCCGCGCCGGGGACTTCCGTGCCGCCGGGTGAGGCCACGAGGGCCGCCCAGTGCCCCAGCCAGCCGCCCGAGGGCTCGAGGACCGGGACCGGCACGCCGTCCGGGGCGGGACCACCGCGGTACGGGGCGAAGTCCAGGCCCGCGTTGGGGGCGCCGGGGCCAGGGGCGGCGAACACGCCCGGCAGCGGCGGGGCCGCGGTATGCCGCCACAGCCGCTCCGGCAAAGGCTGGACGATCGCGACCGGCAGCTCACGGCCCAGCGCGGTCAGCGTCGGGCGCCAGCGCAGCCCGGCCCGGCCGTCCCGCCACTGCGGGCCCATGCAGTCACTGACCACCAGCACCGCCGTACGGCCCCGCTCCCGGTGCCGCCGGGGCAGCCGCCCGTCCTCGCCCAGGTGCAGGACGTCGAGCGTACGGAACGCGCCGGTCTGGGCGAGCGCGGTGTGCAGATCGCGCACGAGGGGGCGCCACATCGTCATCGTCGGCCCGGCGTCGAACACGATCCGCAGATGGAGCCAGCGCTCGCGCTCGGGGCGCAGCACCGGCAGCCACAGCTCCGGCCGGGCACCGAGCGAGGCGATGCGGTGCGCGGTCGCCGTCTCGTCCAGCTCCCGCCGCGCCGCGCTCGGCACGGTGCGCCGCAGCGGGCGCACGGACCGCTGGAGGGCCAGCGGGTGGGCGAGCATCGGGGGAGCGGGGGCGAGCAAGGCGGTGTGCCGGGGCGCCGGTTCGGCCCCCGCGGGCGCGGGCGAAGGGCCGGTGGCGGGCGTGTGGAGAGGAACGCGGGGCGGGGGCGCGGGAGCGGAGGACGCCGGGTACGGCGGGACGGCCGGGGGCACGGGCCCGACCGGATCGACGGGATCGACGGGGTCGACCACCGGCCACGACGCGGGCGCGGGCGGAGGAGGGGGCGACAGCGGTACGGGCGAGGTGTCCCGCGGCTCCTCCGGGTCGCGCATGTGCCGGGCCAGCCAGAGGAGTTCGGCCAGCTCGCGACCCGTCGGCGGCTCCTCGCCCGCCCGGCCGAGGACCCCCGCCAGGGCGTCCAGGGTCCGGCCGGACCGCTCAGACGTCATCGACGTCCCAGGTCTCCGCCGCCCGGCCCAGATACGGCATCAGGGCCTCGGCCAGCTCCTCCCGCGAGGCCGCGTCCAGGCCCGACGTCCGGGTCAGATAGATCGCGTTCAGCAGCTGGTCGGTGGCCAGCTCACCGGCGCTGCCACGGTGCAGGAACGTGTCGACGAGCGCCTGGTCCCGCGCGTCCAGGGGCCCGAGATGCGCCCGTACGATGTCCTCCAGCTGCTCCCGCAGCGGCTGCCGCAGTTCGAGCCGTACGCAGCGACGCAGGAAGGCGGGCGGGAACTCGCGCTCGCCGTTGCTGGTCAGGACCACGAACGGGAAGGCACGGCAGCGCACCTCGCCGTGCCGGACGGCGACCCGCTCCTCCGAGTCGGCGACCATCACCTCGGCCACCGGGTGCGTCCTGGCCGCCCGCACCAGCTCGGGGATCTCGTACTGCCCCTCCTCCAGGATGTGCAGCAGGTCGTTCGGCAGATCGAGATCGCTCTTGTCGATCTCGTCGATGAGCAGCACCCGCGGCCGTTCGTACGGGAGAAGGGCGGTGCCCAGCGGCCCCAGCCGCAGATGGTCCTCGATCGCGGTCTCCGCCTCGTCCCGCTCCGCCGTCAGCGGCCCCCGCCCACCGCCGCCGCGCCCCGCCGCGTACAACCGGGACAGCGGGTCGTACTGGTACAGGCCGTCCGTGAGCGCGGTCCGGCTCGTGATGTTCCAGCGCAGCACGCCACCCAGCTTCAACTCCCGTGCCACCGCGTACGGAAGACTCGACTTGCCGCTGCCGGGCGGGCCGGTCACGAGGAGCGGGCGGCGCAGATGCAGAGCGGCGTTGACGAGTTGCACCGTCTCGGTGGTCGGCTGGTACGTCCGCGCCCGGTGGACCCTGCCGGGGGAGCCGCCGGCCCGCTCGTCCACCACCCGCGCCGGACGGAGCGCGGGCCCGCCGTCGAAGGCACGCCACGGCGGCGGCGCGGGCAACGCGTCGATGCCGTCGTGCGGCTCGCTCGATCCGGTGTAGACGGGCCAGAGGGACATCGGGGGAGCTCCAGTTCTCCGGGTGAGGCGCGGGCGGTTCGGCGGGGTGCTCCGGGCGGGGCGGTTCGGCCGGTCGTCCCGGGGTGGTTCAGGCGACGGGGGACCGCCGCAGCGGGCGGACCTCCGGGAAGCGGCGCGGATCCTCCCACACGAGGGACAGCTCGGCCGCCCAGTGCGGTTCCGGCCCCTCGTGGAGGAAGGCCTCCTTGCGCAATCGGAAGACGAGGTCGGGCAGTTCGCCGGGCGGCAGCAGCGAGATCCGCTCGGCCATCCGGTCCAGGAACCCGGCGCCCGGGCAGGCTCCCGCGCACGGTCCGCCGGGCGGGCAGCCGGTGCGCGGCCACAGCAGGATCGGCGCGGGCGCGTTCAGGGCCGCCCCGTGCAACTCGCGGTCGCGGGCGGTCTTCGGCGGCCGGGTGAACCCCACCGGACCGCGCACGTCCTGGAGCAGCACGGACAGCTGAGGGGGCCGGTGGGTGCTGGAGCAGGCGACCCGGTGCAGCGGAGAGCCGTCCTGACGGTCCAGCTCGGCCCACGCCCGCTTGAGCTGGAACTGCAGCCGCGCCTTGCCGCGCCGGTCGTGGTCCATCACCACGACCGGCGACGTGCAGCCGAGCGGGGCCTCCTTGCCCTTGCTCCTGGTCCACAGGTCGACCGGCCGGTTGAGCCAGTCGCGGGGCAGGGCGAACGCGATGAGGGGACGGCCGTCGCCGATCTCGTCGTGCGCGTCGTCGATCCGGTCCAGGACCCAGGAGCGCAACTGGGCGGTGGTGAGCCGCTTCTCGTTGACGAGGAGCCGGTCGCCGTCCCGGTAGACGGAGACCTCCGCCATGACCGCGTTGCGGTCGGCACCGCTGCGCCGGATCTCGACGAGTATCGGCGCCCAGGGGAGCGCGGCCGCCGGAGTCTCGTCGTACCGTGCTCCGGCGCCGTCACGGTCGCGAACGCCGTCCGGCACGCGGTCGTGACACCCGTCGGCACGTTCGTCGCCCCGCCCGTCGTCGCACGCGTCGGCCCCCGGTGCGGGACCGGGCGCCGGCGTGCCCCAGGACGCCGGGCCGCCCGTGGACGTCACACCGGCCGGGGAGGCCGGGACGACGTGGGAGGCCGGGCCGGTCTCGTGGCGGGAGCGGTGCTCCCGTGACCAGGCCCGCAGCTCGCGCCCCAGCTCCCGGTCGGGCACCAGGTCCGCGAGGCGCAGCGTCAGTTCGGCGAGCGGGAGCCGGCCGCGGTGCGGGGGCACCTCCGAGAAGAGGTACCAGACGCCCTGCCAGAGCCCACCGAGCCAGGCCGGGGGCACCGTCGGACCGAGCCGGCCGGTCGCCGTGCTCAGCAGTCGTTCCACCGGGCACGGCGGGGCACCGACCCGGTTCACCAACTCCCGTAACCAGCGCTTCTCCTCGGCGGAGTAGCCCGGGGTCGGGACCAGCTCGGCCAGGCCGGGCACGTGCCGGGCCAGTACCCGGGCGGGGATCATCCGTCCGTTGCGGCTCACCGGGTCGTACGAGGAGATCATGCCGACCACGGCACCGCTGTCCGCCCGCATCGCGGCCGACCCACTGAAGCCGTGCGAGGGCTCCTGGCCGTACCCCTTCCAGAACTCGACCTGGTTCCACTCGCCGGAGATCAGCTGCCGGTCGTGGGTGACCCGCAGCTCGCTCTGCGCGCCCTCCTCGGTGTAGCCGTGGGGAAAGCCGTACGCGACCAGTCGCGGCGGCCCCCCGTCGCCCAGCGTCACGTCCGGGTCCGCGAAGGGGGCCGCGAACACGGCGGGTTCGGCGGGGGCGGGCGCTTCGAGGGTCAGCACCGCCACATCGCCCGGGTCCGTCCGGCCGCCCGCCCAGAGCCCGCGCTCACCGACCCGGGACGGCAGGGCGCCGAGCCCGGGGACGCCGGGGAAGGAGACCGAGGCCCGTTCGAGGCCGTGGACCACATGCGCACAGGTGAGGACGGTGCTGCCGCCCACCAGGAAGCCGGACCCGTGGACCGTGCCCTCGTGCTCCACGCGCACGTGCCACGCGGGGGAGCGCGTCACCGCCCGCCGGCCACCGCGGCCGCACCAGCGCCGGTGACCGTGGCCGCACTCGCACCAGTGGCCGCGGTCGTACCCGCCCCGGTGAGCGCGGGGGCGCCCTCGTCCGAAGCGCGACCGGCCCCGTTCGGGGACCAGGACAGTTTCACCGTCAGATGGCCCTCGACCGCGGTCTTGGCGATGACGGCACCCGCCTCCGCCGTCAGCTTCACCCCGAACTCCAGCTCCACTCCATCGGGCTGGAGCGGTCCCTCACGGAAGACCGTGAGAGCCGACTCGGCCGCGGAACGGATGCCCTGAAGCGCCTCGTCGAGCGTGCGACCGGCCTGGACCAGGGAGTTCCCACCGCGCGAGACCAGCTGGGCGCCCGGCTGATGCCCGTCGGCCTCCACCATCACCCGCGCGCCGCTCTCCGTGGTGAACTCCATCAGTGTGCTCACAACAACCCCCGAGGCCAGACCAGTTGGAACACACACCATTCTGTCCGACGGTCCCGTCCATGTCAGCGGATCGGTCCACCCCGGAGGCGCGCGCGATGGGCCGGCGGGCGTGGACGTGGAGACGGCCCGCCGGTGAGCTGTGCACTGTCGTGCCAAGTCCGGGCACGGAGGGGAAAGCCGGGTGGTCGGGGCGGTCGTAGTTTCCGGGTGTGCCGAGCCGCGGGAATCGCGGCGGGCGACCCCTACTGATCGTTCCGAGAGGACTCCCATGTTCGACGCCACCACGGTGCAGGCCGCCCCGAGCGGGGATCTGCTCACGCCCGACAACTCGGTGATGCTCTTCGTGGACCACCAGCCGCAGATGTTCTTCGGTACGGGGAGCGGCGACCGCGCCGCGATCATCAACAGCACGGTCGGTCTCGCGAAGGCGGCCCGGGCGTTCGACGTGCCGGTCGTGCTGACCACCGTCGCCGCCGAGTCGTTCTCCGGGCCGCTGCTGCCGCAGCTCGCCGAGGTGTTCCCCAAGCAGGACGTCCTCGACCGCACCACGATGAACGCCTGGGAGGACGAGGCGGTCGTGGAGGCGGTCAAGGCGACCGGACGCAAGAAGATCATCCTGTCCGGACTGTGGACCGAGGTCTGTCTGGTCCTGCCCGCGCTGTCCGCGCTGGGCCAGGGTTACGAGGTCTACGTGGTCTCCGACGCCTCCGGCGGCGTCAGCCCGGCCGCGCACGAGCACGCCCTGCAGCGGATGCTGGCAGCCGGCGCCGTGCCGGTGACCTGGGTGCAGGTCCTCCTCGAGCTCCAGCGGGACTGGGCGCGCCAGGAGACGTACGGCGCCGTGATGGAGATCGTCAAGGCCCATGCCGGTGCGTACGGCCTGGGTGTCGTGTACGCGCAGGCCGTCATCGGCGCGCACGCGGCCGGCTGATCTCCTTGGACACCGGCATTCTGATTCTGCGTCTGCTGGTGGGCCTGCTCATCGCCGGGCACGGGGTGCAGAAGATCAGCGGGCATCTCGGCGGCAAGGGACTCGACGGCGGCGCGGACGAGTTCCGCGCCGACGGTTTCCGCGGCGGAACCCTCACGGCGCTCGCGGCGGGCGGGGGCCAGATCGGCTCGGGCCTGCTGCTGGCCGTGGGGTTCCTGACCCCTCTCGCCGCGACCGGAGCCATCGGGGTCATGACCGTCGCCCTCACCGTGAAATGGCACAACGGCCTCTGGGTGCAGAACGACGGGTACGAGTACCCCCTGGTCCTGATCGTCGCCGCCACCGCCCTGGCCGCCACCGGCCCCGGTGCCTGGTCCTTGGACGCCGTCCTCGGCCTGTGGCCCTCTCCGCTGTGGTGGACGGCCCTCGTGCTCGCGGCGGGAGTCGGCAGCGGCCTGGTCACCCGGCTCGTCCTGCACCGTCCGTCCAGCAACCTCGACGCACCCGAACAACCGTGATCAGGAGCATCCGATGGAATCCGCATCCACCACCGCACCCACGCGCGGCGGCGGCCAGCCGCTGCTGCACCAGAAGGGCGAGGAGACCCAGCCGTTCGGAACCCTCAAGCAGCTTCCGATCGGCCTCGGTCACGACACCCGCCTGTACGCCTGTCAGCGGCTGAACCGTGTGCTCGCCGACACACAGATCCTGTACTCCCTCTACAAGAAGCACCATTGGCTCATGCGGGGCGCGACCTTCTACTCGCTCCACCTGATGCTGGACAAGCACGCGCAGGAGCAGCTGGCCCTCGTGGACGCGCTGGCCGAGCGGATCCAGAGCCTCGGTGGCGTCGCGGTCGGGGACCCCCGCCATGTCGCGGAGCTGACGTCCATCCCCCGCCCGCCGGACGGTGTCGAGAAGGTTCCCGTGATGCTGTCGCGGCTCCTCGACGCACACGAGCGGATCCTGATCGACGCCCGGGCCGCCGCCGCCCGGATCGCGGCCGAGGGTGACGAGGGCAGCAACGACCTGCTCATCTCCCAGGTCGTCCGCACCGGTGAGGCGCAGGTGTGGTTCCTGGCCGAACACCTCGTCGACACCCCGCTGGTGCGGGCCTGATGGAGGAGACGTACGACGTCGTGGTGGTCGGTGCCGGCCCGGGCGGCGAGGTCGTCGCCGACCGGATCGTCCGGGCCGGACTCACCGCCGTCGTCGTCGAGGCCGAGGCCGTCGGCGGCGAGTGCTCCTACTGGGCGTGCGTGCCGAGCAAGGCCCTGCTGCGCCCGGGCGCGGCCCGGGAGTCGGCGCGGTCGGTCGGCGGAGCACGGCAGGCGGTGACCGGAGCGCTCGACCCCGCCGCCGTCCTGGCCCGGCGCGACCGGTTCACCGGCCGCGGAGAGGACACCGGCCAGGCCGACTGGCTGAGCCGCGCCGGTATCGCGCTCGTACGGGGCCACGGACGGATCGCCGGGGAGCGCCGGGTGGAGGTCACGGCTGCCGGCGGCGGGGTCCGTACCCTGCGGGCCCGCCTCGCCGTCGTCCTCAGCCCCGGCACGCGGGCCGCGCTGCCGCCCGTCGAAGGTCTGGACCGGATCGGCGTGTGGACCAACCGGGAGGCCACCGCGGCCGATGCGGTGCCCGCCCGGCTCGTCGTCATCGGCGGGGGCGTGGTGGCGTGCGAGATGGCCACGGCGTGGCGCTCGCTCGGCTCGGACGTCACCCTGCTGGTCCGCGACCAGGCCCTGCTGACCGGCTGGGAGCCGTGCGCCGGCGAGGAGGTCGTCCGGGGTCTGACCGATCTGGGGGTCGCGATCCGGTTCGGGGTCTCGGCGACCCGGGTGGCCCGCGACCCGGGCACGGGTGCCGTGACCGTGGAGACGGACGACGGCACCACCCTCGTGTGCGGCGAGGTGCTGGCCGCGGTCGGCCGCCGGCCGCGCACGGCGGATCTCGGCCTGGAGAAGGTGGGACTGCCGGGCGGAGACTGGCTTCCGGTCGACGACACCTGCCGCGTCACCTCCCTGGACGGCGACTGGCTGTACGCCGTCGGCGACGTGAACCGTCGTGCCCCGCTGACCCACATGGCCAAGTACCAGGCTCGCGCCTGCGCCGCCGCGATCGCCGAGCGCGCGGCGGGCCGCCCCGCCGACACCGGCCGGTGGCGGGCCTGGACCGCCGACGCCGACCGCGCCGCCGTCCCGCAGGCCGTCTTCACCCACCCCGAGATCGCGAGCGTCGGCCTCACCGAACGCGCCGCACGCGAAGCGGGCATCGAGGTGCGCGCGGTCGAGTACCGGATCGACGACGTGGCCGGAGCGGGGCTCTACGCGGACGACTACCGGGGTCACGCCAAGCTCGTGGTCGATGTGACCCGGGGGGTGGTCGTCGGCTGCACCCTCACGGGGCCGCTGGCGACCGAACTGATCCACACCGCCACGGTCGCCGTCGTGGGAGAGGTCCCGCTCGAGCGTCTGTGGCACGCGGTCCCCGCCTTCCCCACGGTCAGCGAAGTCTGGCTGCGCCTCCTCGAGGCCTACGGCCTCTAGAGGGTGTCTCGCCGGTCTTGCCGGGCTCGCGACGCCAGGCACGCACGCTCTCCCAAGTAGCCCTTCGGGAACGGGAGGTGCCCCCAGTCGTCGTCGGCCGTCGACGCTCCGCGTGGACTCCCTCCTCAGCCTTGCGATCGCACGCACCAGACACCGCTCGCTGATCCGGCCTGATCGACGAGACACCCCCTAGGCCGCCCACTCACCCCTTTCCACCCTCGTTTCACCAGAGGAGCACACTCATGCCGTTCATCAAGGTCGCCGAAGGCAACTCCGCCCCCATCGAGCTCTACTACGAGGACCACGGCACGGGAGCGCCGGTGGTGCTGATCCACGGCTGGCCGCTGAACGGGGCCTCCTGGGAGAAGCAGACCGCCGCTCTGCTCTCCGCCGGCCACCGCGTCATCACCTACGACCGGCGCGGCTTCGGCCGCTCCGACCAGCCCGCCGACGGCTACGACTACGACACCTTCGCCTCCGACCTGCACGAGGTGCTCACCGCCCTGGACCTGCGCGACGCCGTCCTGGTCGGCTTCTCCATGGGCAGCGGCGAAGTGACCCGCTACCTCGGCACGTACGGCTCGGAGCGCATCGCCAAGGCCGTCATGATAGGCGTCGTCCCGCCCTTCCTGCTCCGGACGGACGACAACCCGGGCGGCGTGGACGCGAGCGTCTTCAAGGGCATCGAAGAGGCCATCACCGCCGACCGGTTCGCCTTCATGACCGCCTTCCTCGCCGACTTCTACAACGTCGACGTCCTGGGCGGTGAGCGCATCAGCGAGCAGGCGGTCCAGGCCAGTTGGAACGTCGCCGTCGGTGCGTCCGCCAAGGGCACGCTCGACTGCGTCCAGGCCTGGCTCACGGACTTCCGCGCGGACCTGCCGCGCATCGACGTCCCCACGCTGATCATCCATGGCGACGCCGACCGCACCCTGCCCATCGAGGCCACCGCGATCCCGCTGTCCAAGAGCATCGCCGGTGCCGAGCTGACGACCGTGCCCGGCGGACCGCACGGCCTGATCTGGACCCACGCCGACGAGGTGAACTCCGCCCTGCTCGCCTTCCTCGGCTGAGCACGACGCACCCCGCATCCCCCCGTAATTCCTCCGAAGGAGAACCCCTCATGTCGCACCAGCCGGTCCTCGAGCCCGCCGCCCAGGCCTTCGCCGACGCCACCGCCCAGCCGCCGTTCCTCTACCAGATCCCGGTGGCGGACGGACGCAAGGCCGTCGACGACGTGCAGAGCGGTGAAGGCGTCACCCTGCCCGCCGTCGACGAGGAATGGATCACCGTCCAGGGCGGCCCCACCGGAGACGTACGCGCCCGGATCGTCCGCCCCCGCGGCGTCACCGGCCCCCTCCCCGTCATCCTCTACCTCCACGGCGCGGGCTGGGTGTTCGGCAACGCCCACACCCACGACCGGCTCGTCCGCGAACTCGCCGTCGGCGCCGGGGCGGCCGTGGTCTTCCCCGAGTACGACCTCTCGCCCGAAGCCCGCTATCCCGTCGCGATCGAGCAGAACTACAGCGTCGCCCAGTGGGTCGCCCGCGAGGGACACCACAAGGACCTCGACGGCACGCGGATCGCCGTCGCGGGCGACTCGGTCGGCGGCAACATGACCGCCGCCCTCACCCTCATGGCCAAGCAGCGCGGCGACGTGGCGCTCGTCCAGCAGGTCCTCTTCTACCCGGTCACCGACGCCGCCTTCGACACCGACTCCTACCACCAGTTCGCGACGGGGTACTTCCTGCGCCGCGAGGCCATGCGGTGGTTCTGGGACCAGTACACGACCGACGAGGCCGAGCGCGCGCAGATCACCGCCTCCCCGCTGCGCGCCTCCCTCGACGCCCTCACCGGACTGCCGCCGGCGCTGGTCGTCACCGCCGAGGCGGACGTCCTGCGCGACGAGGGCGAGGCGTACGCCGCCAAGCTCCGCGCAGCCGGGGTCCCGGTCACCGCCCTGCGCGTCCAGGGGACCATCCACGACTTCGTCATGCTGAACGCGCTGCGCGAGACGCGGGCCGCGGACCTCGCCATCGGCCTCGCGGTCGACACGTTGCGGGAGGCCCTGGCATGACGGGTACGACTGACATGACGAGTGCGAACGGCATGACCGATCGGACTCGCACGACCGATCGGACTCGCACGACCGGGACGGCGAGCATGCCCGTGGCCGGCGTCGTCCCCGGCCGGCACCAGGAGCACCCGGCGGCCGATCTCCTCGTCCGCAACGCGAAGGTGTTCACCGGCGACCCCGGCCGCCCGGAGGCGCGCGCCGTGGCCCTCCGCGCCGGCCGGGTGGTGGCCCTCGGCGACGACCACGACCTCGCCGGCCTCGTCGGCCCGGCCACCAAGGTCGTCGACGCGCTGGGCCGCCGGGTGATCCCCGGGCTCAACGATTCGCACCTGCACGTCATCCGGGGCGGCCTGAACTACGTACTGGAACTGCGCTGGGACGGCGTACGCAGCCTCCGCCAGGCGCTGGCCATGCTGCGCGAGCAGGCCGGCCGCACCCCCAAGGGGCAGTGGATCCGGGTCGTCGGCGGTTGGACCGCCGAGCAGTTCGCCGAACGCCGGATGCCGACCGTGGCCGAGCTGAACGCCGCCGCGCCCGACACCCCGGTGTTCGTCCTGCACCTCTACCAGTCGGCGCTGATGAACCGGGCCGCCGTCCAGGCGGCCGGATTCACCCGCGAGACCCCCGATCCGCGCGGCGGGCAGATCGTACGGGGGAGGGACGGCGAACCGAACGGGGTGCTCCTGGCCGCGCCGAGCGCCCTGATCCTGTACTCCACCCTGGCCAAGGCTCCGGCTCTGGACGAGGCCGACAAACGGACCTCGACGCGGCACTTCCTGCGTGAGCTCAACCGCTTCGGCCTGACCTCGGCGGTCGACGCCGCCGGCGGGTTCCAGAACTTCCCCGACAACTACGCCACCGTCATCGACCTGGCCCGCTCGGGGGAGCTGTCGCTGCGGATCGGCTATCACCTGTTCCCGCAGACGGCCGGGCAGGAGATCGCCGATCTGAAGCGCTGGACCGAGATGGTGAAGCCGGAGGACGGAGACGAGTGGCTCCGCCTCAACGGCGCGGGCGAGAACCTGACCTGGGCCGCCGCCGATTTCGAGAACTTCTCCGAACCCCGGCCCGAACTCGCCGAGGGCTATGAGGCCGAGTTCGAGCAGGCGGTCCGCCTGCTGATGGAGAACGGCTGGGGCTTCCGGCTCCACGCGACATACGACGAGACGATCCGCCGGGACCTCGCCGTGTTCGAGAAGCTCGCGGCCGAAGGGCTCTTCCCGGGCGGCAACCGATGGCTCTTCGACCACGCGGAGACCGTCTCCGCCGACAGCCTCGACCGGATCGCGGCCCTCGGCGGCGCCGTGTCCGTGCAGAACCGGATGTCCTTCCAGGGCGCCGCCTTCCTCGACCGCTACGGCGCCCAGGCCACCGCCCACACCCCTCCGGTCCGGGCCATGCTCGACCGGGGGCTGACCGTCGCCGCCGGAACCGATGCCACCCGCGTGTCCTCGTACAACCCCTGGGTCTCGCTGCACTGGCTGGTGACCGGCCGGACCGTCGGCGGTACGGCGCTCTACCCGGCCGCACACCTCGTCAGCAGGGAGACCGCGCTGGGCCTCTACACCCGAGGCGGCGCGCGGCTCACCGGTGAGCAGGACGTCAAGGGCATCCTGCGGGAGGGCTATTACGGCGACCTCGCGATCCTGTCGGACGACTACCTCACCGTGCCCGAGGCCGCCATCCCCGACATCGAATCCGTGCTCACCGTCGTGGGCGGCCGGATCGTGTACGCGAGCGCGGAGTACGAGGGCCTCGACGAGGCCGTCCCGCCGGTCACCCCGGAGTGGAGCCCCGTCGCCCACTTCGGCGGATACCAGTCCGGCGGCGCACGCCAGGCCCTGCACATGGCCGAGGCCGTCGCCGCGTCCGAGGAGCACCGCCGGTGGCGCGTCGCACGCGGCTCCGCCCCCGAGGCGCCCAAGCCCTTCGTCGACCCCTGCTTCACGCACTGAACAAGGGAACCCGCCCCATGAGTACCGTCTCCGCCGCCGGCGCCGACAGCGCCGGAGGCGAGCCCGGCGACAGCCGGGACACACCCCCCGGACGCCGTTTCGAACCGGACCTCCGGTCGATGACGCGGATCAACCTGCACCCGATCGCCTCGCCGATGCCGCTCGGCTTCTTCACGGTGGCCATCGCCTCCGTGATGACGGGCTGCCTGCAGCTCGGAGCCTTCGAGGCCGCGGACCGCACCGCCGTCGCCCTGTGCGTGCTGCCCGCGTTCGCCCTCCAACTCCTGGTGAGCGTCCTGGCCTTCGGGGCCCGCGACGTGATCGCGGCGACGCTCATGGGCACGTTCGCCGGCAGCTGGCTGGCGTACGGGCTCGTCATCGGAACCGGCGCGGCCGGCGGCCCGAGGGTGCTCGGCGTGTTCAACCTGGCGCTCCTGTGCTTCGGAACTCTGATGGCCGCCGTGACCCGGCCCAAGCGCGCCCTGTGGCTCGTCCTGGTGGTCTCCGTGCCCCGGTGGGCGGCCACCGGTCTCTCCGGACTGACCGGCGCCGAATGGCTCACGTACGTGTCCGGGGCCCTCGGGCTCCTGGTGGCTCTCGTGGCGACGTACGCGGCGTTCGCCCTGATGCTCGAGGACATGCGCAGCGAGGAGGTCCTGCCCATCGGCCGCAGCGGCCCCGCCCACACGGCGGTCGAGGGCGACCTCGCGGTGCAGCTGCGCAACCTGGAACGCCAGGCGGGCGTGCGACGCACCCTCTGACGCCGTCCCCGTGAACCACCCGCGCGCCGCCCCCGGCGCGACCTCATGATCACCGCACAGGAGCGAGCATGGAACCACAGGTGACCGACAACCCGGAGAAGTCCCGGTACGAGATCCTCGCCGGTGACGACACCACCGAGACGGCGGGCTTCGCCGAGTACTTCCTCTCGGAGGGCGAGATCGCCTTCATCCACACCGAGATCGCCCCCCGCTTCGCCGGCCGGGGGCTGGGCGGGCTGCTCGCCCGCGGCGCCCTCGACGACGTCCGTGCGCGCGAGCTGAACGTCCTGCCGTACTGCCCCTTCATCCGGGGATGGCTCGGCAAGCACCCGGAGTACGCGGACCTGGTGCCCGAGGCGCGCCGCGCACAGTTCGGCCTCTGAGAGGTATCCCCTCGCGCCCGTCGCCCGCGCCCACCGGTGCGGCGCCGACGGGCCGCGCGGGCCGGCCGTACGCGCCGGTCCGCCGTCCCACCCGTCCACAACAGGGAGTTGTGCCATGTCCTCTTCCGACAGCCCTACCGTCGTCCTCGTCCACGGCGCCTTCGCGGACGCGTCCAGCTTCGCCCGCGTCGTGCCCGAGCTCCTCGCCCGCGGCCTCGGCGTCGTGGCGCCCGCGGTGCCCAACCGCAGCCTGCTCGGCGACGCGGCCTACATCGCCTCGATCGTGCGCCAGATCCCCGGACCGGTCGTTCTGGTCGGCCACTCCTACGGCGGCGCGGTCATCACCGTCGCCGGCGCGGAGGACAACGTCCGCGCCCTGGTCTACCTGGCCGGATACGCCCTGGAGGAGGGCGAGAGCCTGGGCGAGCTGCAGGGCGGCTTCCCCGACTCCGATCTCGCCGCCGCGCTCGTCCTCACCCCCTTCCCGGTCGAGGGCTCCGATTCCCCCGGCACCGATGTGTCGGTCCTGCCCGACAGGTTCCCGGCCGTCTTCGCCGCCGATGTCGACCCCGGCCTCGCCTCCGTCCTCGCCGTGTCCCAGCGCCCCCTGGCCGCGCGGGCCTTCGGCGAGAAGGCCCCGACGGCGGCCTGGAAGACCCGTCCCTCCTGGGGTCTTGTCGCGTCGGCGGACCGGACGATCAACCCCGACGTGGAGCGGTTCGGCTATCAGCGGGCCGGTATGACCACCGTCGAGGTCGACTCCTCGCACCTGGTGATGCTCTCCCGGCCCGACCGCGTCGTCGAGCTGATCGAGGAGGCCGTCCGCGCCACCGCCCGCTGACCGCCCGGCACCTCCCGGCCGGGCCGGCCACCACGCCTCTGTCAGTCCGGCCGGGGCAGGTGGCCGAGGATGTCCCGCAGCTGGGCACGTCCCGTGATGCCGAGCTTCGGGAAGATCTTGTGCAGGTGGAAGCCGATGGTCCGGGGGGACAGATACAGCCGGGCACCGATGTCCCGGTTGGTCAGACCCTCCGCGGCCAGTTGGGCGATCTGCAGCTCCTGCGGCGTCAGGACGGACGCGGCCTCCGGCGTCCGGGAGTCGGCCACCGCCACGCCCGCCGCCCGGAGTTCGGCGGTGGCGCGCTCGATCCACGGGGCCGCGTCGAGGCGTTCGAAGATCTCCAGGGCGGTGCCGAGCAGGGGGCGGGCCTCCGCGGACCGTCGGCGGCGCCGCAGCCACTCGCCGAAGTCCAGGTGGACGAGGGCGTGTTCGAACGGCCATCGCGCCCCCGCCGGGTCGGCGAGCGCCGCGCGGAAGTGCGACTCGGCGTCGTCGGGCTCGCTCAGCAGGGCCCAGGCGCGGTGCACGATCGCGTCCAGCCGGGCGGAGCGGGGCGCGCTCAGGGTCCCCTCGGTGGCGCGGAGCACGGCACGGGCGTCGTCGGCCTGGCCGGCGCGGACGGCGGCCGCGGCGAGGTCGGCGAGGTGGTAGACCGAGGCGTGGTGGTGCACGGGGGCGGGGTGGAAGTCCCGGGTGAAGGCGCGGCGGAGGTGTTCGTACGCCGTCCTGTGGTCGCCCTCCGCGAGCGCCGCCATGGCGAGCGCGTGGCAGTGACGGACGTACAGGCTCCGTGACTTGCGCAGGTCGCGGCCGCGCACCGCGTCGGCGGCCTGAGCCCGCGCGCCCGCGTGGTCACCGCGGGCCGCGAGCAGCGTGGCCTGGAGGATCGGCGATCCGACGGAGACGTTGTCGGCGCCCGCCTCCGTGGCCATGCAGAAGGCCTCCTCGGCGGCGGCCCGGGACTCCGTCCAGGCCCCGCTCTCGAACAGCGCGAGGGCGAGGGCCTGCGCGACCGTGCAGTTGGTGCCGGCCGTGGGGCCCCGGCGGTGATGGTCCATGGCCTGCCCGAGCAGGCGTACGGACAGGTCCGTCTCGTCGAGTATCCAGGCGCTCGCACCGAGCACCACGAAGTCGGTGAGGGAGTCGTTCCGCAGGGAGTCGACCAGGTGGGTCAGACGCTTCAGGGTCTCCTCCCGGTCGGTGAACGGATCGCCGACCAACTGGATCCAGAGGCTGTCGCTCCGATTCGGCTGCGGCTCCATCAGACCGCCGATGCGCCGGAGTTCTGTGCGGTAGAAGGGGTCGCCGGAGTTGTACGCCGGAGTGGACGCCGTGCCCAGGGCGTCCATCGCCAGGACGGGTGCCGCGGTGGCCATGGACTCGGCCACCGGCAGCAGGAAGCCGAGGGAGTCCTCGTGCCGGAGAGTGACGGCCAGGGCCCAGCCGCCGCGCAGGGACGCCTCGGCGAGCATCCGGGGATCGTCCGTGAGGGTGGCGACACGGGCCGCGATCTCGCCGACCCACTGCGGGTATCCGGCGTACATGGCGGACGCGGCGGCGGCCAGCAGGCGTTCGGCACGGCGTTCCGGTTCCGGGGTGAGGTCCGCGGCACGTTCCAGCGCGGTGGCCGCGGCCGCGTATCCGCCGCGGCGCCGGGAGCGTTCGGCGGTCTCCGCCAAGGCGTGGGCGACCTCTTCGTCCGGGCCGAGCGCGGCCGCGGCCAGGTGCCAGGCACGGCGGTCGGGTTCGTGCGCGAGTGCGGCGGCGAGCGCCAGATGGGCCTCACGGCGCTCGTCGAAGGAGGCGGCCTGGTAGATCGCGGAGCGGACCAGCGGATGGCGCAGGCGGACGTGGCCGCTCTCGACCCGTACCAGCCCTGCCTGTTCGGCCGGCCGCCACACCTGGGGATCCTCCAGGTCGGGCGAGGTGTGCAGGACGTCGGAGAGCCGGTCGTTCCCCGCGGCCGCCGCCAGGAGCAGCGCGCGCCGGGTGGCTTCGGGAAGGGCCGGCAGGTCGGCGGCGAACAGCCGCTCCAGCCGGGTGGTGAGAGGGACCGAATCGATCGAGCCGGTCCCGTGACCGCTCGGGTCCCTGCCGAAGGCCCGCGCGAGCTCGATGAGGGCCAGCGGGTTCCCGGCCGCCTGCTCGAGAATCCGGGCGCGGGCCCTGCCCTGCGGAGGATGCGGTTGCGCGTCCAGCAGGAGGCCCGCCGAGGCCCGGTCCAGGGGGCCTGTCGACATATGGGGGAAGGCGAGGTCGAAGCGCAGGGGCACCTCGTGGTCCCGCGCGGCGAGCAGCAGGGCGATGCGTTCGCCTTCGAGGCGCCGGGCGACGAACGCCAGCACGTCCATCGAGCAGAGGTCCAGCCACTGGGCGTCGTCGACGGTGATCAACACCGGTCGTTCCGTCGCCGCGTCCGAGAGCAGCGTCAGCACTCCGACTCTCATCATCAGGGGGTCCGGCGTCCGCAGCCCGTCCATCCGGTCCGTGTTCTCCTCGGTGCCGAACGCGCACCGCAGGGCGTCGCGCTGCCGTGCGGGCAGCCGCTCGACACCGCTGAGGACCGGGCGCAGCAGCTGATGCACGCCCGCGAAGGCGAGTTCCCGCTCGCCCTCGCCGCCCCGTACCCGCAGCACGCGACGACCCCGCTCCGCAGCCTCGGCGGCCGCCCGGTCCACCAGGGTGCTCTTTCCCGAACCCGGCTCGCCGGTCAGCACGAGCACCTTCGGGCCGGCGCCGTCCGCCGCCTCGACCAGCCGACCGATCCGCTCCAGTTCACGCCGCCTGCCCCGGATCAGCCCGCCACGTGCCTCTTCGGCGCCGAAATCCATGTTCTCCCTTGTCCGCCCCACGGCCGCCCCGGTCCGCCCAGTGGACCGCCAATGGCAGCGAAGTGCCTGTTCACAGCTGTGCCACCATCCTGCCAGGCGCACTTCCGGCATGACTGGTCACATGACAGAAGCGCACCTTCCGACCGACTGACAGCATCCCCACAGGGGCGGGCGACAGTGCCTCGCGCAGGGAGTCGGAGTGCGATGACGGTGTACGAAGTGCGGGGCACGGCGGCTGTGCCGATCGGCCGGGAGGCGGAGATCGACCGGATCCTGCGCTCCCTCGACGCACGCTCCGGCCCGCCGCGCGCTCTGCTCGTCCTCGGAGAGACCGGCACCGGCAAGTCCCACGTGCTGCGGTTCGCCGAGGAGACGGCCGCGGCGCGCGGGACCCGGGTGCTGTCGCTGCGGGGCTGGGGCACCGAGAAGCCGCAGCCGTTCGCCTCGCTGCACCGGCTGCTCCTGCCGGTGCTCGACGAGCCGGACGCTCTGCCGGAGCACCGGCGGCCCGCTCTCCGTACCGCCTTCGAGTCCGCTGCCGACGCCGGTCCGCGGGAACACCGTGCGGTGGGCGAGGCGGTCCTGGCCCTGGTGGACCGTCTCGCCCGGGCGGCCCCGGTCCTGCTGGCCGTCGACGACGTCCAGGACTGCGACCGCGCCTCCCTGAACGTTCTCTTCTCCTTGACCCGGCGGCTCACGGACCAGCCCGTGACCATGTTGTTCACGGCGTGCGGGGAGGCCGCCCCGGCAGGCGTACCGGCGGATCTTCCCGTCCTGCCGCTCGGCCCGCTGCCCCCTCGCGCGGCAGCCGGACTGCTGGACGCCCAGCCCGACGCCGTCACCGGAAGGCCCCGGCTGGACCTGCTCCGGCAGGCGGAGGGCAACCCGCTGGCGATCGTCGAGCTGAACCTGGCGACACGCGTCGGTGCCGGATCGGCGCCGATCGGCCCGGAGCCGGGCCGGACCTCGCGGATCCAGCAGATGTTCGCCGCCCGTCTGGGCGCGCTGCCGGAACGGACACAGCGCGCCCTGCTGTACGCCGCCGCCGCGTCACGCGAGGAGGAACTCCCCGTCGTCATGGCCGCCTTGGGCACCTCCGACCTCACGGTGTGGGCCCCGGCGGAGAAGGCCGGTCTGATCAGCATCGCCGACGGCCGTCTCGCCTTCGGCAACCCGCTCATACGCACGGCGGCCTTCCACCGGCAGACGGCGCGGCTGCGGCAGCGGGCCCACCGGGACCTGGCCGCGGCGGCGGACCGGACCCCGGCCCGCCGGGCCTGGTACCTGGCCGCGGCGGCGATCGGCCCGGACGAGGCGGTGGCCAGGGCCCTGGAGGAGGCCGCCGCCGAGGTACGGCAGGCGGGAGACCGCTTCGACTCGGCGCAGGCCCTGGAGCAGGCGGCGCGGCTGAGCGGGAGCGACGACGATCGCGCCCGCCGGCTCGCCGGGGCGATGGCTGCGGCGAGCGACTTGGGGGATCCGGAATGGGTCCGCGACCTGTACGCGCGGTTCACCCGGGTGAACCGCGACCCGGAGCTGCGATCCGTCGCGGCCTGCGCGATGGGAGGAGCCCTGACGCTGCTCTCGTTCCAGCGGGAGGCCTTCGACCTCCTGCTCGGCGTCTGGCGGCAGTCACCTCCGCGTACGGCCATCGCCGCCTTCGCGCTCACCGCGCTCGCCGCGGACATCGCCCGCCAGTCCGGGCTGCCCGAGCACCGGCGGGAGGTGCCGCGCATGCTCGACCACGCGAGACGGCTGGCAGAGATGGCGCGGGAGGGGGAGAAGACACAGAAGGCACAGGCGGCGGAGAAGGCACAGGATGCCGAGCAAGAGTCGCGGAAGTCACCCAGGACGCCGGGCGGGCATGGTGACCATGCCGGGCGGAGGGAGGCCGTGCGCCACGACGGGTTTTCCGAGCTCGCCGGCCCCGGGGTCCTCGCGTCCCTGGAGGCATTCGTCTCGGCGGGACTCGATCCGGGCGTCCACGCCGGCGGCACGCCCCGCCGGCTGACCGCCCCACCCTTCGAACCCCTCGACGGCGCGGGCTCGCCGACCCGACTGCTGGTCACCGCATCGGTGGCGTACCACACCGACGAGTCGGAGCTGTGCGCCGAGATGTACCGGCAGGCGGACACGGCCCGCGGAGCGCGAGGAGGGTGGGGCCCGCGCGCGTGGACGCTCCCGGCCCGGGTGGACAACCTCATCGGCATGGGACGGTGGGCGGAGGCGGAAACCCTGATCGAGGAGGGCCGCTCCGACGCCGCCGTGCACCGGCTGCCCCGCGTCGACATGGACCTCGAAGCCCTGGAGGTGACGCTCCGCGCGCTGCGCGGTGAGAGCCTGCCGGAGATCCCGTTCACCGGGCCCCACTGGCGCTCCGTCAGCCTGGACGAGAACCGGGCCACCCGAGCCCGAATGCTGCGCGCCTGCGGGCTGACCGCGCTGGCCCGGGGGGAAGCGGACCGTGCCTTCCGCCATCTGCGGGCCCTGTTCGGGGAGGACGGCTCGCCCCTCGACCCCTTCCTGTCCCCGCGTTCCCTCGGCGAACTGGCCGCCGCCGCCCAGCGCACCGGCCGCCAGGAGGAGGCGGCACGCGTCCTCGGCCGGGTACGGGAACACCAAGGGGACCGGCCGACGACCCGGATGACGCTGCTCCTGCACCATGCGGCGGCCCTCGTCGACGAGGAGACCGACCCCGAGCAGCACTTCCGGCTGGCCCTGGTCAATCCCGAGGCGGACACCTGGCCGCTCGAGCGGGCCCAGGCCCGTCTGCACTACGCGATCTGGCTGCGCCGACGCAGAAGGCCCCTGGAGGCCCGAGCCCAGCTGACCGCCGCGCTGGAGGTCGCCACCCGGTTCGACGCCCGGAACCTCGCCGAGTCGGCCCGCTGCGAGCTGCGCGCGACAGGAGTGGCCGACGCTCCCGCCTCCGTCGACCGGCTCTCCGAACTGACCGCCCAGCAGCGGCAGATCGCCCGCCTCGTCGCGGACGGCCTGTCGAATCGCGAGATCGGTGAGCGCCTCTTCCTGTCGCCCCGTACCGTGGGTTCGCACCTCTACAACGTCTATCCCAAGCTCGGCATCAGCAGCCGCCACCAACTCCGGGACCTCCTGCGCGACCTGTGAGGTGACGACGGACCAGAGCCACGAGGGGCCCGAGCGAGAGGCGAGAACCGAATGCAGTCGGACCCCGAGAGGGGCGCGGGCTCCGTGCCGCCGTCGCCCGTGATTCTCGATCCGCTGGTGCGACGGCTCGTCGAGGCGTCGACGGCACCGCCTTATCTGCACGAGCTCGGACCCGAGGAGGGACGGCAGGCGCTGCGGGAGTCCCAGAACCATCGGATCGAGGACTTCGACGTGGAGGCCGCCTTTCATGTGGCGCGCGTGGGACCCACCGGCCTGGTGGGCTTCTGGATCGTCCGGCCGACCGGAACGACGGGCCCCCTGCCCGCCGTGCTCTACATCCACGGAGGCCGCTGGATGCTGGGAGACGCGCAGACCCACGCCCGACTCGTCAGCGAGCTGGTGCGGGAGGCGGGTGTGGCAGCCGTCGTCCCCGAGTACAGCCGCACGCCCGAGGCCCGCTATCCCGTCGCCCTCGAGGAGTGTCACGCCCTGTTGACCTGGGCGGTCCGGCAGGCGTCGGAGCTCGGACTCGACGCGGACCGTCTCGCGGTCGCCGGCGACTGCGCCGGCGCCACGCTTGCGACGGCGCTCTCGCTCCTGGCGAAGGAGCGCGGCGGCCCGGCCATCCGAGCCCAACTGCTGTACTACCCGCTCACCGACGCCCGCTGCGACAGCCCGTCCCAACGGCGGTTCGCCACGGGATATCTGCTCACCCGGGAGGCCCTGCGCTCGTACTGGCGGCAGTACGCCGTCGATCCCGGGGAGCGGGACGCGCCGACCGCTTCCCCGCTACGGGCGAGCCTCGCCGAACTCGCGGATCTTCCCCCCGCCCTGGTCGTCACGGCGGAGGCCGACGTGACACGGGACGAGGCGGAGGAGTACGCGGATCGGCTGCGCCGCGCCGGCGTCCCCGTGACCGCTGCCCGATTCCAGGGCATGGTCCACGACTTCGTGTCGCTGACCGCGCTGCGCGCCAGCCCCTCGACGCTGGCGGCGGTGCGCCTGGGGGCCACCTTCCTGCGTGACCATCTGAGGTGACGGCGTCGGCCGGTCCCGACCGGGCCCGGCCGCCCGTCGAGAGCGGGGAGCGGGACCAGTCGGCCGACTGATGCGTGCGCCCCCCGACCGGCGGCAGGCTGGCCACCATGTCGAGCGATTTCGGTGCGTTCCCGGGGGACGGCGGCGGCGTCCATGAGTCCGTCGCCACACGGCGGCGGCGTCAGGTGCTGCGCACGAGCGACGTACCCCTGAGCGAGAGTCTGGACTTCTGGCACGATGCCGTCCTCGCGCAGCTCGTGGGGATGGACATCACCACGGAGAGCGGTACGTACGACGCGGCGATGTGGGCGGACCACATCGGCGACCTGCGGATCACCACGGTCGAGTGCGACCCGGGCGTGGTCCACCGCTCCCCGCACTTCATCGCCCGCGGCGACGGCCGGGAGGTGTTCGCCGCGGTGCTCAACAGCGGTCTCGCCCAGGTCGAGCAGGACGGCCGCGCCACCGAGATGCGGCCGGGCGACGTGGCGTTCTTCGAGACCGTCCGCCCCTCCCGTACGCGGTTTCCGCACCGCTTCCAGTTGCAGATCTTCGCCGTGCCCCGCAGCCTCCTGGGCCTGAGCGAGGCGGATACGGCCCTGATCACGGCGCGGTCCCTGCGCCCGACCGCCGGGCTCGCGGCCCTGCTCTCCCCGTTCATGTCGCGGCTGGCGGACGCGTCGGAGTCCTACCCCCAGCCTGTCGCCGAGCAACTGGCCGGCAGCGCCGTGGACCTGCTCGCCGCGGTCGCGGCCCAGCAGTCGGGCGGGGAGCCCGCGAGTCTGCCCGGCGCCGATCGCGTCCTGCTGCTGCGCGTCCAGCGGTTCATCCGCTGGCATCTGGCGGATC
Organism: Streptomyces sp. NPDC006551; assembly: GCF_040611675.1. Lineage (NCBI taxonomy): Bacteria > Bacillati > Actinomycetota > Actinomycetes > Kitasatosporales > Streptomycetaceae > Streptomyces > Streptomyces sp. NPDC006551. The sequence goes on from NZ_JBEXOT010000015.1 coordinate 83,249, forward strand.
CGGGCCTCACCCCCGAGACCGTCGCACGCGCCCACCACATCTCGGTGCGGTATCTGCACCGGCTGTTCGAGAAGGAGGGCACGACGGTCAGCCGCTGGATCGGTGAACTGCGCATGCGGGAGTGCCGGAGGGAGCTGGCGGCGAACGTCACCCGGAACACGAGCGTGGGCAGCGTCGCCCACCGCTGGGGCTTCACCAGCACGTCCCATTTCGGGCGGGCGTTCCGCAGGGAGTACGGCACGTCGCCGACCGAGTGGCTGCGGGGCGAACGGGCCCGGCGCGCCGTCTCGGAGGCCGGGTGACATGAGGAGCCGTGCGCCGCTGACCGCCGCCGCTCAGCACCTTGCCCTGTCCACGGCCACGGCCGCGCCGGCAGACCCGGTGTCGGTGTGGAAGCGGGACCTGTCACGGACCTATGTCGCTCTCGACCCGGTCGTCCGGGGGGACCGGGGGTCCTGGACCGGATCCCTCACCTCGAACCGGACCGGGTCGCTCCAGGTCACCACCGAGGAGTCCGACCCGGTGAAGCTCGTCCGTACCCCTGAGGCCGCGGCGGCGGACGGCCACGCGTACCTTTTCGCCCGGATACAACTGGCGGGCCCCGCCCTGTTGTTCCAGGACGGCCGTTCCGTACAGCTCGATCCCGGAGTCCTCGCCTTCTACGACGCGAGCCGCCCGTTCAGCATCGTCCTGCCGGAGCCTCAGCGGGCCCGGGTCCTGATGCTGCCCCGCCCGATGCTGAGGCTGGAGGACACGGACGTACGCCGCATCACCGCGACGGCCGTCGGCGTCGAACCCGACGGGCCGGCCGCGCCGCTCCTGCCGTTCCTGCGGGGGCTCGTGGAGGAGATCGGCCCGGCCGCCCCCCACGTGCGCGAGCCGCTCGCCCGCACCGTCGCGGGTCTTCTCTCCACCCTCGCCGCACACCAGTCGGGCGCGCTCGGCCGGTCCAGGGCGGCCGGGGCGGGGCCCGCGACGGTCCTCGACCGGATCAAGTCGTCCGCCGAGGCCCGCCTCGGTGAACCGGAGCTCTCGCCCCGGATGCTCGCCGAGGAGCTCGGCATCTCGCTGCGCTCTCTGCACAAGCTGTTCCACGCGGAGGGCACCACGTTCGGCGGCTGGGTGCGGGAACGGCGACTGGAGGCGTGCCGGGCCGAGTTGGCCCGTCCCGACGCGGCCGGCCTCGCGATCTCCGCGGTGGCCGCCCGCTGGGGGTTCCCCAGACCGGCCCACTTCAGCCGCGCCTTCCGCAGGGCCTACGGGGTGTCCCCGTCCCAGTGGCGCGAGAGCGCCTGCGGACGGCGGGAGTTCCCGGGCACTGCTGACCCGGTCCGCGACCTCGTGCGGCAGGCGGCGTGAACCCCGGAGCAGCGCCCCGAAAAATGCTTGGCGCGGCCGGGGGCGGCCGCGTTAGAGTCTGGCCGTTCCTGCGGACCGCCCGATGGGCTGTCCGCATCTGTCGCTCCGTGTGATCCAGGAGGTGTGACCGATGGCTGTTGTCGCGATGGGCACTGCCCGCTCCCAGCAGTTCTTCCACTCCACTTCCGTGGTCGCCGGCTGACCTTCCTCTCTCCGCGCCGTTCGGCGTGTGCCGGGGCCACCCTTCGAAGGGTTCCCCTTGTCTTTCTCTTCTGTTCAGGGCTCGACCGCCTCGTCGTCCGTCTCGCACCCGCTGGTTCCGTACGGCTGGGACGCGGGCTGGGAGGCCGAGTTCGCCCCGTACGCCGAGCGGGGTCTTCTGCCCGGCCGTGTCGTGCGGGTCGACCGAGGCCAGTGCGATGTCGTCACCCCGGTCGGCACCGTGCGCGCCGACACCGAGTTCGTCGTTCCCCGCGACCCCATGAAGGTCGTCTGCACGGGGGACTGGGCCGCGGTCGATCCGGACGGTGACCCGCGGTACGTACGGACGCTTCTTCCGCGTCGTACGGCCTTCGTGCGGTCGACGTCGTCCAAGCGTTCCGAGGGCCAGATCCTCGCGGCCAACGTCGACCACGCGATCATCACCGTCTCGCTCGCCGTCGAGCTGGACCTCGGTCGCGTCGAACGCTTCCTCGCGCTGGCGTGGGAGTCGGGCGCCCAGCCCCTGGTCGTCCTCAGCAAGGCCGACCTCGTCCCCGACCCGGTCGGGCTCTCCTACCTCGTCCAGGACGTGGAGACCTCGGCACCGGGCGTGCGGGTGCTGCCGGTCAGCGCGTCGACGGGGGAGGGCGTGGAGGTGCTCGCCGCGGTGGTGGCGGGCGGTACGAGCGTGCTGCTCGGCGCCTCCGGAGCCGGGAAGTCGACGCTCGCCAACACCCTCCTCGGCGAGGAGGTCATGAGTGTCCAGGCCGCGCGTGACGTGGACGGCAAGGGCCGCCACACCACCACGACGCGGAATCTGCTCCTGCTGCCCGGGGGCGGCGTCCTGATCGACACGCCGGGGTTGCGCGGTGTCGGGCTGTGGGACGCCGAGACCGGGGTGGGGCAGGTCTTCTCGGAGATCGAGAGCCTCGCGGAGGACTGCCGCTTCCACGACTGCGCCCACGAGGCGGAGCCGGGCTGTGCGGTGACGGCGGCCGTCGAGGACGGCACGCTGTCGGTGCGGCGGCTGGAGAGCTACCGCAAACTCCTGCGCGAGAACCAGCGCATCGTCGCGAAGACCGACGCCCGCCTCCGGGCAGAGATGCTCAAGGACTGGAAGCGCAAGGGCGCGGAGGGCCGGGCGGCGATGGCACTGAAGCGCGGCCACGCGCGATAGCCCGCGGGGCGGCGTGCGGCGGCCGGCACCGCACGGCGAAGGGCCGTCGCCCGCTGGCCGCGGGCGACGCTTCCCGTTCAGGGCCGGCCTCGCGGCGGCCCCGGCGGCCCGGCCGGGCGGCGCGGCGCCTCCCAGCGCGGAGCCGCACGGCGAAACGCGGGCCGTCGCCCGCTGGCCGCCGCCCGCCAGGCGCGGCTGTGGCTCCCCGCTCGGGGGTCGGCTCGCTCCCCGGCGGGGTCCGGGGCCCATGCCCGGCGGCCCCCGGCGGCGATGCTGGGCGGCGATGGCGGTGAAGCGCGGCCACGCGCGATAGCCCGCTGGGCGGGGCGGAGCCTCCCCGTTCGGGGTCGGCTCGCTCCCCCGCGCTGCGGGCAGGGGCAGGCTCGCTCCCAGTTCGGGGTCCGGGCCTGCGCCCGGCTCCCAGCCCGGGGGGCCGGGTTCCGTGCCGGCTCACCGCTCACAGGCCGGGATCCGTGCCCGGCTTCCCGCTCGGGGTCGGCTCGGCGCCGGCGGGGTCCGGGGCCCATGCCCGGCGGCCCCCGGCGGGGCATGGGCCCCACCGTCCGCAACCCGCCCGGCGCGCCACGCCCCACCCCCATGTCCGAAAACCGCCAGATACGCCCCGCCCGGTCCCGCACACTGGATCTCGTGATGGACGAAGACACCCGGTACCAGGCGGTCAGCAGCCGGGACGCGCGGTTCGACGGGGAGTTCTTCTTCGCCGTGCGGACCACCGGGATCTACTGCCGGCCCAGCTGCCCCGCCGTCACCCCCCAGCGGAAGAACGTCACGTTCTTCCCGACCGCGGCCGCCGCCCAGGGCCACGGCTTCCGCGCCTGCCGGCGGTGCCGGCCCGACGCCGTGCCCGGGTCCGCCGAGTGGAACGTGCGGGCCGATGTCGTCGGCCGCGCCATGCGGATGATCGGGGACGGCGTCGTCGACCGCGAGGGCGTGCCCGGGCTCGCCGGCCGGCTCGGTTACAGCGCACGGCAGGTGCAGCGTCAGCTCACCGCCGAACTCGGCGCGGGCCCCGTCGCGCTCGCCCGCGCCCAACGGGCGCACACCGCACGGCTGCTCCTGCAGACGACCGGGCTGCCGATCACCGAGATCGCCTTCGCGTCCGGATTCGCGAGCGTGCGCCAGTTCAACGACACGATCCGCCGCATCTACGCCCGTACCCCCTCCGAACTCCGCGCCGAGTCCGGCACCGGCACGGCGCCCCGCGCCGCCCGCGCCGCCGGCGTGCCGCTGCGGCTCGCGCACCGCGGCCCCTACGCCGCCCGGGAGGTCTTCGACCTGCTCGCCGCCGAGGCGCTGCCCCGGGTCGAGGACGTGGTCGGCCCTGTCGGCGCCCGCACCTACCGCCGTACGCTCCGCCTCCCGTACGGCACCGGCCTCGTCTCCGTCGACGAGCGCAGCGCAGGGCCCTGGCTGGAGGCCCGGATCCACCTCACCGACCTGCGCGATCTGACCACCGCCGTCCAACGGCTGCGCCGGCTCTTCGACCTGGACGCCGATCCGTACGCCGTCGCCGAGCGTCTCGGCGCCGACCCGCGGCTCGCCGCTCGGGTGGCCGCCCGCCCCGGCGTACGCTCGCCCGGCGCGGCCGACCCCGAGGAGTTCGCCCTCCGCACCCTGCTCGGCCCGCGCGAGGCGGCCCGGCTGGCCGAGACCCACGGGACGGCCCTGGAGCACACGTGCGGAGGCCTCACCCACCTCTTTCCCGAGCCCGCCGCCCTCACCTCCCACCCCGTCGCCGGCCCCCTCGCGGCCGCGCTCGCCACCGGTGCGGTACGCCTCGACCCCGGCGCCGACCGGGACGAGGCCGAGCGGGCCCTGCTCGGCGTTCCCGGTGTCACCCCCGCCACCGCCGCCCTCATCCGTATGCGCGCCCTGGGCGACCCCGACGTGGTCCCGGAGGCCGTCCCCGACGCGGAGGCATGGCGACCCTGGAGGTCCTACGGCCTGCGCCACCTGCAAGGATGGCCGGCATGATCACCATCGACCGTCTCGCGCGGGACGACCGCTCGGAGTGGGAGCGGCTCTTCCGCGCCTATATGGACTTCTACGGCCGCACCGAAGGCTCCGAGATGTACGAGCGGGCCTGGCGGGAGTTCCAGGAGGACACCCGGCTGCACGCCCTGGCCGCACGGCTCGACGGGCGGCTGGTCGGCTTCACCCACTTCTTCGTTCACCCCAGCACCTCCGGCCCCGACGTCTGCTACCTCCAGGACCTCTTCACCGATCCCGAGGCGCGCGGCAAGGGCGCGGCGCGTGCCCTCATCGCCGCCGTCGCCGAGTGGGCCCGTGCCCAGGGCTGCGACCGGGTCTACTGGAACACCCAGGAGTCCAACACCACCGCACGGCACCTCTACGACAAGGTCGCCCGCGACACCGGCTTCATCAAGTACCAGATCGACCTTCCCCGGTAGCGGCACGCGGAGCGGTCAGCCCCAGATCACGGCCCCCACCCACGCCCCGACGATCAGCAGGCACGAGAACAGCTCGACGAGCACGCTCGTGCCGGCCGCCCGCATCAGCCCGCGCGTGGAAGCCTTCGCCTGGCCGTGACCGCCGAGGCGGAGGCGTTCGGAGAGGTAGATCCCGCCGACGAAACCGGGGATCGCGCCCAGCACGGGAACCAGGAAGAAGCCGAGGAACGCGCCGACCCCGGCGTACGTCACCATCCGCCCCGAGATGCCGACGCCGCGGATCCGGCGTTGCGGCAGCTGCCAGACGACCACCTGGGTGAGCAGCAGCAGCGCGGTCGAGGCGACGAGCAGGATCCAGGCGAGGCCGCTCTGCTGTTGCAGCGACCACCAGAGCATGGCCGCCCAGACGAGCCACGGCCCGGGCACGCCGGGAGCGAGCACCCCGAACAGGCCCAGCAGCATCACCATCGCCACCAGCAACAGCTGCCACACACCCATCTGTCAAGCGTGCAGGACGCACGGCGTCCTCGCAGGTCGCGGCCGTACGGACGAGGGCGCGGGGCCGTCGCGCCGGGCCTCGCTTTCCCCGGGTCCCGCTTTCCCCGGCCCCGCTTTCCCCGGGCCCCGCTTCCCCGGGCGCCCCGTTTTCCCCGTGCCCCGCTACCCCCGGGCCACCCAGCCCTTCTCGTACGCGTGCCAGCCCAGCTGGAGCCGGGTCGTCACCCCCGTCAGCTCCATCAGGCCCTTCACCCGGCGCTGGACCGTGCGCAGGCCCAGGTCCAGCTGCTTGGCCACGCTCGCGTCCGTCATCCCCGCCAGGAGGAGCGAGAGGATCTCCAGGTCCGTCGCGTCCGGACCCGGCACCTCCGTCTCCCGCACCTGCGCGCCCGCGCCGAGCCGCAGGGGGAGCGCGTCGCGCCAGACCGACTCGAAGAGACCCATCAGGGACTCCAGGAGCCCGCTCGCGTGGACCACCAGCGCCGCCGGCTCCACGCCGCGGCCGGTCAGCGGGACCATCGCCAGGGTGCGGTCCGCGACCACCAGCTTGGTGGGGACCCGGTCCACCACCCGGATCCGCTCCTCGCGGCCGAGCGCCGCCGACAGCTCGACGAGCCCCGACGGCTGCGTCAGGATCTCCCGCTCGATCACCACCCGGTAGCGCACCCCCCGCTCCGCCGCCAGCTCCTCCGCGTCGTTCTCCAGGCCGCTCACCGCGATCGGCTTGCCGGTCACCAGCGCGCAGACCTCGTCGGCCGCGCCCAGCTGGAGCTGGAGGAAGCGGTGGGTGACGGCGCTCGCCCCGGTCACCACCTCCACCAGGTCGTGCACGGCCGGTTCCGCCGCCTCCGCGCGGTACTCCTCGGCCAGCAGCGCCGCCGCCAGCTCCGCCTGCTCCAGCTCGTGCCGCTGCTGCGTCAGCAGCGCCCCCAGCGCGACGCCCGGCGGCGCCGCCACCCACCGCCCCGTCCTGGCCGAGGACTGCGCCGCCAGACCCTGCGACTCGAGCCGCCGCAGCGCCCGCTCGGTCTCGGTCTCCGGCAGGGCGAGCCGGTGTGCCAGATCCGTGACCTCGGCCGCGCCCAGCGCGACCAGCGCGCGGTACGCGGACTCCTGCCGCTCGTCGAGACCTATCGCTCCCAGCATCGCTGCCCCACCCCTCGCCGGATCTCTCCGGACGTGCCCGGACGCCCCCGGACGACCCGGGCATACCCCGGACGTTCGGCGGACGCATACGTTCCGTCGGTGCTCTGGCGGGAATCGGCCACGGCGCATTCCCGCCGCGCCCATCATCCCTGTACCACCCTCACCTCTGCCAATGTGGCGCCACCGCAGCACCAACCGCCTCCGGCCAGGGGCCTTTCGCCTGCCCTTGTGCCGGAATCAGATGGGGAGAGCGATGCGCCCGATTTCGCGTACGGCCCTGGGGGCGGCGACCGCCGCCGTCCTGGCCGTCACCGCGGTCGCGCCGTCCACGGCCGCCACGCCGCAGGACGACCCGACCGGCAAGCGACCGCTGGTCGGCAGCGAGGCTTCCGCCCGCGCCGGGGAACGACCCACCACCGTCACCCTGGTCACCGGTGACCGGGTCCTGGTCACCAGGGACACGGCGGGCAACCCGGCCGCGGCCGCCCTGCCGGCCGAGGACGGGACCGTGCCCTTCGTCCAGACCCGTCGCTCCGGCCAGGACCTGTACGTCTACCCGGAGAACGCCACCGATGCCCTCGCCGCGGGCCGCGTCGACGAGGAGCTCTTCAATGTCACCGGGCTGATCCGCCAGGGCTACCACGACGCCGCCACCACCACGCTCCCGCTCATCGCCGTCTACGGCTCCGACCTCGCCCGCTCGGTACCCGCCGCGCCGCGCGGGGCCCGGCGCGGTCAGGTTCTCAAGGCCGTCGACGGCGTCGCCCTCCAGGCCGACAAGAAGCGGGCCGCCGCCTTCTGGGCCGACGTCGAGACCTCCACCGCGCGTAACGCCTCACCCCTGAAGAAGCTCTGGCTGGACCGCAAGGTCCAGGCCACCCTCGAGCGCTCCACACGGCAGGTCCACGCCCCGGAGGCCTGGGCCGCCGGCTTCGACGGCAAGGGCACCAAGGTCGCCGTCCTCGACACCGGCGCCGACGCCGAGCACCCCGACCTCAAGGGCCGTCTCGTCGCCTCGGAGAACTTCACCGACTCCGACACCGCCGACGACCGCCAGGGCCACGGCACCCACACCCTCTCCACCGTCGGCGGCTCCGGCGCCGCGAGCGCGGGAGCGAAGAAGGGCGTCGCACCCGGCGCGGACCTCCTCAACGGCAAGGTCCTCAACGACTCCGGCTCCGGCGCCGCCTCCTGGATCATCGCCGGGATGGAGTGGGCCGTCGCCCAGGGCGCCGATGTCGTCTCCATGAGCCTCGGCAGCCCCGAACCGACCGACTGCACCGACCCGATGAGCGTCGCCGCCCAGGAACTCGCGCAGAACAAGGGCACGTTGTTCGTGGTCGCCGCCGGAAACTCCGGCCCGACCCTCAACACGGTCTCCTCGCCCGGCTGCGCCCCCGACGTGCTGACCGTCGGCGCCACCGACCGCGACGACTCCACGGCGTACTTCTCCAGCCGCGGCCCGACGATCGTGAACCACACCCTCAAGCCGGAGATCGCCGCCCCCGGCGTCTCCATCTCCGCCGCCGCGGCCGGCGGCCGCGGGGTGTACGCCTATCAGTCCATGTCCGGTACGTCGATGGCCACCCCGCACGTCGCCGGCGCCGCCGCCATCGTCAAGCAGCGGCACCCCGACTGGTCCGGCCGGCAGATCAAGGCCGCGCTCGTCTCCTCCGCCGAGAGCGCCGTCCCCGGTGACGTCCGCGAGGTCGGCGCCGGCCGCCTGGACGTCAAGGCGGCCGTCGACCAGACCGTCCTCGGCGCCGGCGCCGTCCAGGGCGGCACCTTCCACTGGCCCCAGCACAGCGGAGACCGGACGTCCGTCCCCGTCCCGTACACCAACACCTCCGACCGGGCCGTCACCCTGACGCTCGCGGTCGAGAAGGTCACCGGCAACGACGGCTCGCGCGTCAGGTCCTCCGTCGCCCGCCTCGGCGAGCGCACCGTCACCGTGCCCGCCGGGGCCACCGTCGAGGTGCCGCTGCGCCTGGACCCGGCCGCCCATCTGGAGCGCGCCCAGTACGGCGACGTGACCGGCCGCGTGGTGGCCACCGGCCCCGGCGGCACAGCGGTCTCGACCCCGTTCTCCCTCCACGTGGAGCCCGAGACCGTCACCCTGCGCGTCAAGCTGATCGACCGTCAGGGCCGCCCCGCCGACGGCGCGTCGTCCCTCGACGTCATCGGCACCGACGACGCCAGCGGCGAGCGCCGCTTCAACGAAGGGGCCGCGGACCAGGTGTACCGCCTGCGCCCCGGCAGCTACTTCCTCTCCTCCTTCGTCACCACCCCCGACGCCGGCGAGGGCGCCACGCTGAACGACTCGCTCAGCTACCTCGCCCGGCCCCGACTGGAGCTGAAGAAGGACACCACCCTCGTCCTGGACGCCCGCGCGGCACACCGGTTGTCGGTGAGGACCGACAGGCCCGGCGAACAGCGCGGCACCACGCTGGCCTTCTCCCGCTCCTGGGACGACACCTGGCTGCACGCCGGCACGGCGGGCGGCACCCGGACCATACGCGGCTACTACGCCTCGGTCGAAGGGCGCGTCGGCGAGGGCGAGTTCGAGTTCGGCAGCTACTGGCGCACCGCCGCCCCGCTGATCTCCGAACTGAGGACGACCGACGGCCTCGCGCTCCACCCGGTCACCGCCTCCCTCGGCTCCGACAACCTCGACGGCACCGGCACCGCCCGGCTCGTCGACGCGGGCACCGGCACCCCGGAGGAGCTGACGGCCGCCGCGGTCCGGGGCCGAGTCGCCCTGGTCCGCTTCCCCGACACCTCCACCGCCGCGGGCACCGTCGCTCGTGACGCCAAGGCGGCCGGCGCCGTCGCGGTCCTCGCGTACCGCACCTCGCCCGCCCGCTGGTACCCGACCGCCGGCTTCACCGGCGCCGGCTTCCCGGTCCTCGCCGTCGGCTCCGCCGAAGGCGCGGCGCTGCTCGCGAAGCTCTCCGCCGGCGAGGTCACCCTGTCCTGGAAGGCCACCGCGAAGAGCCCGTACCTCTACAACCTGGCCTTCCCCGAGACCGGCACGATCCGCGAGGAGAAGGTCTACCGCGTCCGTGACGGCCAGTTGGGCCGTACCGAGTCCGGCTACGGCTCCATGGGCGTCGCCACCGACTTCATCGACAACGTGGCGGCGTACCGCCCGAACGGCACGGCGGTCCGCTTCGCCGCCATCGAGACCGTCCCGGCCCCGGGTACGCGCACCGAGTACTACACGGCCGGGGACACCCGGTGGGACCAGGCCCTGTCCTCCGGGTTCCCGTTCGGCGAGTTCATGATCGGTGCCCAGCACGCGTACAAGGCGGGGGAGAAGCGCACCGAACGCTGGTACGACGGCGTCGTCGCCCCGACCGCCCCGCTCGACGCGACCGGGAAGCCGGTGCTCGTCGCCGAGCGCCAGGGCGACCTCATCGGCTTCGCCGACGCCATGTGGGGCGACAACACCCACTACGCCCAGCCCGGTTCCTTCGGCGACATCGGCAACCTCCGGCTCAGCAAGGACGGCGAGCTCCTCGGCCAGACCGGATGGCCGTTCGGAGTCTTCGAAGTCCCGTCCCAGCAGGGCACGTACACGCTCGAACAGAACACCATGAAGCTGGGCAGCAAGGTGTGGGCACGCTCCACCGCCGTCAACTCCGTGTGGGAATTCACCTCCAAGCGTGAGGAGAGCGTCTACTCTCAAGGCATCCCGATTCTCTTTCCCCGGTACAACCTGCCGGAGGACGGACTCAAGACCCTCGCCGCGACCGACGGCCAGATGATCGGCCTCACCGCGACGGGTCACGCGGGCTACACGCCCGCCGCGCTCACCTCGGTCAGGCTCTCGTACTCCTACGACGGGGGCACGACCTGGACGCGGGCGCGGGTCTCGCAGCAGGGCGGTGAGTGGACCGCGACCGTGAACCACACGGGCGCGACCGGCAAGCCGGTCACCCTGAAGACCGAGCTGACGGACGCACACGGCAACTCCGTCACCCAGACCGTGGTCCGCGCTTACGACGTGCGCTGATCACGACGGTCCGCCGGGCGTCCTTCCCGTGGGGGGTGGGGTCGCCCGGCGGACCCCTTTTTCGTTCCTTTTCCGGATGTCCCTTTTCGCGCGGCCCGCGCGGTGGACAATAAGGGCATGACTCAGCAGGGGGACAACTGGTGGGACAAGCTGTACGACGACTCGGTCGGGGACACGGCGCCGGCCGCGACCGGTGACACGTTGGACGACCGCTTCGACTCCGCGTCCCGCGCCGTGCCCGCGTCGGTACGGCGGGACACCGCCCCGCCCCGGCCGGAGAAGGCCCCGTGGGAACCCCCCGACGCACACGCGGGCGGCCCCCGCACGTTCGCGTCGGCGTCCGAAGTCCCGCCCCCGCCCCCTCCGTCGCCCCCACCGCCTCCGCCGCCCGCCGAGGCCCCGACCGTCCGGGCCCCCGCCCCGGAGGCCCCCGAGCCGGCTCCGCTCCCGGAGGCGACCGTCCGGGTCCCCGCACCCCGCCCCCGTACCGAACACATCGGCAGCCGTCCGCCCACCTACGAGCCCGAGCCCACCGCCCTGCCCGCCGCCCACCCCGGCGAGCTGGCCGACCTGGTCGCCGACACCGTCCTCGACGGCGCCCGCTACGGCACCTACACGCTGCGCGCCGCCTCCGTCCGCGGCGACTCCGCCCGCTACCGCGGCGAACCCCGCCGCGACGCCCTGCTCACCGCCCGCTTCGGCCACGACGAGGCCGCCCTCGTCCTGGTCGCCGTGGCGGGCGGCGCCCGCGCCGCCGACGGCGCCCATCTCGCCGCCGCCGACGCCTGCCGCTGGATCGGCGAGGCCGTCGGCCGCAGCCACGCCCGGCTCTCCGAGGACATCCGGGCCGGCCGCCGCGGCGATCTCAAGTCCGGACTCCACCGGCTCACCGACCGGACCTACGGCAAACTCCGCGCCCGCGCCGCCGAGCTGGGCGTGGAGCCGGACGAGTACACCGCGAGCCTGCGCTGTCTGCTGCTCTCCGCCGACCCCGGCTGCCGGACCCGGGTCTTCTTCGGCATCGGCCGCGGCGGTCTCTTCCGCCTCCGCGACGGGGCCTGGCAGGACATCGAGCCGCTGGTCCCCGAGCCTGCCGCGCTGACCGGCGCGCCCGTCGTCGGCTTCGGCTCCCCGCCCGCGGTGCCCCCGCCCGCGGAGCCCGAGGCTTCCACCTCCGCCAAGGCGCCGCACTCCGAAACCCCGGCGGCGATCCCGTCCGAGACGGAGGAGGGGGACCGGCTCACCATGGACCTCGGCATCACCACCGCCCCCGGCCCACTCGTCGAGGGCCCTTCCCCAGCCTCCGGCGCGCTCGCGCCGCCCGCCGAACCGTTCCGTTTCCGGGCCTCCGTGGCCCGCCCCGGCGACATCCTGCTCCTCGCGTCGAACGGCCTCGCCGAGCCGATGCGCGGCGAGCCCGCCCTCGCCCGCGAGCTGGCCTCGCGCTGGACCGCCCCCGAACCGCCCGGACTCGCCGCCTACCTCGCCGACACCCAGCTGAGGGTGAAGGGATACGCCGATGACCGTACGTCGGTCGCCGTCTGGGAGGCGTAACCGCCGAGCCCATGGGTTGATGGATCCATGGCCAAACAGAACGTCGCAGAACAGTTCGTCGACCTCCTCGTCCGGGCGGGCGTCCAACGCCTGTACGGAGTCGTGGGCGACAGCCTGAACCCCGTCGTCGACGCCATCCGCCGCACCTCCGGCATCGACTGGATCCAGGTCCGGCACGAGGAGGCCGCCGCCTTCGCGGCGGGCGCGGAGGCGCAGATCACCGGCCGCCTCGCCGCCTGCGCCGGCTCCTGCGGCCCGGGCAATCTGCACCTCATCAACGGCCTGTACGACGCCCACCGCTCGATGGCCCCGGTGCTGGCCCTCGCCTCGCACATTCCGACCGCCGAGATCGGCCTCAGCTTCTTCCAGGAGACCCACCCCGACCGGCTCTTCACCGAGTGCAGCCACTACAGCGAGCTGATCTCCAGTCCGAAGCAGATGCCCCGACTGCTCCAGACGGCCATTCAGCACGCCGTCGGACAGGGCGGCGTCAGCGTCGTCTCCCTCCCCGGCGACATCGCCGCCGAACCCGCCCCCGAGAAGGCGGTGGAGCACGCCCTCGTCACCACCCGGCCCACCGTCCGACCGGGTGACAGCGAGATCGAGGCGCTGGCACGGCTCGTCGACGACGCCGACCGGGTGACCCTGTTCTGCGGCAGCGGCACCGCCGGCGCACACGCCGAGGTCATGCAGTTCGCCGAGCGCGTCAAGGCACCGGTCGGCCACGCCCTGCGCGGCAAGGAATGGATCCAGTACGACAATCCGTTCGACGTGGGCATGAGCGGACTGCTCGGCTACGGCGCCGCCTACGAGGCCACCCACGAATGCGACCTGCTGATCCTGCTGGGCACCGACTTCCCGTACAACGCCTTCCTGCCCGACGACGTCAAGATCGCCCAGGTGGACGTCCGGCCCGAACACCTCGGGCGCCGCTCCAAGCTCGACCTCGCCGTCTGGGGCGACGTACGCGAGACGCTGCGCTGCCTCACCCCGCGCGTGCGCGCCAAGACGGATCGCCGCTTCCTCGACAAGATGCTGAAGAAGCACGCCGACGCGCTCGAAGGAGTCGTGAAGGCGTACACCCGCAAGGTCGACAAGCACGTGCCCATCCACCCGGAGTACGTCGCCTCCGTCCTGGACGAACTCGCCGACGACGACGCCGTCTTCACCGTCGACACCGGTATGTGCAACGTCTGGGCGGCCCGTTACATCTCACCCAACGGCCGTCGGCGGATCATCGGCTCCTTCAGCCACGGCTCGATGGCCAACGCGCTGCCGCAGGCCATCGGCGCCCAGTTCACCGACCGCCGCCGCCAGGTGATCTCGATGTCCGGCGACGGCGGATTCGCCATGCTGATGGGCGACTTCCTCACCCTCGTCCAGTACGACCTGCCGGTGAAGATCGTCCTCTTCAACAACTCCTCGCTCGGCATGGTCGAGCTGGAGATGCTCGTGGCCGGACTCCCGTCGTACGGAACGACCAACCACAACCCCGACTTCGCCGCCATCGCCCGGGCGGCCGGCGCCTACGGGGTACGGGTCGAGAAGCCGAAGCAGCTCGCCGGCGCTCTCAAGGACGCGTTCAAGCACAAGGGCCCGGCCCTCGTGGACATCGTCACCGACCCCAACGCGCTCTCCATCCCGCCGAAGATCAGCGCCGACATGGTGACCGGATTCGCCCTTTCGGCGGGCAAGATCGTGCTCGACGGAGGCGTCGGGCGCATGCTCCAGATGGCCCGCTCCAACTTGCGCAATGTTCCCCGGCCGTGAATGCGGGCCGGTGGGCGGGGCATGCATCCCCGTGAGCCAGTTCGACGACGTGTGGGTGGGGGTTATGGCCGGGGAGGCGGGACAGCCGACTCAACTGCTGAAGAAGGTGGGATGCGCGGATCTCACCGCGGTGCCGGAGGTACGGCATGCGTTGCGCGAGATGCTGCGGAAATGGGGCGGACCGGGGGCCTCCGACGTGGCGGAGCTGCTCACGAGCGAGCTGGTGACCAATGCGCTGGTGCACACGGAGCACGGAGCGGTGGTGACCGCGACCGTCGTTCCCGAGAGCCTCAGGGTCGAGGTACGGGACTTCGTTCCCGGCCTGACCGCGCCGCACGCACCGATCGCCGACGACGGTACGCACGGCAGGGGGCTCGTCCTGGTCGAGGCGCTGGCCGACTCCTGGGGCGTCGAGGAGCAAGGGGTGGGCAAGGTGGTGTGGTTCGAACTCGACGGCGGGGCCGCCCGATGAGGGCGCCCCGCCGCTGAGTTCACGCGTGCCGTGCTCAGCCGAACTGCTGCTCGAGGTCCTTGAGCTTGCGCTCCAGGGAGTCGAGCCGCGGCAGCGCCTGGGTGTCGTCCTCGGCGGTGAGGTCCACCGTCCGCGGCTCAACGCCCTGCACGGCCTGGAGGGAGGGCCGGGGTCGAAGCGGCAGTTGTCCGGGTTCCGCTATGGCGGGCTCCGCGACGGCCGTCCCCACGGACGTCGCGGAGCCCGCGCCGGAGTTCAGCGCGGCCATTTCGACATGGCGCCCGCCGCCGCGGCCGAGCCCGAAGGCCCGGTGCTGCCGGTTGATCGCCCTGAGCCTGGCCCGGTCGAGTCTTCCCTGCTCGCGTCTGCGCAGCCGGTTCTGCTGCTTCTCGCGCCGGTCCTCGCGGACCTCGTCGACCGCCTCGTCCAGCGTCCGTACGCCTTCGAGCAGCATCAGCGACCAGGCGGCGAAGGTCTCCCGGGGCGCCCGCAGCCACCGTACGATCCGGATCTGCGGCAGCGGACGGGGCACCAGGCCCTGCTCACGGAGCGCCGCCCGGCGGGTCTGCTTGAGGGCCCGGTCGAAGAGGACCGCCGCCGAGAGGGACATGCCCGCGAAGAACTGCGGGGCGCCCGCGTGCCCCAGGCCCCTGGGGGCGTGCACCCAGTTGAACCAGGCCGCGGCCCCCGCGAACGTCCACACGAGGAGGCGCGAGCCGAGGGCGGCGTCGCCGTGGCTGGCCTCGCGGACCGCGAGGACCGAGCAGAACATGGCCGCGCCGTCGAGGCCGAAGGGGACGAGGTACTCCCAGCCCCCGGTGAGGTTGAGGTTCTGCCGGCCGAAGCCGACGAGCCCGTGGAAGGAGAGGGCGGCCGCGACGGCCGCGCAGCAGAAGAGAAGGACGTAGGAGGCGGTGCCGTAGATCGCTTCCTTGCGTCTGCGGCGTTCCTCGCTGCGTTCCCAGGAGTCATCGGCCGCGGCCTGGTCACCGGCGCGCTTGCCGCGCGCGAGCACCGCCACCGCCGTCAGGACTCCGGCCACCATGACGCCGCCCGGAAGCAGCCAGTCCAGCGATATGTCGGTCAGTCTCATGCGGTGTCCCTTGCATCGCAGTAGGGCGTTTCGGCGGCCCATACTGGCCGACCTCGACGGGCCCTCAAGGGCTTTCGCGGCAAGAGCACGCCATTGGGGCCGCACGGCATACGAATAGGTGCGATCTGGTCGAACCGCTGCGCGAGAGAAGGGAGTTGTGTTCGACGTACGCCACCCGTGGGGGTGGCGTAAGCGTCGGGGGAGCGTCAGGCGGTCACGGCGAGCCGGCGGACCCGCTCGGTGTCGCAGGTGCGCGGACACGTCGTACAGGTGTCCTCGGGGCGCAGCGTGTAGAAGAAGCAGCAGGTAGCCCGGTCCCGGGTCGGGGCGGGCGGGGTGTCGGCCGTCCCCGTCCCGGCCAGCTCGCGGAAGCCCGCGGCTCCCGCGAAGGGCTTCGCGGTGCCGGGCATCAGGAGCTCGAGCTCCTCCATCGCCCGGGCCTCCTCGCCGAGCAGGCCGGCGATGTACCAGAGCCCCTCGACGATCTCGTCCGTCGCCATGCCCCACAGCGCGCGCCGCCCGCGCCGCATCCGCGGCCCGAAGCCGGTCAGGACGTCTTCGAAGTGCTCGGCGAGCGAGGCCCGGACCTCGGCGCGCAGCGCCTCCTCGTCGGGGACGACCCGGGCGCCGGGCAGCGTGGCCGCGGGGTCGCCGGGCAGGCAGGCGAACTCCTCGATGCGGACGGTCATCCGCCCGAGCGTGCGATGGAAGGAGACGTTACGGACGGGCACGCGGGGCACCCTGCGGTGCAGGAACCAGGGGGCGGTCACCAGAAGGCAGGCGGGCCAGGCGTACCGGTGCAGTCCGAAGCTCGCGATCACATCGGGGCGGGCCTGCCGGCCGTAGTCCCGCAGGACCTGCGCGTCGTCCCAGGCGAGGAAGGCGTCGAGGGCGGCGCCGCCGGCCGCGAGTTCGTCCGCGCCGACCCAGCCGCCGCCCCGCGGCAGCCGCTCGCCGGGGCCCGCCTCCGCCATCCGCAGCCCGTTGAACACCTCGCCGACGCGGGCGTAGGAAGCCGCGACGGGCGAGGTGAAGGGGGTGGAGAGCAGGGCGGGGACGGCCATGGGGGACCACCGAATCGCGATCGTCAGCAGGTTAGCCTTACCTTACCCGACACGATCGATGTTTGCCCCTCTCGCCTGCGGGGCAAGCCCCCCGGCCTTCCGAGCGAGCTTGTCGCCTATGGTGCACACGGGGCACCGGTATCGGGAGCCGGGCCCGGCACGACCCCGCAGGAGGACCCGGGTGGAGCAGGGCGGAGCGCGCGAGCGCGCGGCGGAGGAGCCGTGTCCACCGTACGGCGACGCCGCACGGGTTCCCGAGCAGGCGCGCGGCGGCCCGTTCGTACCGCCGGTGACCGCCGCTCCGGAGGCGAGGGGCGAGCGCGTCCACGGTGAGCGCGTCCACGGTCACCGCATCCAGGGCGAGCGCGGTGACGGCGAGCACCCCCGGGGCGAGCCCGTGCACGACGCTCGGAGCGAGTCCGCGCATGACGAGCCCGCGCACGACGAGTCCGCGTGCCACGAGCAGACGCACAGCGACCGGCCCGCCCCGGCGCCGCTCGCCCCGCGTCCCGTCCAGCGGCACTCCGTACGCGGCCAGATCCTCCAGGCCCTGCGCGCCGCGCTCGTCGGCGGCGACCTGACCCCCGGCGAGGTCTACTCCGCCCCCGCCCTCGGCGAACGCTTCGGCGTCTCGGCGACCCCGGTGCGCGAGGCGATGCAGCAGCTGGCGACCGAGGGCGCCGTCGAGGTCGTACCGAACCGGGGCTTCCGGGTCACCGAACGCACCCCGCGCGAACTCGCCGAGCTCGCCGAGGTCCGCGCACTCCTCGAGGTCCCCGTCATGCTGCGGCTGGCCCGTACGGTCCCGGCCGCCCGCTGGGCCGAGCTCCGCCCCCTCGCCGAGGCCACGTCGGCCGCCGCCGCCCGCGGCGACCGCGCGCACTACGCCGAGGCCGACCGTGCCTTCCACCGCGCGGTCCTCTCCCTCGCCGGCAACGCCCAGCTCGTCGCCGTCGCCGACGATCTGCACCGCCGCTCCCAGTGGCCCCTGACGAGCGGCCCCGCCACCCGGCACGCCGACCTCGTCGCGGACGCGGCGGAACACACCGCCCTCCTCGACGCGCTCGTCGCCCAGGACCTGACCGTCGTGCGGTCCCTCGTACGGGAGCACTTCACGGGTTCGGACGGCTGACTCCTTCCCGACACCCGCAGCGACTAAGGTCGGTGGCGTGAGGTGTCCCATGCCGTCCCCGGCCCTGTCCACGGCGCGATGGGGGCTCCCCTCGCCGAAGGCGGGGGGTGGGTGCCCGTGACCGCTCCCGTACGGGGTGAGCGCCCCGCGCCCGGCCGGGCGGCCGAGGCCGCGGCTCTGCTCGGCTGGCTCACCGACCCGGACGCCCCGCGCCTGTGCCTGGTCACGGGGGGCCCGGGTCGGGGCAAGAGCGCCCTGCTCGCCTGGCTCGCCGCGCACGGTACCCGTTCCGGCGGCTCCCGGCGCAGGCGCGCGGCGCGCGAACTGGTCCCGCTGGCCGGGCAGAGCGCGCTCGGCGCGGCCTGGACGATCGCCAACCGGCTGGGGGTGGTGGCCAGAACACCCGGCGAGCTCGTCCACGTCCTCGCCACCACCGAGGTGCGCCGCGCGGCCCTCATCCTGCCGGACCTGCACGCCGCCGCCGAACCGGACGCCCTCGCCGAACTGATCGCGGAGCTGGACGCGTTGGGCCGGATACGCCTCCTCGTCGAGACCCGCACCGGAACCCCGCCCCACACGCTCCTCGCCGCCCGCCGCGCCACGATCGTCGACCTGGGCGCCGACGAGAACACCGAGACGCCGGACGGTCACGACGGCGACGACGGTGAACCGGAGCGGAAGACAGCCGCTGGAGGTGAAGTTGGGCGTGCCGGGCAGCTCGGGAGTGCGGACGCCGAGCGAGCGCGTCAGGGCGAGCGGGCGGACGGTGAGCCGGCCGGGGGAGGGGGCACCCGGCCGGTCGGGCAGGTCGGGGGTGCGGAGGGCGAGCGGACGGGCGGCGAGCCGGCCGGGCGTGGAGACACCCGGCCCGGCGAGCAGGTCGGGAGTGCGGGCGGCGAGCGGTTCGGGCGGGGGGAGGCCCAGGGCGCTGGGCCGGCCGCGCGGGCCGGACGCGCCGGGCGTGGTGCGCGGCGAGGGCGCGCGGCCTCAGGCGGCGGTCATCGGCCCGGCGAGCGCGCCGGGGCGTACGGGGCGGAGCGGCGCGCGGTGGACCCGGCCGACCCGGTCGCCGTCTGCGCGGCCGACCCCTCGCAGGTCACCCGCGCCTACCTGGCGGACCCCGACGACGACCACGGCGGACTCCGCTCCGCCTGGATGCGCGCCGGCCAGTCCCTCTCCCGGGACCAGAACCCCGCCGACCGGGCCCTCGTCCTGCTCGCCGCCCTCGGCGACGGCGCGGACCCCCGGCTGCGCCCCGCCCTCGAGGAACTGACCGCCCGCTCGACCTGGCGGGTCCGCTGGACCCGGGCACGCGGCGACCTGACCCCGCCCTGGCCGGGCCCCGTCACCGCCCTCGGCGCCGTCGGCGACCGGCTGCTGGTCGCCGGCCCGGCCGGTGACGTACACCTGCTGGACGCCGCGGACGCGCGGCCCGCCGGGCGGCTCGATCCGGGCCCCGCGGGCCGGGTCAAGGCGCTCGCGCCCGCGGCGGACGGGACCGTGCTCCTGCTCGACGAGCGCGGCCGGCTGCACACCGTACGGGGAACGGCGCCCCGCCCCGCGTATCTGGAGCGGCTCACCCAGGCCGTCACGGCCACCCTCACCCGGCACCCTGGCACCGCGCTCGCGGCGATCGGCGGCTCGGTCGTGGTGGGCGACCGGCTCGGATCCGTGCACGCCTTCGGCCTGACGGGCATTCACCAGGCCGCCCTGCACAGCGGCCGCGTCGCGGCGGTCACCGCAGTCGAGACCTCCACGCCCTTCGTGTGCAGCGGCGGAACCGACGGCGCTGTCCGCCTCTGGACCCCGGGGAAGGAGCCGAACCCCCACCCCGCCCCGCTCGTCGAACGCCCCGCCCCGGTCGTCACCCTCCACGCGGCGCGGACTCCCCGCGGCCCGGTCCTCGCGGTCGCCTGGGCCGACGGCCTCGTGGAGCTGCGCCACCTCGACACCGGAGCCCTCCACCGCTTCCGCCCCGGCCCACCCGTCCGCGCCGTCGCGGTCACCGCGGAGGGCGACCTGATCGTGGGCATGGACGACGCACTGGTACGCCTGGAGCCCGCCGGGGGCGCCCGCTGAGGCACTGGGGCGCCGCCCAGCGGATGGTCGAACCGCCGCCCGAACCCGGACCGTCGACCGGAGCGCATGCCATCACCCTCACCCGCGCACCGTCAGAACAGCGCGCTCGGCAAGGTGAGTCGACACCTCGCATCGACCGTCAGCACGCCTCGTTCTGCGGGCGTCCACACAAACCCGACCCTCGTCCCGGGCGGTGTGCGGCCGTCGGTCCGGGCCACTCCTGGGAGGACCCGGACCGGTCGCGGTCCGAGGGGGCGTCAGACGGCGGCCCGCGGGACCAGTTGGGCCGCGAGCCAGGTCGGAACGCCACCCAGGAGGCGGAAGAGGCGGGCCGCCTCCGCGCGCAGCCGGCCGGCCTCCGGCTCGGTCTCGGCGTTCGCCAGGGCCGTCAGGGCCGGGGCCGTGCCGACGAGGAAGCCGAGCTCCTCCCGGATGCGCAGCGACTCGGCGAAGCCGTGCCGGGCCTCCGCCAACTCCCCCTCGCGCAGTGCCAGTCCGGCCAGGTGGCGCCAGGTGGAGGAGAGCAGCAGCGTGTCGCCCCGGTCCGTCGCGCCCGCGTGGGCGCGACGGTAGGCGGCACGGGCCGCCTGGGGGGAGTCGCCGAGGTTCTGGGCGATCAGCCCGCGCCGGAAGTCGAGCAGCGGGCGTCCTTCGGCCGCCGGGCCGATCAGCGCGGCCGCCCTGCCGAGCGCCGCGCGCGCCTCGTCGGCCCGGTCCCGTACGCCGAGGAGCGTCGACGCGTAGGCGAGATAACCGCGTTCGCACGCCGCGGCCCCGCGCTCCTCGTCGCTCTGGGCGACCGCCTCGGCCGACCGCAGCGCCTCTTCCGCGTCGGCCCAGCCCTGCTCGGTGTAGAGGCAGCGCTCGATCAGCAGCGCGGCCCTTTCGAGCGCCGCCGCCGGTTCGGCCGCGCGGGGCGTGAGCAGGGCGGCCGCGTCCGTCCAGCAGCCGCGCGAGCGCAGCCGCCATATGGCGGTCTCCATCGGGGTCTCCTTGCCGTAGGCAAGGGACGGATCGTCGCCACCCGTCGTTTCGGAACCAGACATGGCGGTGTCCGCCACATTGCCCTCCCCGAGCGCGCCATTGAGCCGTTTGGGTCAGGTCGCATCTCAGCATGAACCGGCGTGCCTGGCCAAGAGGTCAGGTGAATTATTTCACAAGAGCCTGCCCGACACCGGTACGCGGACGCCCTCGGCGCACCGTCCGGACTCCGCGCTCAGCGCCCGATCCGATCGGCCTGCGCCCCGTCGCCCGGCGCCACCAGCGCCAGGTGACCCCCGTCGTCCAACGGCGTCGGCACCCGGAGGACCGCCAGCGCTCGCGCTCCCTCGAAAAGATGAATCTCGCCGTGACCACCCCGGGTGACGGCGGTGTACGCGGCGCCCGGTGAGGCGGCGATCGCACGCCGCTGCACACCGTCCCACGGGGTGCCTCCCGGGCGGGGAGCGCCGTCCATCGGCGGCAGTGGCAGCCGCGCGACGATCCGGGGACCGGAGCCGGGATCGGTGTCGGTGGCGGCGGGGTCGAGGAGGATCAGCTCGTCGCCCTCCGGATGGACTCTCGCGTACGCGATGTGCCCGGCGGCGACCGCGAGTCGGAAGACGAGTCCGGGGCCGAGCGGGATCCGTCCCGTACGTCCCCGGTCGAGCTGGTGGAACCAGGCGTCGTTGGTCCACAGGGGCCACTGGCCGGGGTCGGCGGGCCCGCCGCGCACGCAGGACCAGAGGGTCCGGCGGACCGGGTCGAGGCGGAGGTAGTAACCGCGGCCCGGACCCTCCCAGCCGAGCGGCTCCTCGGCGACGAGCCGGCCGCCCTCGCGGCGGGCCCGGTGGACGCCCGAGGCCGCCGCCGCGAACAGCCGCCCCGTGGCGGGGTCGTGGGCGTCGCCGTGACCGTCGTCGTCCGGGAGCCGCAGCTCGTGGGCGGCCGCGACGGGCGGGCAGGCCGGGGGAGCGGCGAGCACGGCGTCCCACGGGTACGCGGTGAGGGTGCCGGGTTCACGGTGGCGCAGGACCACGAGGGGGTCGTCCGCCTCGCCGAGGAGGACGACGCCCGGTTCGCCGACGCGGGTCCGTACCCGTACCGAACGCGGCCGGTCGGAGCCCAGGTCGACGACGGTGAGGAGGTCGCTCCAGGGTTCCTCGTTGCGCCCGAGGCCGGTGGTCACGGCGATGCGGCGGCCGGAGGCGTCGGCGGCGAGGTGTTCGGCAGGGCAGGCCACGGGCGCGGTGGCCGCGACCAGCGGCCGGCCGGCTTCCGGACCGTACGGGTCGAGGACCACCAGCTCGCCGCCGAGGTCGTCGACGAAGGCGATCCGGCCTTCGGGGAGGGCGAGGAAGCCGGCGTGCTCGGAGAGGTGCCGCCCCTCGAGCACCGCGGCCGTCCGGCCGCTCGGCAGGTCCAGCATCCGTATGCCTCCGGCGACTTGGTCGGCGACGAGCAGGCGGGGCGGTGGCGTCATGACAGTCTCCCAGCTTCCAGGCTTATTGAGAATGATTATCATGTGGCACTCTAGGGGCGCGGGTCGGACCCGGGCGCCCGCCACCCACTCCTGCCATCACCCCCGGGACGGAACAGAACAGAGGGGCATATGTCGCGCAGGATGCAGATGCTGCGAAAGGCGCGTCGCTGGACGGCGGCGGCGGTTCTGGGAACGCTGCTCGTCGGCTGCGGAGCGAGCACCGGCGGCGGGGAGGCCGGAAAGGGCGGCGCGGCGCCGGGTCCGGCGACCGATGTGACGGTCAAGCCGATCACCGCCGCGCGGACCGTCACCGACGCCAAGGGGGTGACCGTCACGACCGCCGCCCCGCCGCGGCGGATCGTCTGCCTCGTCGCCCTCTGCGACGACATGCTCGCCGAACTCGGCATGGTCCCGGCCGCGACCAACTCCGCCCTCCTCGCGCACGAGAAATTCCTCGGCAAGGAGCGCGCGGCGAAGATCCCCGTGGTCCCCGGCGGCTTCCTCAGCCCCGAGACGGAGGCCATCCTCTCGTACGAGCCGGACCTCGTGATCGGCCTGGAGGACACCCACGGCAAGCTCGCCCCCGCACTGAAGGGCCCCACCGTCTTCTGGCCCGTGCAGCCCGGCAACTGGCAGGACAGCGTGGGCTATCTGCGTGATCTCGCCGCACTCACCGGCCGTACGAAGCAGGGCGAGGCGGCCGAGAAGGCCTTCCGCGCCAAACTCGCCGCCGCGGAGAAGACGCGGAGCGACAAGACCGCGCTCATCATCTTCGGCAGCGACGAGAACTTCGGCGTCGCGACCCCGGGCAACGATGTCACGGCCGGACTCCTGCCGAAGATCGCCGACTACCCGTGGAAGAGCCGGGGCGTCGAGGGTACGTACAGCATGGAGGAGATCCTCGCCCGCGACGTCGACGTGCTCTTCGTCGAGACGCTCTCCTTCGGCGGACCGGCGGCCCCGGGCGCCCGGCTCTCCGACAAGCTCGCCGAGAACCCGCTCTGGTCGAAGATCCCGGCCGTGCGGAACGGTGACGTCCACGAGGTCGACGCCGAGGTCTGGGCCAAGGGGCGCGGCACCCGGTCGCTCGGCATCGTCCTCGACGAGGCGACGGCCGCGCTGCGGTGAGGGCCCGGTCCGTACGTCAACTGTGCGGGGCGGTGACGGTGTTGGCCGGAGCGGTGGCGTGCGCGCTGCTGCTTCCCGACCTGGGGGGCTTCGGGGACTCCGAAACGGCCGGTCTGATCCTCACCGAACTCCGGCTGCCCAGGGCGGTGTTGGCCCTCGTCGCCGGTGCCTGCCTGGGCGCTGCCGGGCTCGTCCTCCAGGAGGCGCTGCGCAACCCGCTCGCCGTACCGGAGATGCTCGGCGTCTCCGGCGGCGCGGCGCTCGGTGTGGCGGCTCCGCTCGTCCTCGCCCTGCAGGTTCCGCTCGCCCTGCAGCCGCTCCTCGCTCTCGCCGGAGCGGCGGCCGGCGGACTGCTCACGCTGCTCGCCGCCGGGTTCGGGCGCAGCCCCGGCGCGGTCCTGCTCACCGGCGCCGCCGTCGCGGCGGCCCTCCAGGCCGCGCTGCTCGTCCTGATGGTCCTCGCGGACCAGCTCGACCTCCAGATCGTCTACCGCTATCTGCTCGGCAGTCTCTCCGCCCGCACCTGGGACGACGTCACCGGCCTGTGGCCGTGGCTGGCGGTCGCCCTGCCCGCGCTGGTGCTGTGCGCGCCGGTCCTCGGGGTGCTGAGGCTCGGCGACGACGACGCCCGCGCGCTCGGGGTACGGGTCCGGCGCGCCCGCGTCGCGGCGCTCGGCCTCGCCGTCCTGCTGATCGCTCCGGTGGTCGCGGTGTGCGGCCCCGTCGCCTGGGTCGGCTTCCTCGCCCCGCACCTCGCCCGCCGCCTCCGGCCGGACGCCGGAGCGGTGACCTGGCTGCCCTGGTCGGCCGTCCTCGGCGCCCTGGTCGTCGTCTGCGCCGACCAGCCCGCCCGGCTCGCCCTCGCCCCGATCGAGACCCCGGTCGGCGCCTGGACCGCGCTCCTCGGCGTGCCGGCCGGCGTCGCCCTGCTGCGGAGAGGGGCCCGTCGATGAAGGGAGTACGGGGAATGCGGGGAGTGCCGGAAGTTCGGGGAGCACCGGAAGCGCGGGGAACGGCGAACGCGCCGGACGTGGAGGGGATGCCGGCCGCGCCCGAGGTGCCGGGAGCGTCTGCTTCCCGGATGGCGGCAGGTGTGCCGGGGATACGGAGGGCGGCGCGCGCCGCGTTCGGGCGACGTCCGCCGGCCTGGGCGGTGTTCGCCGCGCTCGCCCTCGCTCTGTGCGCCGTCGCGATGGGCGGACTCGTGGCCGGGCGGACCGTCGGGACGGCGGGCGTGCTGGAGGTGCTGCGGGGCGGCGGCGACATGACCGCCCGCCATGTCGTCCTCCAACTCCGGCTTCCCAGAACCCTCGTGGCGCTGACCGCCGGAGCCTGCCTGGGCCTCGCCGGTCTGGTGCTCCAGGCGGCGCTGCGCAACCCGCTGGCCGGACCCGAGGTCACCGGTGTCACCCCGGGCGCCGTGCTCGGCGCGGTGGCGGCGACCGGGCTCGGCCTCGCGGGGTGGGAGTCACCGGCCGCCGTGGTCGTGGCGGCCTGCGCCGGCGGCTTCACGGGCGCCGGGCTGCTGTGGCTCCTCGCGGGCCGGGACCGCGGCGATCCCGAACGGACCGCCGTCCACGGCGTGTTGGTGTCGGCCGTACTGTCCGGGCTCACCGCGATGGTTCTCCTCGTCGCCCCCGGCGAACTCGGCAGCGTCGTGCAATGGCTCGTCGGATCCACCGAAGGCCGGGTCTGGGGCCATTGGCGGCTCCTGTGGCCCTGGGCCGTGGTCTGGTCACTGGCCGCCTGCGCGCTCGCCGCGCCGCTGACCCTGCTGCGCTGCGGGGACGAACAGGCCGCGGCGGCCGGCCTGCGCACCGGACGAGCCCGGCTCGCCGCGCTCGTCTGCGCGGTCGCCCTGACCGCGGGCGCGGTCTCGGTGGTCGGGGCCCTCGGCTTCGTGGGGCTGCTGGTCCCGCATCTGGCGCTCGCCCTCCTCGGGGCGGACCTGCGCCGGGCCCTGCCCGGCGCGGCCCTGCTGGGCGCGGTGGTCGTGGGCGGTGCGGACGCCGGGGCCCAGTGGCTGTCGCGGGTCCTCGCCGGGGCCCTCGACATGGACCGGCTGAGCATTCCGGCCGGAGCGCTGACGACCGGCGTGGGTGCGGCGCTGCTGCTGATCGTGGCGCGACGCGGAACGGAGGAGAGATGAGAAGGATCACGGAACAGCCGGGGACCCGGGCGGTGGAGGCGGGCAGCACCGTCGGCACCAGGTCGGGAACGCCCGCAGCGGGAGGGGAGCCGGTCACGGGCGTACGGCCCGGGCCCGACGCCTCCGGCGCCGGCACGATCCGTACCGAAGGGCTGCGGTTCGGCTACCCGGGCCGTGAGGTGCTCGACGGGATCGACCTGACCGTGGAGGCCGGGGAATCGGTCGCCCTCGTCGGGCTCAACGGCTGCGGCAAGTCGACCCTGTTGCGTCTCTGCGCCGGGCTGCTGCGGCCGGGCGGGGGACGAGTGCTCCTGGACGGCGACGACCTCTCCCGGCTCTCCCGCCGCGCGGCCGCGCGCAAGGTCGCCCTGCTGCATCAATCGGCGCCTTCCGTACCGGGAATGACGGTACGGCAACTCGTACGGCAGGGGCGATACGCGGCTCGGGGCCCGCTCGGGATGCTGCGGGAGGGGGACGACGCCGTCTGCGCCCGGGCCATGGCGGACGTGGGTGTGGGCGCGTGGGCCGACCGGCCGGTGGACGACCTCTCGGGCGGTGAGCGCCAGCGCGTACGGCTGGCGATGGCGCTGGCCCAGGACACCCGCGTGCTGCTCCTCGACGAGCCGACCACGTACCTGGACCTGCGGCATCAACTGGAGGTCATGCGCACGGTGGTGCGGCTGCGCGAGGAGCGCGGCCTGACCGTGGTGATGGTGCTCCACGACCTCGGGCACGCGGCGCGGTTCGCGGACCGGATCGTCGCCCTGCGAGCGGGCCGGATCGCGGCCGACGGTCCGCCGGCCGAGGTCGTCACCCCTCGCCTGCTGGCCGAAGTGCTGGGCGTGGCGGGCCGGGTGGGGCGCGATCCGGAGGGCGGGTGGCCCGTGTGTTACCCGGATCACCCTCTGGATGTTCCCCAGCCCTTGCAAAATGAAAATCATATTCATTAATGTCTGGGGTGCGGCGCCGATCCGGCGGCGTGACCATCCGAATCGAATGGAGCGTCAAGTCATGGAGCAGCACAAGGTGTTCAGCCCGATCGCCGAGCAGGGCCAGCTCGCCCACCTCTCCGCCACGCACTCCAACGCGCTGGTGGAGAACCCGTTCGACGACGCCGTCGAGGCGGACGTCGACGCGGACAAGTAGTCCGACCCGGTTCTCCGAGGCCCGCCCGCCAGGCGCCTCGGGAACCGGCTCGTCCGGTCCGTTCTCACCGGACACCGCGGGCCCGCCCGGATCGCCTTCCCGGGCGGGCCCCGCCCGTCCCCACCGCCTTTCACGGCTTTGGCGCTCGGCGGCCTGTCGACTGCCACCTTCCGCGGCGTCGCGGCCCCTTGCCTGCCGCCTTTCGTCCGCCGTCTCTCGTCCGCCTCTCCCGCAGCCCGCATCCAGGAGGAACCCCCGTGACCACCGCGCGACTCACCCCTGGTGTCGAACTCGTCACCGTCCCCGGCCGGGGACTCGCGGTGCGGACACCCGATGGGGAGTTCCTCCGCGTCGACACGGGAGGCGTCGCTCCCGACGAGCTGGTGAACCACCTCACGCGAGGAGGAGAGGGCGGGGCCGACTCCCGGCTCTCCCCGCTGACCACGGCCTTCGTCGACGCCGGATACGCCGTCGCCGACGCCGGGGGCGCCCCCTCGCCCCGACCGGCGCTCGCCGGCCGGACCGTGCGCCTGCTCGGCGACGCGCTCCTCACCGGTCCGCTCGCCCGGTGCGTACGGGAATTGGGGGCGGAAGTGCGGGAGGGCGGACCGGAGGACCTGGAGGCCGTCGAAGCCGCCGGCGACCCGCGGACCGCCGTCGTGTGGTGCCTGGACGGCCCCGTGCCCGAAGGTCTGTGGGACGCGGCCGACCGCCTGCCGGCCCGGGGGACCGCCTGGCTGCGCTGCCATCGCGAAGGCTTCCACGTGTGGCTGGAGCCGCCGGCCTGCCGGCCCGGCGACGTGACCGCATCGGACGTACGGCTCCGGCGGCTCGCGGCGACCCCGGCGCACGAGGAACTCGCCGCATACTGGCACGGCCGCCGCTCCGGCGACTCCGGCCCCGGCCACCACGCGGCATCCGCCGCGCTCACCGCGGCCCTCCTTACCTCCGACCTCCTCGCCTGGGCGGCGGACCCCGACGGCGACCACTTCCGCACGGTGTGCCGGAGGCTCCGCCGCGTCGACCTCAGGAGCCTCGACGTCACCGACCACCCGATCCTCCCGGTCCCTCGGGCGATCCCGATCCAGCGCTCCCGCACCCGTGCGTCGGGCGCCGAACAGGCCGCCCGCCCGAACACCGCCGAGCCGGAGAGGCCGGCCGGCAGTGCCCCGGCCGACGGATCCGAACCGCACCGTCGAGTGCCGGAGGCGGCGGCCCCGCCCCGGCGTGATTCCGGCGCGTGGAGCGGCGTCGCCGCTCCGGCGCGAGGACGGGCTTCGCGGGCTGCCGACGGCGGGCGGCCCGCCGCGCAGGAGCACGAGGCCCGGCGGGGCGACGACCGATGAAGACCCTGCGCGTCGGCGGTCTCGCCACCGAGCTCTGCCTCCCCGACGGCCCGGGGCCACACCCCGCGGTACTCATCCGGACGCCCTACGACCGGCGGCGCCACCGTGCGGAGCTGCGCGCGTGGGCGACCCGTGGCTTCGCGGCCGTCGCCCAGGACGTCCGCGGCCGGCACGCCTCGACCGGAACCTGGCACCCCTACCGCTCCGAGGCGGCGGACGGCGCTGCCGCCCTGGCCTGGATCCGCGCGCAGGAGTGGAGCGACGGCCGGGTGGTCGCCGTCGGCGCCTCCTACGCGGCCCACTGCGCGCTGGCCCCGCTCCTGGACTCCGACACCAGCCGCCTCACCGCGCCGGAGACGGCGGCCGCCATCACCCCGGCCGAGCACGCGGGCGGCGGCAGCGGCCGGGCCCGGGCCGAAGCCCCTCGCGGGCCCGATGCCGTGATCGTTGTCGTGCCCGCGCTCGGTGCGGGTGAGGTGGCGCGGGAGGAGACGGGGCCCGAGAGACTGCTCGGGAGAGCCGGGTGGTGGCTGGCGCACGGCGACCGGAGCGACTCCGACGAGGGCGCCCTGCGGCGGGCCCTCGCCGAGGCCCCCGGTCTTCTCGACCGGCTGCCCGTCGAGCGGCTGCTCGCGCTGCCCTCCTGGCCCGGTGTCTGGGCCGCACGCCGCGACCCGGACCGCGTGCGGCGGGCGGCCTCCGCCCGGGTGCCGCTCCTCGCCGTCGGCGGCAGCCGTGACCCGTTCGCCGCCGAGACGATCCACCTCTGGCGGTCGTGGGGCGGCCCCGCCCGGCTCGTCCTCGGGCCCTGGGGCCACGGGCTCACCGCCGAGCCCGCCCCCGAGGCGCGCCCCGAACACCGCCTCGACCTCGGCGACCTGTACGCACGCTGGGCCCGGGCCGCCCTCGCCGGCACCCTCACCGGCCGGCGCGGCGCGCTCGCGCTCGGAGGCAGCGCGCACTGGTGCGCGGCCCACGCCGAAAGCCCGCACCCCCTCCCGTACCGCTTCGGAGATCCCGCCGGGCTCCGGCTCGTGCAGGGCGCCGACTTCGTCGCCGATCCGCTGCGGCCCGTGCGCTCCGACCGGCTCGACATCGACGAGAACGCCGCTCCCCCCGACCGCTGCCTGCTCCTCTCCCCGCCGCTCCCGCGCCCCCTCGACCTCTTCGGGAACGCCGAGGCGCGGCTCGTCGCGGCCGCCCGGACGAGCAGCGCCGACTGGGCCGTCCGGCTCATAGCGCTGCGCCCCGACGGCCGGGCCGAACCCCTCGCCACCGGCATCGTGCGCACCGCACACGACTCCGCCGCACCAAGGGAGTCGACCGTGCCGCTCGGCTTCATCGGCCGACGGCTGCCCGCCGGAGTCCGGCTCCGCGTGGAGGTCGCCGGACACCACTTCCCGGCCCACGCCCGCAATCCGCACACCGGCGAGGACCCCGTGACCGCGACCCGGCTCCTGCCGTCGCGACGGACCGTCCGGATGACGGGCAGCGCCCTGCTGCTGCCCGTCGTCCACCGCCCCGCCCACATCGATCCCGTACAGGAGACCCTGCGTTGACCCTCACCGGCGTACCGTCCCTCGATGCGCTCGTGGACCCCGTCTGCGGGCTCATACGCGGTGTCGAACCCGTTCCGCACCCCTCCGGGGCCCCGCCCCGCTACACCGCCATGACCGCCGAGGTCTCCGACGCGCGGCGCTTCGGTGCCTGGCCCGCCGACCGCGTCTCGCTGGGCACCACCTTCGGCGACCCGCGCGGCGCACGACTCGCCGCCGTCGCCGAGGCCGTCGAACGCTACTGCGGCAACCGGATCCCGCCGGCCGGCCACCCGGACGCCCCGCGCCGGGCGACGGCCCGCGAACTCCACGCGGAGGGGCTGACGTCGTACGGCCCGGGAGCCGTCCCCTCGTACGCCTCATGGCAGTACGAACGGCCCGGATTCCCCTACCTGCCGCTCGGACCCGACACCCCGGCCCTGTGGGCCCGGGGGAGCGAGGACGGACGGGAGTGCTGGGTGCCCGTCTCCCTCAGCCACCTCAACTGGCGGCAGGGCGAGCTCCGTTCGCTCCCCAGGACCCACCATCTCAACTACGCGGGGATCGCCACCGGCCAGGGCTTCGACGACGCGGTCGAACGCGGACTCCTCGAAGTCGTCGAGCGCGACGCCCTGGAACTGTGGTGGCACCTCGACGGCCCCACCCGGGGCATCGACCCGCGCTCCGTGCCGGGCCTCGACCGGGACCTCGAAGGCTGCGGCCTCGACGTCCGGATCGTCGAGATGCCCTCGGAGTTCGCACCGTGCGTCGCCGCGTGGGTGTACGACCCCGAACGCGGCATCCACGCCGCCGGGTTCGCCTGCCGTTACGACCCGGCGGAGGCCGCGCGCAAGGCCGTTCTCGAGGCCGTCCACACATGGGTCTTCACACAGGGAGCCGTGGACGCGGACGGATGGGTCTTCCGGGCCATCGACGCCGGCATGCTCGCACGCGGCCTCTACCTCGACCACCGGGCCGACGGGCGGTATCTGGACTCCTGCGGCGAGGACTTCGGCGCCGTACGGGACCTGGGCGCACACGTGCAGGTCTGGCTGGATCCGCGTATGGCGCCGTACGCGCGCCGCTTCACCGAACCGGCCCTCGGCGTCGTTCCCGTCGACGCGATCGCACCCGGCAGCCGGGCCGCGCTCGACGCCCGCCTCGCGGCCGGCGGCCACCGCCTCGTCACCGTCGACCTCACGACCGAGGACATCGCCGAGACTCCGCTGCGGGTGGCCCGCGTCCTCGTCTCCGGACTCGTCCCCAACGCCCCCGCCGCCTTCGCCTACTTCGGCTGCGAGCGGTTCGGCCGGGCGGCCGTCGACCGGGGCTGGCGATCCGAGGCGCCGACGGGGCCGGGCGACTTCACGCTCGCACCGCCGCCGCACATGTGAGGGGAGGCGCCGGATGACTCGCATGGATGCGGCGTACGAGGAGAGGGGCGGCCCGGCCGTGGTCAGGGACGCCCTCGCGCTCGCCCGGTCGGCACGCGAGCCGGGGCCGGACTTTCCCGCGGGGCCCGCCGTCACGGCCTGGCCCGGGGAAGCGGTCCCGGTGCCGGCCGAACTGGACGCGCTGCTGCGGAAGTCGCTGGCCGGGGGCCGG
The DNA here is from genome assembly GCF_040611675.1 of Streptomyces sp. NPDC006551. Lineage (NCBI taxonomy): Bacteria > Bacillati > Actinomycetota > Actinomycetes > Kitasatosporales > Streptomycetaceae > Streptomyces > Streptomyces sp. NPDC006551. Next base: position 114,611 of record NZ_JBEXOT010000015.1, read on the forward strand.
CTGCGCCCGGCCGCCTCGGCGGGTGCGCTGCACCCGGTCAACACGCACCTGCTGGCCGGGCCGGGCAGCCCCCTGCCCACCGGCCGTTACGCCTACGATCCCGTCGCCCACCGGCTTCACCCCCGGGGGCGCGTGCCGGACGACGCTCCGCCCGGTCTTCTCGCCGTTCTGACGGTCACCGCCCGCCGTACGGTCTCCCACTACGGCCACCGGGCGTGGCCGCTGCTGCTCCTGGACACGGGCCACACCCTCGCGGCGCTGGCCCTGGCCGGCGCGGAGGCGATCTGCGTGGACGCGGACGGGATCCGTTTGGCCGCCGCGGCGGGGCTCACCCCGGAGCGCGGCGAGCCCGAGCACGCCGTCGCGGCGGTCTGGTGCGGCCCGGGCACCCGTCCCGCCCCCGACGCGCTCACCCGCTGGGCTTCGTACGGCCCGGGCACGGCCCCACTGGGCGGAGACCGGTCGGCACCGGCTGTGCTGCGGGCCGCTCGGGCAGTACTGGAAGAGGTCACGAGCGGTGCGCGGGAGGGGAGTTGGACTCCCTGCTCCGTCCCGAGGGCGGACCTGCTCGGCGCGCGGCGGCCGGTTCCTGGCCGGGGTCTGGGTTCGGGGGCGGGCCGTGCGGCCGGGCCTGTGCCGGAGCGGCGGCGTGGGGAGGCGGATGTGGTCGTGCGCCGTAGTGCGGCACCCGGTTTCACGGGCCCGCCCGACCCCGCCGTCCTCGCCCGCCTGCTCACCGCCGCCGAGCGGACCGCCGCGCAGCTCGCCGGGGCCGATGCCGTCCGCTGGTGCGTGGCCACCGGCGGGCCGGACGCCGCCGTTCTCGGCGGGAGCGGGGCGCCGGAGCCGCGCCCGATCGCGCTCGGCGACGCGCGCGCCACCCTCGCCCGATGGGCGGCCGGGCAGACCTGGCTCGCCGGGGCCGGGGCCGTACTCCTGGCCCATGGTTGTCCCGACGACGCCCCACCGGCCGAGGTCCGGCGGGCACACCTGTCTGCCGGGTACGCCGTGGCCATCGCTCAAGTACTGGCCGGCCGGGCCGGTTTGGAGTCCAGGCCGGTGGGGTCCTGGCAGGGCGCCGACCTGGGAGCCGCGCTCGGCGAGCCGCCCGGGCGGTACCCCGTCGTCCACGGGCTGGCCCTCGGGACCCACCCCGCCCCGGCCCCGGCGGTCCTGGCCCGGGCAACGGTCGCCGTGCCGGGGCCCGCCTCGGCCCCGGCCCCCGGCCGGGCTTCCGCGCGGGAGCCCGCCTCGGCCCCAGATGGGGCTCCTGCTCCGGTCCGGGCCCCGACCCCGGGCACTGCGGCCGCTCCCTCGCCGCCCCCGTGCCCCGCCACCCCCATCCCTGCCGAAGGAGACCCGCGGTCATGATGGTCCACCCGGAACTCGTCCGTGCCGCCCGGCCCGCGCGGAGGGTCCTCGGCGTGGCCACCGTGCTGCTCGTCGCCGTCGCCGTCACCCATCTCGTCCAGGCCGCCCTGCTCGCCCTCACTCTCGCGCGGATCGCCCGCGGCGACGGCGGAGGCATCGGGCTCCTCCTCGGCGGAGTGCTCGTCACCGTGGCCGTACGGGCCGACCTCACCCGTCACCAGCGCCGGATCGCCGTGCGCGCCGGGGCCGCCGTACGGACCCGGCTGCGTGACACGCTCCTCCAGCGGCTCGGTGAACTCGGCGCGCCGCGCGGGGCCGACGCCCGCGCCGGAGCCGTACGGGCCACGCTCGTCGACGGTGTCGAGGGCGTCGACGCCTACGTCTCCCGCTACCTCCCCCAACTCCTCGTCACCGTCGCCCTGCCCCCTCTCCTCCTCGTCGTCGTCGCGCTCGTCGAGCCGTACGCGCTGTTCGCCCTCGCCCCGGCCCTCGTCCTCGCGCTCTTCGCGCCCCGTTGGTGGGACCGGCTGCTCGCGCGGCGCGGGGAGGAGCACTGGGGCGCGTACGAGGCCCTGTCCGCCGACTACTTGGAGGCGCTCCAGGGCATGCCCGCCCTGCGGGCCGCCGGAGCCGTCGCCCGTACCCGCGAGCGGCTGGCGGCGCGCTCCGCCGCGCTGCACCGGGCGACCGTGGCGAAACTGCGCGTCTCGCTCGTCGACACCGGGCTGACCGATCTCGCCGTGCAGGGTGGCACGGTGGCGGCGGCGCTCGTCGCGTGCGCCTCGGCCGTCTCGGGGCGGACGACGGCGACGGGTACGTACCTGGTGCTGATGCTCGCCTCCGAGTGCTTCCGGCCCGTGCGCGACCTGTCCCGCGAGTGGCACTCCGGCTACCTCGGCATCTCCGCAGCCGACGGCATCGCCACGCTGCGGACCGCGACCGGCGCCGTGCCGGACACGGGGACCGCCGTCACGGCCTGGGACACGGCGCCCGAGATCCGTTTCGAGAACGTCCGGCACACCCACCCCGGCGCCGCCGAACCCGCCCTGCGCGGCGTCACGTTCACCGCCGAGGCCGGCCGGACGACCGCCATCGTCGGCCCCTCCGGCGCCGGGAAGTCCACACTGCTCGGCCTGCTCCTGCGAGAGGGCGGCGACCCGGACGGCGGGCGGATCACGATCGGGGGCGCCGACCACACCTCGTACACCCTCGCCTCGCTGCGGCGGGGGATCGCGGTCGTCTCCCAGGAGACGTACCTCTTCCACGCCTCCGTCGCCGACAACCTCCGCCTCGCCCGGCCCGACGCCACCGACGGCGAGCTGAGAGCGGCGGCGCGGGCGGCCGGGATCCACGAGGAGGTCCTGGCGCTGCGGGACGGCTATGACACGGTCGTCGGCGAACGCGGCGCGACGCTCTCCGGCGGGCAGCGCCAGCGGCTGGCCCTGGCCCGCGCGCTGCTCGCGGACGCGCCGGTCCTCGTCCTCGACGAGGCGACCAGCGCGGTCGACGAACGCCGCGAGGCCCACATCGGGCGCGCCCTGCGCACGGCCGCCCGGGGACGGACCTGCCTGGTCGTGGCCCACCGGCTGGCCTCGGTCCGCGACGCGGACCGGATCGTCGTGCTCGACGGCGGCCGTGTGGACGCGATCGGCACGGACGCGGGCCTGCGTGAACGGGACGGACTGTACGCGCGGCTGGTCGCCGCGGGAGCGACGAACGGAGCGGCGGCATGAGCGGTACGGAGACGGGCGCGGGTCCTGGCACGGAGACGGGTGCGGGTCCTGGCCCGGGTCCTGGTACGGAGACGGGTGCGGGTCCTGGCCCGGGTCCTGGCACGGAGAGGGGCGCGGGTCCTGGCTCCGGTCCTGGCACGGAGACGGGTGCGGGTCCTGGCCCGGGTCCTGGCACGGAGACGGGCGCGGGTCCTGGTACGGAGACGGGTGCGGGTCCTGGCCCGGGTCCTGGCACGGACGGCGGCGGCCTCCTGCCCGGCGCCTCGCCGGGGGCCGCCGCGTCCGCCGCCCCGGCCTCCGGGGCCCTGCGGGCGTTGCTGCCTGTGCTCGGGGCGCACCGGGCCATGACCGTACGGACGTTCGGCGCCGCGCTGGTCGACCAGGCCGCGCTCGTCGTGCTGGTCACGCTGGCCGCGCACACCGTCGGCGTCGCCGTGACCGAGCGCACCGCCCCCACCCCCGGCACGGTCCTCGTCCTCCTCGCACTCGTCGTCCTGCGGTCCCTTGCCACCTGGCGGGAGATGGACCTCTCGCACGACCTGGCCTACCGCGTCCTCGCCGAACTGCGGGTGCGCGTCTTCGACGGGCTCGCGCGCAGCGCGCCCGCGCGGATCGCGGGACGGCGGAGCGGGGACCTGGCGTCGGCGGCGCTCGGGGACGTGGAGGCGCTGGAGTTCTTCTACGCCCACGCCGTCGCCCAACTCCTCGCCTCGGGCGTGGTGTTCACCTCCGGCGCGGTCGCGCTCGGGATCGTCGACCCGTGGCTGCTCGGCGCGGTCCTGCCGACCGCCGGGCTGCTGGTGCTCGCGCCGCTGCTCGACGGGCGGGGAAGGGCGGTGCGCGGGGCCCGTAGCCGTGAGGCGGCGGCCGTCCTCTCGGCGGAGACCGTGGAGACCGTCGACGGGATGCGCGAACTCCTCGCCTTCGGGGCCCTCGAGCGCCGCCGCGCCCGGCTGCGGGGGTACGGGAGGGAGCTCGGGGACGCGCAGCGCGCCGAGCACAGCTGGGAGGCGGGGGCGGCGGCGGTACGCGACCTGCTGGTGGTCGGGGCGGTCGTCGGGGTCGTCGCGGCGGCGGCGCACACCGTGAGCGGGCCGTGGGCGCCGGCGGCGATGGCGCTGGCGCTCGGGTGTCTGGCGCCGGTCGCGGATTCCGCCGCCGCGTTGGGCCAGGCGGGTGGACTCCGCGCGGCGGCCGCCCGGGTCGGCGCGGCGATCGGCGCCCCGGCGGGCGCGCCGACGGCCGAGCGGCCGGTACCGCTGCCGGACGGGCCGCTGGGGGTGCGGCTGCGGGGGGTCCGCTTCGACTACGGCGGTACGGAGGTGCTCGCCGGGGTCGACCTGGTGGTGCGGCCGGGGGAGACGGTGGCGCTCGTCGGGGCGTCGGGGGCCGGGAAGTCGACGGTGGCGCATCTCCTGGCGCGGTTCTGGGACCCGGCGGAGGGGGCCGTGGAGCTGATGGACCGGTCGGGGGCGGCGGTCGACGTACGGGAGGTGTCCGAGGCGGACCTGAGGGGCGCCGTGGCGGTCGTCGGCCAGGACGCGCCGCTCTTCCACGGCACCCTGGCGGACAATCTGCGGCTCGCGGCGCCGGGGGCGTCGGACGAGCGGGTGCGGGAGGTGGCCGAGCTGTGCGGGATCGGCCACCTGGCGGCGGACCCGGCCGGCCTCGCGATCGGCGAACGCGGCGCGACGCTCTCGGGCGGCCAGCGGGCCCGGGTGGCCCTGGGGCGGGCGCTGCTCGCCTCGCCGCGGGTCCTGGTCCTCGACGAGACGACGGCGAACCTGGATGCGGCGGGTGAGGCGGACCTGGCGGCGGCGCTGACGGCGGCGGCGGCGGGGGCGGGGGACCGTACGACGGTGGTGATCGCCCACCGCCCCTCGACGATCCGCCGCGCGGACCGGATCGCGGTCCTGGCGGACGGGCAGGTGGCGGAGACGGGCACGTGGGAGCAGCTGACGGCGCGGGGCGGGCTGTTCGGGGCGCTCCTGACGCGTACGCCGTGACGCCCGGGGCGGGGCGGATTCCCCCCACCCCGCCCCTCCCCGACGCTGACGAGACCACCGGGGCAACGCCCTGCGGCCTGACGGCCGCCCTCCCGGCGCCCGCGCCGCCCTACCGACCGGCCCCGGGCCGTGCGCACGGGGGCCGTGCCCGGCCAGGGGCTCCGCCTGCGGGGCCCGGCCTCCGGCCGTGGCCGTGGACCCCCACTTGGCGGCCGAGGACGTGCCCCCGTCCGGCGGCCTACGGCCGCCGCCCCCCGGTCTGGCGGCTCAGCGTCGAGCTCTGGGGCCCGGGGCCCTGGCCCGTGGCCCTCACGTCGCCGCCACGCGGCCGGGGGACGACCTTGCCCGAACGGCCCGCTTTCGGCCCGGGGGCCCAGGCCCCAGCGTCGACCTGGGGCCTGGGCCCCTGCCCGTAACCCGCACATCGCCGCCTGGCGGCGATGCTTCGGGCTCCGCCCCCGGCATCAGGCCCAGGGCCGCCCCCTGGCCCCTCTCCGGCCCCCACGAGGCCCCCTCCCTGACGCCCCCCACGACCCCCTCGGCGAGTGAGCCGCCGAGCACGGTCGACCGTCGACGCACGCACCAAGCGCCCCGGAGGCGAACCGAGCCCCCTAAAAAATCAGCTCATGCGCAGGGCGAGGAAGAAGTCGAGCTTGTCCTCCAGGCGCGACAGGTCCCTGCCCGTCAGTTGCTCGATCCTGCCCACTCGGTAGCGCAGGGTGTTCACATGCAGGTGCAGGCGGGTCGCGCAGCGGGTCCAGGAGCCGTCGCAGTCGAGGAAGGCCTCCAGGGTGGGGATGAGTTCGGCGCGGTGGCGGCGGTCGTAGTCGCGCAGCGGGTCCAGGAGGCGGGCGGTGAAGGCGCGGCGGACGTCGTCCGGGACGAACGGGAGCAGCAGGACGTGGGAGGCCAGTTCGTGGTGGCCGGCGGCGCAGACGCGGCCCGGGCGGGCGGCGGCGACGCGGCGGGCGTGGCGGGCCTCCTCCAGGGCGCCGCGCAGGCCCTCGGCGGAGTGGACGGCCGCGCTGACGCCGAGGGTGAGGCGGCCGTCGTCGGCGAGACCGGACGACAGGGGATCGCGTACGGCGGCCAGGAGCGCGTCGGCGTGGAGGCCGATGCCCGGGGTCTGGCCTTCGTCCTCGCTGTCGGGGAGGGGGCCGGCGGGCAGCGGGACGAGGGCGATGGCCTCGTCCCCGTGGTGGGCGACGGCGATCCGGTCGGCGGAGTCGGCGCCGATGGTGGCGGGGTCGACGAGGATCTCCTCGAGGAGCGCCTGGGCGACCGGTCCGGTGTCGACGGGCGTGCCGGTGCCGCCCTCCTGGTCCCATTCGACGCGTGCGACGACGACCTGCCAGTGCGGCGCGCTGCCGAGGCCGGGCAGCAGGACGGGGGCGGCCACGCGCAGGCGGGCCGCGATCTCGGCGGGGGCGGCGCCCGTCTGGACGAGTTCGAGGACTTCCTGGGCGAGCCGGCGCCGTACGGTGCGGGCGGCGTCGCGCCGGTCGCGTTCGACGGCGATCAGCTGGGTGACGCCCTGGAGGAGGTCGAGCCGGGCGGCCGGCCAGTCGCCGGCGTCGGCCTCGACGGCGAGCAGCCAGTCGGACAGCACGGTCTCGCGTACGTCCCGCGAGGCCGACGGGGCGCCGCGTCCGGTGTTGCGGATCGGGAAGAGGGAGTAGGTGGTTCCGCCGAGGGGGAACCGGTGCGGGCCGCGCCGTCCGGTGCGGGTGGCGGCCAGGTGCTCTCCGGCGAGCGTGGCGGCGAGCCCGGCCTCCAGGGGTTCGCCGGCGCCCGCGATCTGGCGGCCGGTGGGGGAGAGGACCCAGGCACGAAGGTCCAGGTCGGAGCCGAGGAGGTCGAGGACGACCTCGGGTCCGCCGCCGGCGGGGCCGGAGGTCATCAGGCGTCGGTGGCGGTCGACGACGGCCGCCAGGTCGCCCGCCCGCTCGCCGGAGACCTGTCGAACGACATGCTCGGTGATCGTCGCGAACGCAACGGATTCATTCACCGCGAACAGAGGCAGCCGGTGGCGCAAACACGCCTGCACGAGGTCGTCCGGAATGTCGCCGAGTTCGGCTTCGCCGGCCGCCAGCGCCGCCACTCCGGCGGAGGCGAGGATCCGGACGAAGGGTTCGGCGTCCTCCGGCTCCCGGAGCCAGGCGAGGCCGGTGAGAACCAGTTCGCCACCGGACAGATACCTGCTGGGGTCCTTGAGGTCCGTCGTCATCACGCCGCGGACCGTGCGGTCCAGCTCTTCGTCGCCACCGAGCAGGCGCAGCCCCAGCGCGTCGGTTTCCAGCAGTGCGCGCAGCCGCATCTCGTCTCCGCCGTTCCTTTTCGTCCGTCGCGCTCGTCCGTCGCGAAAACTGTCCCGTTGTCGTCGGTGGCGTGGTGCCACCGTTTCCAGGGGAAAACGGCGAGGTTACCGAGCCCCGCCTTTCGTTCGAATCTACAAGACGAACAAGGTCACCAGCCAACTCCTTCATGGTTTCGGTGACTGCACCCCGGCCTGCCGGGCTTGTGTACTAGGCCACACATCGCGTGAACAGCACATGAACAAGAAATCGAAGTCGAGGGCCGGCCGTCCCCCCGGGCCCGTGCGACGGACCCCCGATCACCGGAATGACTAGAAGAGAGCCACCATGGACTTCCTTCGCCCCGCCAGCTGGGAGGAGGCGCTCGCCGCCAAGGCCGAGCACCCCACGGCCGTGCCCATCGCAGGTGGTACCGACGTCATGGTCGAGATCAACTTCGACCACCGGCGTCCCGAGTACCTCCTGGACCTGAACCGTATCGAGCTGCTGCGCGAGTGGGAGGTCGGCGAGGAGAACGTCCGCCTCGGTGCCTCCGTCCCGTACACCCAGATCATGGAGCACCTGCGGGCCGAGCTTCCCGGCCTGGCGCTCGCCTCGCACACGGTCGCCTCGCCGCAGATCCGCAACCGCGGCGGCGTCGGCGGCAACCTGGGCACCGCGTCGCCGGCCGGTGACGCGCACCCCGCGCTGCTCGCGGCGGGTGCCGAGGTCGAGGTCGAGTCGCAGGCCCGCGGCAGCCGCCTGATCCCGATCGACGAGTTCTACACGGGAGTGAAGCGCAACGCGCTGGAGCCCGACGAGCTCATCAAGACCGTCCACATCAAGAAGGCGGACGGGCCCCAGCAGTACTCCAAGGTCGGTACGCGCAACGCGATGGTCATCGCGGTCTGCGCCTTCGGCCTGGCGCTGCACCCGGAGACCCGGACGGTGCGCACCGGCATCGGTTCGGCCGCGCCGACCCCGATCCGTGCCAAGGAGGCCGAGGCCTTCCTGAACGCGGCTCTGGAGGAGGGCGGCTTCTGGGACAGCGGCAAGATCATCACGCCGTCGGTCGCCAAGCAGTTCGCCGACCTGTGCTCGGGTGCCGCCAACCCGATCGACGACGTCCGAGGCACCGCCAAGTACCGCCGTCACGCCGTCGGCATCATGGCTCGCCGCCAGCTCGGCTGGACCTGGGAGCAGTACCGCGGCACCGGCCGCACGCTTGAGGGAGCTGCATAACCATGCGCGTCAATTTCACGGTCAACGGTCGTCCGCAGGAAGCCGACGACGTCTGGGAGGGCGAGTCCCTCCTCTACGTTCTGCGTGAGCGGATGGGTCTGCCCGGCTCCAAGAACGCCTGCGAGCAGGGCGAGTGCGGTTCCTGCACGGTCCGCCTCGACGGTGTGCCGGTCTGTTCGTGTCTGGTCGCCGCCGGGCAGGTCGAGGGCCGCGATGTCGTCACCGTCGAGGGCCTGGCCGAATTCGCCAAGCAGCGTGAGGAGCACGGCGGTTGCGCGAGCGGCGCCTGCGGCACCACGCTCGACGAGGCCAAGAGGTGGGAAGCCAAGCCGGGTCAGGACTCCCAGACCGGTGAGGGTGTCGAACTGAGCCCGATCCAGCAGGCGTTCATCGACGCCGGCGCCGTCCAGTGCGGCTTCTGCACCCCGGGTCTGCTGATCGCCGCCGACGAGCTCCTGGAGCGGCAGAGCGACCCGTCCGACCAGGACATCCGCGAGGCCCTCTCCGGCAACCTCTGCCGTTGCACGGGTTACGAGAAGATCCTCGACGCGGTCCGCCTGGCGGCGGCCCGCCAGGAACGTCAGGGAGAGGCGGTCTGACCATGGCTCAGAACACCCGCGTCGTTCCGGCCGGTACGCCGACGAACGTCACGCAGAACCACACCAAGGGCGGCATCGGCGAGTCCACGCTCCGCCCGGACGGCACCCTGAAGGTCACGGGCGAGTTCGCGTACTCCTCGGACATGTGGCACGAGGACATGCTGTGGGGCCAGACCCTGCGCTCCACCGTCGCGCACGCCGAGATCGTCTCCATCGACGTCTCCGAGGCCCTCGCGATGGGCGGCGTGTACGCCGTCCTGACGTACGACGACCTGCCGGCCGAGATGAAGAACTACGGTCTGGAGATCCAGGACACCCCCGTCCTGGCCCACGGCCGGGTAAGGCACCACGGTGAGCCGGTGGCCCTGATCGCCGCCGACCACCCGGAGACCGCCCGACGCGCGGCCGCCAAGGTCAAGATCGAGTACCGGGAGCTGCCCGTCGTCACCGACGAGGCCTCCGCGCTCGCCCCGGACGCGCCGCTGATCCACGAGGGCCGCGACGACCACCACGCCGGTCACGTCCCGCACCCGAACATCGTGCACCGCCAGCCGATCATCCGCGGCAACGTGGAGGAGGCCCGCAAGAAGGCCGACGTGATCGTCGAGGGCGAGTACACCTTCGGCATGCAGGACCAGGCGTTCCTCGGTCCGGAGTCCGGCCTCGCCGTGCCCGCCGAGGACGGCGGTGTCGACCTGTACGTCGCCACCCAGTGGCTGCACTCGGACCTCAAGCAGATCGCCCCCGTCCTCGGTCTCCCCGAGGAGAAGGTGCGCATGACGCTCTCCGGCGTCGGCGGTGCCTTCGGCGGTCGTGAGGACATCTCGATGCAGATCCACGCCTGCCTCCTGGCGCTGCGCACCGGCAAGCCGGTCAAGATCGTCTACAACCGGTTCGAGTCCTTCTTCGGGCACGTGCACCGCCACCCGGCGAAGCTCTGGTACGAGCACGGCGCCACCAAGGACGGCAAGATCACGCACATGAAGTGCCGGATCGTGCTCGACGGCGGTGCCTACGCCTCGGCCTCCCCGGCCGTCGTCGGCAACGCCTCGTCCCTCTCGGTCGGCCCGTACGTCGTCGACGACGTCGACATCGAGGCGATCGCCCTCTACACCAACAACCCGCCCTGCGGCGCGATGCGCGGCTTCGGCGCCGTCCAGGCGTGCTTCGCGTACGAGGCGCAGATGGACAAGCTCGCGGCGAAGCTGGGCATGGACCCGGTGGAGTTCCGCCAGCTCAACGCCATGGAGCAGGGCACGATCATGCCGACCGGCCAGGTCGTGGACTCGCCGGCCCCGGTCGCCGAGCTGCTGCGCCGGGTCAAGGCCCGTCCGATGCCGCCGGAGCGCCAGTGGGAGAGCGCGGGCGAGGGCGCGGACGTCCGCGCCCTGCCCGGTGGCCTCTCCAACACCACGCACGGCGAGGGTGTCGTCCGCGGTGTCGGCTACGCCGTCGGCATCAAGAACGTCGGCTTCTCCGAGGGCTTCGACGACTACTCCACCGCCCGCGTGGTGCTGCAGGTCATCAACGGCGAGCCCGTCGCGATGGTCCACACGGCCATGGCGGAGGTCGGCCAGGGCGGTGTCACCGTGCACGCCCAGATCGCCCGCACGGAGCTGGGCGTCGCGCAGGTGACCATCCACCCGGCCGACACGCAGGTCGGTTCCGCCGGTTCGACGTCCGCCTCCCGGCAGACGTACATGACCGGTGGCGCGGTGAAGAACACCTGTGAGGCCGTCCGCGAGAAGGTCCTGGAGATCGGCCGGCGCAAGAACGGCTCGTACCACCCCGCCTGGGCGACCGCCGAGCTGCTCCTGGAGGCCGGCAAGGTCGTCACCGACGGCGGCGAGGTCCTCGCGGACATCGCCGACATCCTGGAGGGCGAGGAGCCGATCGACATCGAGCTCGAGTTCCGCCACCGTCCCACCCAGGCGTTCGACCTGAAGACCGGCCAGGGCGACGGCCACGTCCAGTACACCTTCGCCGCGCACCGCGCGGTGGTGGAGGTGGACACCGAGCTCGGCCTGGTGAAGGTCATCGAGCTCGCCACCGCCCAGGACGTCGGCAAGGCGCTCAACATGCTCTCCGTCGTCGGCCAGATCCAGGGTGGTACCACCCAGGGCCTGGGCGTCGCGGTGATGGAAGAGATCATCGTGGACCCGAAGACCGCGAAGGTGAAGAACCCCTCCTTCACGGACTACCTGATCCCGACGATCCTCGACACGCCGACCATCCCGGTCGACGTCCTCGAACTGGCCGACCCCAACGCGCCGTACGGCCTGCGGGGACTCGGCGAGGCCCCGACCCTGTCGTCGACCCCGGCCGTCCTCGCGGCGATCCGGAACGCGACGGGTCTGGAGCTGAACAAGACGCCGGTCCGCCCCGAGGCGCTCACCGGCACCCTGTAGGACTCTCCGGGCGGTGTGTGCCTCCCAGGAACGTCACACTTCCCCCGCGCTCACCGCCCGGAGCCGCAGTAAGAGCGACACGGCATCACCCGGCAGTATCCCCGCATCACCCAGCAGTACCGAACACCACCCAGCAGTACCGAGCACCACCGGATCGACCTGATCCACCACAGTTCGTCTCGGGCCGTCCCCCGGGTCGTGCAGCCAACGCAGCATCCCAAATCCCGCAGCGTGTCTGACCTTCCAAGTCTTATGCGGGTGCCCCTTTGAACCTTGGGAGTAGGCCCCATGACCCAGTCGTCAGTGGAGCCCAAGACCGCTTCGGAGGACGCGGGCTCCGGCTCGAACGTCCCCGCCGGCAGGTCTTGGCTCGACCGGTACTTTCACATCTCGGAGAGAGGATCCACCGTCGCGACGGAGATCCGCGGCGGCGTCACCACCTTCATGGCGATGGCGTACATTCTCCTGCTCAACCCTCTGATCCTCGGCGGCAAGGATGTGGACGGCAACGTCCTCAGCCAGCCCGCCCTCATCACGGCGACCGCTCTGGCCGCCGCTGTGACCACTCTCCTGATGGGCTTCTGGGGCAAGGTCCCGCTCGCCCTGGCGGCCGGCCTCAGCGTCTCCGGCGTGTTGTCCTCGCAGGTCATCTCGGTCATGACCTGGCCGCAGGCGATGGCCATGTGTGTGGCCTACGGCGTGATCATCTGTCTTCTGGTGGTCACCGGCCTCCGAGAGATGATCATGAACGCGATTCCGCTGGCGATCAAGCACGCGATCACCATCGGCATCGGCCTCTTCATCGCGATCATCGGCTTCGTCAAGGCCGGCTTCGTCCACGAGAACCCCTCTCCCGGCGGTGGCCCGGTCACCCTCGGCCCCCTCGGTGAACTCCAGGGCTGGCCCGTCCTGATCTTCGCGGTCACCCTGCTGCTGATCTTCGCCCTCCAGGCGCGCCACATCCCCGGCGCCATCCTGATCGGCATCGTCGTCGGCACGGTCGTCGCCATGATCGTCAACGCGATCGCCGACATCCCCGCCAAGGGCGCGGGCGCCTGGTTCTCCGGCGCGCCGGAGCTCAACGGCAGCGCCGTCTCCGCACCGGACTTCTCGCTCATCGGCGAAGTGTCCTTCAGCGGCTGGGGCGACGTCGGCTACATCACGATCACCATGATCGTCTTCACCCTGGTGCTCGCGGGCTTCTTCGACGCCATGGCGACCATCATCGGTGTCGGCTCCGAGGCCAACCTCGCCGACGACAAGGGCCGGATGCCGGGCCTGTCCAAGGCCCTGTTCATCGACGGCGCCGGCGGCGTCATCGGCGGCGGCGCCGGCGGCTCCGGCCAGACCGTCTTCGTGGAGTCCGCCACGGGCGTCGGCGAGGGAGCCCGTACGGGCCTGTCCTCCGTCGTCACCGGCGCGTTCTTCGCCGCCTGTCTCTTCTTCACCCCGCTCACCGCGATCGTGCCCGCCGAGGTCGCCTCCGCGGCCCTGGTCGTCATCGGCGCGATGATGATGCAGAACGCCAAGCACGTCGACTGGAGCGACCGCTCGGTCGCAATCCCGGTGTTCCTCACCGTGGTCCTGATGCCGTTCACGTACACCATCACCACCGGTGTCGCGGCCGGTGTCATCTCCTACGCCGTCATCAAGGTGGCGCAGGGCAAGGCACGCGAGGTGGGCGCCTTCATGTGGGGCCTGACCGCGATCTTCGTCGTGTACTTCGCGATCCATCCGATCGAGAGCTGGCTGGGCGTCAGCTGACGCCCGTACCGCCGCCCTCCACACATATCGAGGAGTTCGAGATGCTGGACATCGCCGAAGAGCTGCACCGGTGGGTGGAGCAGGGACGCGAGTTCGCCGTCGCCACCGTGGTGGCGGTCGGCGGCAGCGCGCCCCGGCAGCCCGGCGCCGCACTCGCCGTCGACAGCGACGGCACGGCGATCGGCTCGGTGTCCGGCGGATGTGTGGAGGGCGCGGTCTACGACCTGTGCCAACAAGCCCTCGAAGACGGCAGGACCGTCGTCGAGCGCTTCGGATACAGCGACGAGGACGCCTTCGCCGTGGGCCTGACCTGCGGCGGAGTCATCGACATCCTCGTCACCCCGGTACGTGGCGGGGTCTTCCCCGCCGCCCTCCAGGCCGCCGCCTCGGCGGAGGCGGCGGCCCTGGCCCGGATCGTCGACGGCCCCGCCGACCTGATGGGCCGGGCGCTCCTCGTCCGTCCCGACGGATCGTACGAAGGCGGCCTCGGCGGCCACCCGGAGCTGGACCGCACCGCCGCGGGCGAGGCCCGCGCGATGCTGGACGCCGGCCGGACCGGCACCGTCGGGATCGGCGCGGACGGCAGCCGCTGCGGGCAGCCGCTCACCCTCCTGGTCGAGTCGTCCGTCCCGGCCCCCCGCATGATCGTCTTCGGTGCCATCGACTTCGCCTCCGCGCTGGTGAGGGTCGGCAAGTTCCTCGGCTACCACGTCACCGTGTGCGACGCGCGCCCCGTCTTCGCCACCCCTGCCCGCTTCCCCGAGGCCGACGAGATCGTCGTCGAGTGGCCCCACCGCTATCTGGCGTCGACGGAGGTCGACGGCCGTACGGCGCTGTGCGTCCTCACCCATGACGCCAAGTTCGACGTCCCGCTGCTCGAAGCGGCCCTGAGGCTCCCGGTCGCCTACATCGGCGCGATGGGCTCCCGCCGCACCCACGAGGACCGCAACAAGCGCCTGCGCGAGGTCGGCGTCAGCGAACTCGAACTCGCCCGGCTGAGGTCGCCGATCGGCCTCGACCTCGGCGCCCGGACCCCGGAGGAGACGGCCCTCTCCATCGCGGCCGAGATCGTCGCCCACCGCCGCGGCGGCAGCGGCGCCTCCCTCACGGGCGCGCACACGCCCATCCACCACGACGGCCCCCGCGAAGCCGACGGACGGATAGGTTCCGTCGCGTAGCCGCAGAGGAGCGGTCGGACGCCCGGCGAGGGGCCTTCCGGGCCCGCCGGTTAAGGTCCGGATCATGGAGATTCGTGACGTACCCGAAGCCCATCTCGACCGCGCCCTCGACCTCGTCCACCTCGTCTTCCACGAACGCCCCGACGAGGAGAAGCGCGCCCACCAGCGCGCCCTCATGCTGCCCTGCGAACGCGTCGGGGCGTACGACGGCGAGACCCTGGTCGGTTTCGTCGCCGCCCACCGCTTCACGCTCTCCGTGCCCGGCGGCGATCTGCCCTGCCCCGGCCTGACGTTCGTCTCCGTCGCCCCCACCCACCGCCGCCGCGGCGTGCTCTCGGGGATGCTCACCGAGCTCTACCGGCGGTGCGCCGAGCGCCAGGTGCCGATCGCCGCGCTGTGGGCGTCCGAGGACGCCATCTACGGCCGGTTCGGCTTCGGCCCGGCCACCCGGGGAGCGCTCGTCGAGATCGACTCCCGGCGCCCCCTCGCCCTGCGCGTCGACCCCGACGAGCGCCCGCCGCGGCTGATCGACCCGGCCGACGCGCCCGCCGTCGTCGGCCCGTACTACGAAGCCACGCGGGCCCACCGCGCGGGGCGGATCGCCCGTGACGAGGAGCGCTGGAGCGGGGAGTGGCTGGTCGACGAGGACGAGGACGACGACGAGCTCTCCCCGCCCCGGATCGTCGCGCTCGGCGACCCCCTCGCCGGATACGCCGTCTACCGCACCAAGGGCGCGAACGACGACACCCACACGCCCGGCCTGGTCCGCGTCGACGAACTGGAGGCCGACACCCCGGCCGTCGCCGCCGCGCTCTGGCGCTACCTCGCCTCCATCGACCTCACCGGCACCGTACGCGCCTGGGGCCGGCCGCTCGACGACCCGCTGCTGCACTTCGCGGGCGACCGCGACCAGGTACGGGTGACGGGCCAGTTCCCCGCCCTGTGGGTGCGGCTCGTCGACGTCCGCGCGGCGCTGACCGCCCGGAGCTGGGCGGCCCCGGCGGACCTCGTCGTCGAGGTGCACGACAGCCGGATCCCCGCCAACTCCGGCCGCTTCCGGCTCACGGCGGAGCCCGGAGGGGTGAGTTACGAGCCGACCGGCGACCCGGTCGACCTCGCCTTCGACGTACGGGACCTCGGCGCCTGCTACCTCGGCGGGACGCGGGCCACGGAACTGGTCGCCGCGGGCCTGGTCGAGGAGCACACCCCGGGCGCGGCGGCGACGCTCGACGCGGCGCTGCGGACCGACCGACTCCCGCACACGGACGACGAGTTCTAGCACCCGATGGCCTCGTGACCGGCGAGCGGTTCCGCCCCGCCACGCGTGCGGAGCACGCGACGGCTACAGTCCCCTGGTCCTTCATCGTGAACGATCGACGAACCCTCGGAGAAAGCCCCGCATGCGTCTCAGAAGCCGACTCGCCGCCCGCCTCGGCGGCATGTTCGCCGCGTCCGTTCTCGCCCTCACCGGCCTCATGGGCACCGCCACGCCCGCGCAGGCGGCCCTGACGGAGCCGTTCGACTACCAGGTGACTCCCAAGGCCGGCCCGTACCGGGACATCCCCGGTACGGAGGTGACGTTCACGGCGGCGGCCGGGGAGCGGTCCTACCTGTGGTCCCGCAACGTCGTCCTCTCGAACGTCACGGAGCTCGGCGAGGACGACTGGCTCGGCACCACCCTCTCCATCCGCTGCGCGTACGCCGGCGGCACCCCGGAGACCGCCCCGCTGCCCGCCGGTGTGGAGGCCGGCGCGTACTGGGCGGCCAACTACCTGCCGACCGAGACCTCGCAGTCGCCGATCGTGCGGTGGGTGTTCATCGCGCCCGAGCAGGGCACGTACACCTGCCGTCTGTCGGTCACCAGCTACTCCAGCATCGTCGCGGACGGCAGCCGCCAGGTGACCATGCGGATCGGCGCCGGCGCGGAGCTCGCCCGGGCCGGCTACCCGTACGCGGCACGCTGGACGCTCCTTCAGGAGAGCGAGCGGGTGGTGGGGGCGGGCAGCACCGTGACGACCCTCGGTTACACGGTCACGCCGACCGGCGCCGACCGGATAGCCGTCGTCCAGGACGCCGCCCTGACCACCTGCAAGGCCAACTCTCCCTACGAGAGCTGCTCGGGCGGCACGACCGCGTACGACGGCACCCACCTCCAGACCTGGATCGAGGCCCAGCCGCAGAACCCGGACGGCACCCGGTGCGGCGCCCCGAAGACGAGTACGGCCGCCACCTGGCGCATCTCGAACGCCAGGCACCACCAGGCGGCGGTCAACACGCTCTACCTCACCACCGCCGACCTCGGCGGCTGCTCCCAGCTCCGGGTGTCCCTGAAGGTCAAGCACACGTGGGGCAACCCGGTGCTGATCCACGCGGGCCACGTCGCCGGCCACATCGCCCGCACGCACGGCCTGGCCTTCACGTACTGACAGTGAGCCGCTGGGCGCCCTCGAACCCAGTCCACAGGTAGGGAATCGATGACGAAGTGAGCGGCGCGCCGTTCACTTCGTCAGGCCCTTCAACAGCAGCTCCGCGAGCTGTTCGTACGCCTCCGCGTCGGCGAGCCCCGTCGCCGACGCCACCTGGCGCTGCTGGATGCGGACCATCACGGAGGCGATGACATCGGCGGCGAAGGTCACATGGACCTCGCGGAAGACGCCCGCGCGCACGCCCTCTTCGATCAGCTGCTGCACCCGCCCCGCCGCCGCGCGCGTGTTGCGTTCGTACACCTCCGCAGCCGGCTCGAAGGCCGCCACGTCGTCGAAGAACTGCGGCGAGACCGGCGCCAGTTCGGCCGCGACGCCCCGCAGATAGGCGGCCAGCCGCTCGGCCGGCTCGGTCTCGGCGGCCAGCACCGACTCCACCCGGGTCGTCGCCCGCCGGAAGAAATGGACCACCGCCGCCCGGACGAGCTGCTCCTTGCTGCCCGCCAGGCCGTAGAGGGTGCGCTTCGAACAGCGCAGCCGCGCGGCGAGATCGTCCAGGGTCAGCTGTGCGAAGCCCTCGCCGACCAGGAGGGCCACCAGCTCCTCGAACAGGGCGGACCGGCGGGCCGCACCGCGGCCCGTCAGCTTGGGTGCGTCGGCGGCTGAGGTCTCGATCACCCGAACAGTATGCCGGGCGACCCGTTCGGGGGGTTACGGGAAAACTCTTCTGCGCTACGCTAACCGGTACTGCCGTACCGGCCGCAGTACCGCTTCTGAGTGTCACTGGAGTCGCCATGGATGTCGACCGCCTGCTTCCCACCCCCGAGGCAGCGGACCTCATCGCCCTCACGCGGGAGATCGCCGACAAGGAACTCTCTCCCCGCGTGGACGAGCACGAGGCCGCCGAGACGTACCCGGAGGGCCTGTTCGCCACCCTCGGCGAGGCCGGGCTGCTCGGCCTCGCGTACCCCGAGGAGTTCGGCGGCGGAGGTCAGCCGTACGAGGTCTACCTCCAGGTCCTGGAGGAGCTGGCGGCCCGCTGGGCGGCCGTCGCCGTCGCCACCAGCGTCCACACGCTCGCCTGCCACCCGCTGCACTCCTTCGGCACCCCGGAGCAGAAGGAGCGCTGGCTGCCCGCGATGCTCGAAGGCGAGCTCGTCGGCGGCTACAGCCTCTCCGAGCCCCAGGCCGGCTCCGACGCCGCCGCCCTGTCCTGCAAGGCGGAGCGCACGGAGGCGGGGGACGCGTACCGGATCACCGGCAACAAAGCGTGGATCACCCACGGCGGCAA
The DNA here is from genome assembly GCF_040611675.1 of Streptomyces sp. NPDC006551. Classification (NCBI taxonomy): domain Bacteria; kingdom Bacillati; phylum Actinomycetota; class Actinomycetes; order Kitasatosporales; family Streptomycetaceae; genus Streptomyces; species Streptomyces sp. NPDC006551. The sequence goes on from NZ_JBEXOT010000015.1 coordinate 132,920, forward strand.
GGCAGGCTTCTACGCCCTCTTCGCCCGCACCGCCCCCGGCGGCCACGGCATCTCCTGCTTCCTCGCCCCCGGCGCCGTCGACGGCCTCAGCTTCGGCAAGCCGGAGCGCAAGATGGGCCTCCAGGCCGTGCCCACCACCTCCGCCCACTGGGACGGCGCCCTCATCGACGCCGACCGCCGCATCGGTGAGGAGGGGCAGGGCCTCCAGATCGCCTTCAGCGCGCTCGACTGCGGCCGCCTCGGCATCGCGGCCTGCGCCACCGGCCTCGCCCAGGCCGCCCTCGACGCCGCCGTCGAGTACGCCAACGAGCGCACCACCTTCGGCCGGAAGATCGTCGACCACCAGGGGCTCGGCTTCCTCCTGGCGGACATGGCCGCCGCCGTCGACTCCGCCCGCGCCACCTATCTGGACGCCGCCCGCCGCCGCGACCTCGGCCGCCCGTTCAGCCGCCAGGCCAGCGCGGCGAAGCTGGTCGCGACCGACGCCGCCATGAAGGTGACGACGGACGCCGTGCAGGTGCTCGGCGGGTACGGATACACCCGCGACTTCCCGGTCGAGCGCTACATGCGCGAGGCCAAGATCATGCAGATCTTCGAAGGCACGAACCAGATCCAGCGGCTCGTCATCAGCCGCTCCCTCGCCCGCTGACCACCGCCCCGCACGCCGCCGCCCTCTGCTGTCGGACCTCTTCCCGCAAGGAGCATCAATGGACATCGCCGGATCCGCCGCGCTCGTCACCGGCGCGGCCTCGGGCCTCGGCGCCGCCACCGCCGCCGCACTCGCCGCGCGCGGTGCGACCGTCTACGGCCTCGACCTGGACAAGGCCGTCGCGGGGGCCGGTCCCCGGCCCGACGGCGTCACCCTGCTCGCCGCCGACGTCACCGAGGAGGGCCCGGTCCGCGAGGCCCTCGCCCGGATCGAGGCCGACGGCGCCGAGCTGCGGCTCGCCGTCAACTGCGCGGGCATCGCCCCCTCGGCCCGCATCCTGGGCCGCAAGGGACCGCACGACCTCGACCTGTTCCGTACGGTCCTCAACGTCAACCTGCTGGGCACGTTCAATGTGATGCGCCTGGCCGCCGAGGTCATCGCCCGGCAGGAGGCCGACGAGCACGGCCAGCGCGGCCTGGTGGTCAACACCGCCTCCATCGCCGCCTTCGAGGGCCAGGTCGGCCAGATCGCCTACGCCGCCTCCAAGGCCGGCGTCGCCGGCATGACCGTCACCGCCGCCCGTGATCTCGCGCAGTTCGGCATCCGGGTCGTCACCATCGCGCCCGGCATCGTCGACACCCCGATGATGGCCGGATTCAGCGAGGAGATCCGGGCCGGACTCGGCGCGAGCGTCACCTTCCCGCAGCGGCTCGCCCGGCCCGAGGAGTACGCCCGGCTCGTCACCATGATCACCGAGCACGACTACCTCAACGGCGAGACGATCCGGATGGACGGCGCCCTGCGGATGGCCGCCCGCTGAACCGCGTCCGCCCGTCTCGCTTCTTCTCGTAGCACTTGGTGCCGCCTCGCGGTGGCACCAAGTGCCGCGCATGGGTTCCCGGGGTGTTAGGTTCGGGCCCATGGGAACGGGAACAGCGCCGACGAACTCCGCGAAGCCCGGGATGCGGGACTCCCTCATCGCCGCGGCCTTCCAGCTCTTTCTGGAGCGGGGGTACGAACAGACCACCGTCGACGACATCGTCCGGACCGCCGGGGTCGGCCGCCGGTCCTTCTTCCGCTACTTCCCCTCCAAGGAGGACGTGGTCTTCCCCGACCACGAGCAGTGCCTCGCCGACATGACCGCTTTCCTCGCCGCGAGCGGGGACGGCGACGACCCGCTGGTCCGGGTCTGCGACGCGGCCCGGCTCGTCATGCGGATGTACGCCGAGAACCCCACCTTCTCCGTGCAGCGCTACCGCCTCACCCGCGAGGTGACGGGCCTGCGCACGTACGAACTCTCCGTCGTCTGGCGGTACGAGAAGACCCTCGGCGACTATCTGCGCACCCGCTTCGCCGACCGGCGCGACGGCACTCTGCGCGCCAATGTCATCGCCGCCGCAGTGGTCGCCGCCCACAACCACGCCCTGCGGCACTGGCTGCGCTCGGGCGGTGAGGGCGACCCGCTGGCCGAGGTCGACCGGGCCCTGGAGTTCGTCCGCGACACCTGGAGCCCGCAGGGCACCCCCGGCGGCCCGGGCACCCCGGGCGCTCCCGCGGAGGAGGCCGAGGACGTCGTGGTCGTGATCACCAAGCGCTCCACGCCGATGTGGCGGGTGGTGCGTGAGGTGGAGTCGAGCATCGGAGAGGGCTGAGGCCCTCTCAGGGTTCTCAGTATCTCGAATTAAGGGAACTCAGGTCTTTATTATCTGGCACTCAGTGCCATATCTTTGCACCATGCACGGTCGAGCCGCCGAGTGCGAGGAGAAGGCATCGTGTTCCACACGGGACTGAGGAGCGGGAGCGCCGTCCGGACCGAGGAATCGGGCGCCGGCGCCGAGCTCTACTTCCAGCGCTGCCGCTGGTGCCACACCACCACCTTCCAGCGTCTGCTCTGTCCGACCTGCGGGTCGACCGACCTGGCGCCCGAACGCAGCGAGGGCGAAGGGGTGATCACGGTGCGCCGCGGGTTCACCGCCGCCCACGCCGACCTCTGGCCGGTCCATATGGCCGAGGGCTTCGTCGTCCGCTGCCGGGTCGACGGCCCGCTGCACGCGGTGCGCCCCGGCGTGCGGGTCAAGCTCTCCTCCGGCGGGACGGTGCCGGGTCAGCCGGTCGTCCGCCTCTGCGAAGAGGTCCCTCTCGACGGCTGGATCTGAACGGTCCGAGCGGACGGCAAAGGGCCGGTCGGGTGGCACTGAGTGCCACC
>NZ_JBEXOT010000016.1:0-131468 GCF_040611675.1 Streptomyces sp. NPDC006551
TTCTGGAGGGCTTTGAGGTTCTCGGGGGGGACGGGTTCTTCGAGCCATGCGGGGTGGTAGGGGGCCATTTCGCGGGCGATGCGGATGGCGGTGGCGGGGGAGAAGCGTCCGTGCATTTCGAGCATGAGTTCGGTGTCGGGGCCGATGGCGTCGCGGACGGCTTCGATGAGGGAGACGGCGTAGCGGGTCTGTGGGGGGTCGAGTTCGAGGTGGCCGGTGCCGAAGGGGTCGATCTTGAGGGCGCGGTAGCCGCGGGCGATGACGTCTTTGGCGGCTCGGTGGTAGGCGTCGGGGGTGCGTTCGGTGGTGTACCAGCCGTTGGCGTAGGCCTTGACGTGGTCGGTGACCTTGCCGCCGAGGAGTTGCCAGACGGGGACGCCGAGGGCTTTGCCCTTGATGTCCCAGCAGGCCATTTCGATGACGGCGATGCCGGACATGACGATTTCGCCGGCTCGTCCGTAGTCGCCGTACTTCATGCGCCTGAGGAGGTCTTCGACGGCGAAGGGGTCGGAGCCGGTGATGTGGTTGGTCTCGGCTTCGCGGAGGTAGCCGAGGAGGGCGTCGGTGTGTCCGAGCATCCGGGTCTCGCCGACTCCGGTGAGGCCCTCGTCGGTATGGACCTGGACGTAGGTCAGGTTCCGCCAGGGTGTTCCGACGACGTGTGTGCTGATTCCCGTGATGCGCACGGCGGGGACTCCTCGTGTTCGGTATATCGACCAACGTTCGAAATCTTGCCGCGACAGTACGAAGCGTGGCCGGTCGATGTCAACGGGTCGACGAAGCCGGGGTGTTCGGTGCGCCTCGAGTGACTCTTGACCGCGCCGAGAGGGGCGCCTAGCCTGCCACGGCCGATATTGAGAACGATGTTCGATATGACGAACAGTGAGGAGGTCGGGATGACGACAGCACCGGTCTGGAGCTTCGATCCCCGCACCGGGGACCGGCGGGCGCAGGTGACGCTGGAGGCGTCGCCCGAGGAGGTGGACGCGGCGGTACGGGGGGCCGCCGCGTCGATGTCCGCGCTGGCCGACCGCACGGTGCGAGCGGCCCTGCTGCGCGAGGCCGCCGAGCTGATGGAGAAGGAGGCCGACGCACTGGTGACGACGGCGGACGCGGAGACGGCCCTCGGCCCCGTCCGCCTGCGGGGAGAACTCGCCCGCAGCTGCCACCAGTTGCGGAGCTTCGCGAACCTCGTCGACGAGGGCGGCTTCCTCGACGTGATCATCGACCACCCCGACGACACGGCGACGCCGCCCGTTCCGGACCTGCGCCGGTACAAGGTGCCGCTCGGTGTCGTGGCGGTGTACGCCGCGTCCAACTTCCCCTTCGCGTTCTCCGTGCCGGGCGGCGACACCGCGAGTGCGCTCGCGGCCGGCTGCCCCGTGGTGATCAAGGCACACCCCGACCACCCGGCCACCTCGGAACTCGCCGCCCGGCTGCTGCGCGAGGCCGCCCGCCGACACGGAGTGCCGGACGAGGCGATCGGTCTGGTGCACGGCTTCGACGCCGGCGTCCAGCTGGTCCGTCACCCGCTGGTCGCGGCGGCGGGCTTCACCGGCTCCGTACGCGGCGGAAGGGCGCTCTTCGACGCGGCCGCGGCCCGTCCCGTGCCCATCCCGTTCCACGGCGAACTCGGCTCCCTCAACCCGGTCGTGATCACCGAGGCGGCCGCGGGGGAGCGGGCCGAGGAGCTCGGCACCGGCCTGGCCGGCTCCATGACGCTCGGCGTCGGCCAGTTCTGCGTGAAGCCGGGCCTTGTGCTCGTCCCGGCGAATCCCGGCGGCGACCGTCTGCTCAAGGCGCTGGAGGAGTCCGTGGCGGCCACCGGTCCGGGAGTCCTCCTCGACCACCGCATGCACGAGAACTTCGTCGAAGGGGTCACCGCGCGCACCGGACTGTCCGGCGTGTCGGCGCCCGTCACCGCCGGCGCCGTGTCCGACCGTACGGTCCGGGCAGGCGTCCTCACCGTGGCCGCCGCCGCCCTGGCCGAAGAGGGGGACCACGACCTGCTCCTGGAGGAGTGTTTCGGCCCGGTCACGGTCGTCGCCCGCTACGAGAACGACGACGAGGCCCACGCCGTGCTCGCCCGCCTGCCCGGCAACCTCACCGCCACCGTCCACCTGTCCTCGGAGGAGAAGGCGGGCCACGGGGACGGCGCCCGTCTCCTGGAGGCCCTGGTGCCCCTCGCCGGCCGGGTCCTCGTCGACGCCTGGCCCACCGGCGTCGCCGTCGCGCCCGCCCAGCACCACGGCGGCCCCTACCCGGCCACCACCTCCACCTCCACCTCTGTCGGAGGCACCGCCGTCGAGCGCTGGCTGCGCCCCGTCGTCTACCAGAACACCCCCGAGGCGCTGCTCCCCGCGGAGTTGCGCGACTCCAACCCGCTGGGCCTGCCCCGCCGCGTCGACGGCCGCCGCGACGCCTGAGGGGCGGCCCGGCACCGGACCGCCCCCTCCGTACCCGTACCACCCGCGCACCCGCACGGCGCTCGGGCACCGAGGTGCCCGGGCGCGCAGTCACTGATCCCCAGAGCCGAAGAGAACGGGAACAGCCATGCCACGAGCGAGAACAGGGGTCACCCTCCTCGCCGGTCTGCTCCTCGCCGGCGCCTGCCTCACCGGGCCCGCCGACGCACGGAGCACATCGGCGTCCGAGCAGGTGGACTACACAGTCGACGTCGACGCGTCCGGCAAGGGAGCCGCCATCGATCCGACGATGTACGGAGTCTTCTACGAGGACATCAACAACGCCGCCGACGGCGGACTGTACGCCGAACTCGTCCAGAACCGCTCCTTCGAGTTCGACCGGGTGGACAACCCCGCCTACCACCCGATGACGGCGTGGACCCCCACGGCCTCCGGCGGCGCCGGAGGCGCGGCCGAGGTGATCGACGACGCGGGGCGACTCAACGAACGCAACCGCCGCCACCTGCGTCTGCGACTCGACGGGAAGGGAGGACCGGACGGCCGGTACGGCGTGGTCAACAGCGGCTTCGCCGCCGGCATAGCCGTGGACTCCGGCAAGCGTCACGACTTCTCCGTCTGGGCCCGTACGGACCAGCCGGCCGGCACCCCGCTCACCGTCGCCCTGCGGGACGACGCGGGCACCGCCCTGTCCGCACCGCTGACCCTCACCGTCCGCGGCGACCGGTGGACGAAGTACACCGGGACCCTCACCGCGCGCGACAGCAGCGCTGCGGCCCGGCTCTCCGTCACCGCAGGCGGCTCCGGCACCCTCCGGCTCGACATGGTGTCCCTCTTCCCGCGGGACACCTACAAGGGACGGCCGAACGGCCTGCGCGAGGACCTGGCACAGAAGATCGAGGCCCTCCGCCCCGGCTTCCTGCGCTTCCCCGGCGGCTGCCTGGTCAACACCGGCAGCCACCAGGGCTACGAGGCGCCCCACTACGAACGCGCCCGCTCGTACCAGTGGAAGGACACCGTCGGACCCGTCGAGCAGCGGGCCGCCAACGCCAACTTCTGGGGCTACCACCAGACCTACGGTCTCGGCTACTACGAGTACTTCCAGTTCGCCGAGGACATCGGTGCCATGCCCCTGCCGGTCGTCCCGGCCCTCGTGACCGGCTGCGGACAGAACAGGGTCACCGACGACCCGGCCCTGCTGCGCCGGCACATCCAGGACACCCTGGACCTCATCGAGTTCGCCAACGGCCCCGTCACCTCCACCTGGGGACGCAAGCGCGCCGAGATGGGTCACCCGAAGCCCTTCGGGCTCACCCACCTCGAGGTCGGCAACGAGGAGAACCTGCCCGACGCGTTCTTCGCCCGCTTCACCCGGTTCCGGGAGGCCATCGAAGAGCGCCACCCCGAGATCACGGTGATCAGCAACTCCGGCCCCGACGACGCGGGCCCCGTCTTCGACCGCGCCTGGGAGCTCAACCGGTCCGGCCGCGTGGCCATGGTCGACGAGCACTACTACAACAGCCCGCAGTGGTTCCTGGAGAACAACGAACGCTACGACTCCTACGACCGCGGCGGCCCGAAGGTCTTCCTCGGCGAGTACGCCTCCCTCGGCAACCGCTTCTCCAACGCCCTCGCCGAAGCGGCCTTCATGACCGGCCTCGAACGCAACGCGGACGTCGTCAAGCTCGCCTCGTACGCTCCGCTGCTCGCTCGCACCGACAAGCCGCAGTGGCAGCCGGACATGATCTGGTTCGACAACACCCGGTCCTGGGGCAGCGCCAACTACGAAGTGCAGAAGCTCTTCATGAACAACCCCGGAGACCACGTGGTGCCCAGCCGCGCGTCCCGGACCCCCGTCGTCAGCGGCCCGATCACCGGGGCCGTGGGCCTGTCCACCTGGGCCACGAGCGCCGCGTACGACGACGTCGAGGTGACCGCCGCCGACGGCACGACCCTGCTGCGCGACGACTTCTCCGCGGGCCGCGACGCCTGGACCCACGCCACCGGCAGGGGCGCCTGGACGGTGGAGGACGGAGCGCTCGTCCAGACCGACACGGCCGCCACCGACACCATGGTCACCGCGGGCGACCCCGGCTGGCAGAACTACGACCTCAAGGTCAAGGCCACGAAGAAGGCGGGCGCGGAAGGCTTCCTGATCGCCTTCGGTGTCCGCGACACCGGCAACTACTACTGGTGGAACCTCGGCGGCTGGAACAACACGGCCTCCGCCGTGGAGAAGGCCACCGGCGGCGGCAAGCAGACCCTGGTCCAGGACGGCACCCGGATCGAGACGGGCCGCACCTACGACGTGAACGTCCAGGTCCGCGGCCGCCAGGTCACCCTCTTCCTCGACGGCCGTGAATGGGCCCGCTTCACCGACGACAAGGCCGCCGAACCCTTCCGTCAGGTCGTCACCCGGGACACCAGGACCGGCGAGCTGATCGTCAAGGTCGTCAACGCCCAGGAGCACACGGCCCGGACCCGGATCGACCTCGGCGAGAACACCAGGACCGGTCGCATGGCCACGGTGACGACCGTCGAGGCGGCCCCGGACGCCGAGAACACCGCCACCGAACGCCCGGTACGCCCCCGGACGACGAAACTCCCCCTCGCCGGCCCCGCGTTCACGTACACCTTCCCCGCCCACTCGGTCACCTTCCTGCGCATCAGAACCCACTGACCACCCGCATGACCGCGGCCGACGGGATTCTCCCGTCGGCCGCGGCTCCATGACGGGACGGGGCCGCGACCGCACCGGTCGCAGGTCGTGGTGGACCCCGGACACCGCTCCCGGGCCCCGAGTGTCAGTGGCCGCTGAGAGCATCGGCACATGACGGACCGCGCCGCTTCGATCACCGCCTACTGGGACGCCGCTGCCGCGGCGTTCGACGACGAGCCCGACCACGGGCTGAGAGCCGGGCCCACCCGTGCCGCGTGGGCCCGGCTCCTGGACTCGTTGATGCCGACCGATCCCGTCGATGTGCTCGACGTCGGCTGCGGCACCGGATCGGTGTCCTTGCTGCTGGCCGAGGCCGGACACCGGCCGACCGGAATCGACCTCGCTCCGCGCATGGTCGAGCGGGCGCGTACGAAGTTCGCGGCCGCCGGCCTCGACGGACGTTTCCTGGTCGGTGACGCCATGGCGCCTGCGACCGGGGATCAGCGGTTCGGCGTCGTGGTGGCCCGGCATCTGGTCTGGACGCTGCCCGATCCCCGGACCGCGTTGCGCGAGTGGGTGACGCGCTTGCGGCCCGGAGGCCGCCTGCTGCTCGTCGAGGGGCGCTGGCGTGAAGCGGGCCGGACGGGTGTCCCGTACGTGGCCGGGGCCGAATCGCTGCCCTGGAACGGCGGAATCAGCGCCGAAGAGCTCGCCGATGCCGTACGCCCGTTCGTCACCGCCGTGCGCGTGGAGCCGCTCAGCGGCGACACGGACTTGTGGGGCGGTCCGGTGGACGATGAACGCTATGCCCTGATCGCCGACGTGTGACGCGCTGAGACAGGCCGGCCCGCTTCGGCGGGCCGGCCCTCCAGGATCTCTACACTGGGCGCCCATGGCGGACACGACGGTTCCCGAGCGCATCAGGCGAGCGGTGGCGGCGCTGGATGTGCGGCCGGCCGACCGGTTGCTGGAGATCGGGTGCGGCGGCGGGGGCGCGGTCGAGCTGCTCTGCCCTCTGCTGACCACAGGGACGATCACGGCCATCGATCGTTCGCGGACGGCCGTCTCTCGGGCCGTACGGCGCAACGAAGGCCCCATCGGCGACGGCCGGGCCACGATCGCCACGGCGGCGTTCACCGAAGCCGACGTGAGAGCGGCGGGTCTCTCCGCTCACCGCTTCGACAAGATCTTCGCGATCAACGTCAACCTGTTCTGGACCGGCCCGGCACGCGCGGAACTGACCCTCGCCGCGGACCTCCTGGCGCCGGGCGGCACCCTTCACACGTTCTACGAGCCCCCGAACGGGCGCCTGGACGAGATCGCCGGCAGAGTCGCCCACACCCTCGCGGCGGGCGGCTTCACCATCGAGGTGGTCCGCATGGCACCGGTCGTGGCCATCGTCGGCCGCCTCTCCGCCTGAAGGTCCCCCTCCTTCAGGGGAGTAGGACCACCAGGGCTCGCGCGGCGCCGAGGTCGCAGGCCGAGGCCGGCCGACCCGACTGACGGCTCATCGACGGCCACGCCGGCCCCAGCCGCTTCCGCTCAGGCAGCACGCCGGCGAGCGCCCTCGCGACGGTCCGCCGCGCCGTCCCGCCGGGCCGCGATCAGGGCCAGGACCCCGAGCACGATCAGTCCGGGAGCACCGGAGACGGGATAGAGGATCTGCAGCGGCACACCGATGGCGAGCAGATACCAGCCCAGCTGCGCCGGGAGCCTTCCCGTGTCACGGACGACGCGCCGGCTCAGTGTCCCGAGAGCCAGGAGGCCGAACCCCGCCAGGAAGAACCACATCTCGTACTCGCGCCGCGGATCTCCCGGGACGGCGTTCCAGAATCCGTCGCGGGCCACATCGTCGAACGTGCTGGAGGCGATCAGGGAGACCGCGAAGTGCACCGCCGTCAGAGCGATCACCAGTCGCGGAATCCACCGGGTCATCGTCGACGTCCTCGATTCGTCCGGTGTCCGGGACCTCATGGCGTGCCCCGTCCGCATCATGCGCCCCGTACGGGGGAGGGCGACGCCGGCCGCGTGACCTCGGTGCGCCGGTCCTGGCCGCGAGGAGCGCGAGTGGATGCGGCGACGTACGCCGTGAGTCCACCCAGCGCCAGAGACAGCGGGGAGTACAGCGCCACGTCCCAGCGGGTGAAGTCGCTCGGTCGGCTGGTCAGGCCGGACGACACGAGACCAGCCGCGCCTCGCAGAAGCAGCACGCCCGCCACACCCCATACGCCCCGGCGAACCAGAGGCCCTGACCCCACCCGCGGGACCAGGGAGGCCTGAGCCGCGACAGCGTAGGAGGCCGCACCGAGCGCCACCGCGACCGCGGCCGTCAACTCCGGTGAGGGCAGGTCCGCTTCGGCGACGCCCACGACCGTACGGGCGAACTCGGCACGGCTGGTCAGCGGCCAGGGAGAGAAGGTCCAGATCCCGTGCAGCGCCCCCGCCGCGCCGAGGCCGACCGCGGCCGCCCCACCGGCGATTCTCGTCAGCGTCATCGCGTTCCCCTATCGCTCCGTACACCCCTGTATGGATGTGACCATACAGTACTGTACGGACATGGCGAGAAGGCAACTCACCCCCCAGGACTGGTCGATCGCGGCGCTGCGCGCGATGGCACGCGGCGGAGTCGCCGCCGTATCGGTCAACGCGCTCGCGGGCGAGCTGGGGGCGACCCGGGGAAGCTTCTACTGGCACTTCAAGCATCGCGACGCACTCCTGACGGCCGCTCTGGAAATGTGGGAGCAGCAGCACACGGCGGCCCTGATCGCCGAACTGGGCGACATCACCGATCCCCTGCGGCGGCTCGCCGCCCTGTTCACCACCGCCCTGGGAGAGGAGGACATCGCCGGCCTGGAGCCCGCGATCGTGGCCCATGCCGACCACCCGGCCGTCGCCCCGGTCCTCCGCCGGGTCACCGAGCGGCGCATCGCCTATCTCACCGACCTCTACACCGACCTCGGCATGGCGTCCGCACTGGCCAGGCGCCAGGCGGTCACCACGTACGCCGCTTACCTCGGCTGGGTCGAACTGCGCCGCTCGGCCGTCGGTGTCGTGCCCGAGGTCGCCGCCACCGGCGCCGTCGCCACCGCCGCGCTCGAGCACCTCATCGCCTCGTTGGCGCGATCGGCCACCCCCGACGCGGACCCGGAGTGAAATTCTCCACCGTCCCCTGTACGCCCGCGCAGTAAGGTCGCCCGACACCACCGATCAGGTGGACGTGGACAGCGGACGATCACCGCGACCGTGCCGACGATGCGGAACCGGACGGACTGTTCGAAGCTGGGCGGATCCAGCCGGGCGACGCCGACGGAGACCGCGAAGGCGGCCACGTCCGAGAGAGGGAGACACGATGAGCAAGGCCAAGAGGACGGCCCCCCGGTCGCCTGCGCCGCACGCCGCTGACAGCCATGACCTGATCCGCGTGCACGGTGCGCGCGAGAACAACCTCAAGGACGTCAGCATCGAGATCCCGAAGCGTCGGCTGACGGTGTTCACCGGCGTCTCCGGCTCCGGCAAGAGCTCGCTGGTGTTCGACACGATCGCCGCGGAGTCGCAGCGGCTGATCAACGAGACCTACAGCGCCTTCGTCCAGGGCTTCATGCCCACGCTTGCGCGTCCCGAGGTCGACGTCCTGGACGGCCTCACGACCGTGATCACCGTCGACCAGCAGCGGATGGGCGCCGACCCCCGCTCCACGGTCGGCACCGCCACCGACGCCAACGCCATGCTGCGCATCCTCTTCAGCAGGCTCGGCAGACCGCACATCGGCCCGCCCGGCGCGTACTCCTTCAACGTCGCCTCGGTCTCGGCGAGCGGCGGCCTCACGGTCGACCGCGGCGCCGAGAAGACCAAGACCGAGAAGGTGACCTTCAGCCGTACCGGCGGCATGTGCACGCACTGCGAAGGCCGGGGCACGGTCTCCGACATCGACCTCACCCAGCTCTACGACGACTCCAAGTCGCTCGCGGAGGACCCGTTCACCATCCCCACGTACACCGGGGGCGGCTGGGTGGTGCGGGTCATCACCGAGTCGGGCTTCTTCGACCCGGACAAGCCGATCCGCAGGTACACCAAGAAGGAGCGGTACGACTTCCTCTACCGCGAGCCGACCAAGGTGAAGATCAACGGGATCAACCTCACCTACGAGGGGCTGATCCCGAAGATCCAGAAGACGTTCCTGTCCAAGGACAAGGAGTCGATGCAGCCGCACATCCGGGCGTTCGTGGAGCGGGCGGTCACCTTCGCCACGTGCCCGGACTGTGACGGCACCCGGCTCAACGAGGCCGCCCGGTCGTCGAAGATCAAGAAGATCAGCATCGCCGACGCCTGCGCGATGGAGATCCGGGACCTGGCCGAATGGGTCCGCGGTCTCAAGGAGCCGTCGGTGGCGCCGCTGCTCACCGCGTTGCGGCACTCCCTCGACTCGTTCGTGGAGATCGGTCTCGGCTATCTCTCGCTCGACCGTCCGTCGGGCACGCTGTCGGGCGGCGAGGCACAGCGCGTCAAGATGATCCGCCATCTCGGCTCCTCGCTCACCGACGTCACCTACGTCTTCGACGAGCCCACCATCGGCCTGCACCCCCACGACATCCAGCGGATGAACGACCTGCTGCTGCGGCTGCGGGACAAGGGCAACACGGTGCTCGTCGTGGAGCACAAGCCGGAGACGATCGCGATCGCCGACCACATCGTCGACCTCGGCCCCGGCGCCGGTACGGCGGGAGGCGCCGTCTGCTTCGAAGGCACCGTCGAGGGGTTGCGGGCGGCCGGCACCGTCACCGGACGCCATTTCGACGACCGGGCCACTCTCAAGAAGACGGTGCGCGAGCCCACCGGCACGCTGGAGATCCGCGGCGCGACGGCGAACAACCTCCGTGACGTCGACGTCGACATCCCGCTCGGGGTGCTCACCGTCATCACCGGCGTCGCCGGCTCCGGCAAGAGCTCGCTCGTCCACGGTTCGATCCCCGTCGGCGAGGGTGTGGTGTCGATCGACCAGGCTCCGATCCGCGGCTCCAGGCGGAGCAACCCGGCGACGTACACCGGACTGCTCGATTCGATCCGCAAGGCGTTCGCGAAGGCCAACGGCGTGAAGCCGGCGCTGTTCAGCGCCAACTCCGAGGGCGCCTGCCCCACCTGCAACGGCGCCGGCGTCATCTACATGGACCTGGCGATGATGGCGGGCGTCGCCACCCCCTGCGAGGAGTGCGAGGGGAAGCGGTTCCAGGCGTCGGTCCTCGAGTACCACTTCGGCGGCCGCGACATCAGCGAGGTGCTCGCGATGTCGGTGACCGAGGCCGAGGAGTTCTTCGGCGCCGGCGAGGCGCGCACACCGGCCGCGCACGGCATCCTCCGCCGGCTCGCCGACGTCGGGCTCGGCTACATCAGCCTCGGCCAGCCGCTCACCACACTGTCCGGCGGCGAGCGGCAACGGCTCAAGCTGGCCACCCACATGGCCGACAAGGGCGGCGTGTACGTCCTCGACGAGCCGACCACCGGCCTTCACCTCGCCGATGTCGAGCAGCTCCTCGGCCTGCTCGACCGGCTCGTCGACTCCGGCAAGTCGGTCATCGTCATCGAGCACCACCAGGCGGTCATGGCACACGCCGACTGGATCATCGACCTCGGCCCGGGCGCCGGCCACGACGGCGGCCGGATCGTCTTCGAGGGCACACCCGCCGACCTCGTCACCGCCCGCTCGACCCTCACCGGCGAGCACCTCGCGGCCTACGTCGGCGCCTGACCGAGGCGGCGCCCTGGCCTCCCGCACCCGGTCACGCTCTTCGCGGCACGGGCACGGGCACCGGCACCGGCACGGCGCGGGCCATGGCGTTGCACTCGAAGAACCTGATGATCGACGGGATGTACGCGGGGGCGAGGGAGAGGCTGGTCTTCACCGGCAGCCACAACTGGAGCGGTCCGGCGCTGCGCGACAACGACGAGGCGATGCTGCGCATCACGACGCCTTCGGTGTACGACGCGTTCGTGACCAACTTCGGCCAGGTACGGACCGCAGCGTACCCGGGCGCGTCGGACGACACGGCCGCCTGCCGCTGACGGTGGGGTGCGACTGCCAGGACACGTGAAGCGCCACGTAGTTGGGCCCTGGGCGTCGTCGCCCAGGGCTCACGGCATGGGGCCGACCACACCGCGTCGCCGCCCAGTGAATCCATACTTTCCTGAATTCAGCTTTCGATGTACTGTCGGGGGGTGCTGACCGTTGCCTCCGACATCGACGTGCTGGCCCGCTTCGGCCGCGCGCTCGCCGACCCGATCCGCTGCCGGATCCTGCTCACCCTGCGCCAGGCGCCGGCCTACCCGGCCGACCTCGCCGACGCGCTCGGCGTCTCCCGTACACGACTGTCGAACCACCTCGCCTGCCTCCGCGACTGCGGCCTCGTCGTGACCGTCCCCGACGGGCGCCGCACCCGCTACGAACTCGCCGACCCCCGGCTCGGTCACGCCCTGGACCACCTGCTGACCTCCGTGGTCGCGGTCGAGTCGGACAAGACCTGCCCGGACGCCGCGACGAAGGGCTGCTGCTGATGATGACCGCGATATCGGTCGGGCCCTCCCCGGCCCGCCGCGACGCGCTCACCCGGCGGATACGGCTGCTGGTCGCCGCGACGATCGCCTACAACGTCATCGAGGCCGTGGTCGCGATCACCGCCGGCACCCTGGCCTCCTCCACCGCGCTGGTCGGCTTCGGCCTGGACTCCGTCATCGAGGTCTCCTCCGCGACCGCGGTCGCCTGGCAGTTCTCCGCCCGCGACCACGCCGCGCGCGAAGCCCGGGAGAGGACCACGCTGCGGATCATCGCCGTCTCCTTCTTCGCCCTGGCCGCCTACGTGAGCGTCGACGCCGTCCGCGCGCTGGCCGGAGCCGGTGAGGCCGACCGCTCGATCCCCGGCATCGTGCTCGCCGCACTGTCACTGGCGATCATGCCGTTCCTCTCCGCCGCCCAGCGCCGCGCCGGGAACGAACTCGGCTCCGCCAGCGCCGTCGCGGACTCCAAACAGACCCTGCTGTGCACCTATCTCTCCGCCGTCCTCCTCGTCGGCCTGATCCTCAACGCCACCCTCGGCTGGTCCTGGGCCGACCCGATCGCCGCCCTCGTCATCGCCGCCATCGCGGTCAAGGAGGGCCGCGACGCCTGGCACGGCAAGGGCTGCTGCGCACCCACCACCCACACGGCAGCCGGCACCGGTGCCGGTGTCGCCCCCCAGTCGGAGGACGCCTGCGGTTCCCACTCGGGGAGCTCCTGCTGCGCGTGAACGACTGCCGCGTCGCGCCCCGACACAGCGCCGGCGAGGCGCAGCCGGGGGACGGGCTCGCCGAACACCCCTATGAATTCGCCTCCTTCGGCGTCGCGACGAGGGCGAACCGGCCAAGGTCAACGGCAGCCCGGCGACTCCGTTGGTGGTGACGCGCGCTACTCACCCCACAGCTGAGTAGCCGCGCCCACGCGGGGCGCGGCGTCGGCCTCCTACGCTCCGGATCATGAGTTCTGTTCCGAGGAGTCGTCCCGCCCGCGCGATCCTGTGGTTCGCCTGCGGCCTGCTCGCCGTGGGTGCCGGCGTGGCCGGCCATCGTGTGTGGAACGGCACGCCGTACCCCGCGAGCGACCCCGATCGAGTCGCCGCACGGCTCAAGGTGGAGGCGCAGCGGGTGTACGACGAGGCGGCTCTGCCCGGAATCCCCGCCGCCCCCTCCCGGGTGGAGACGGGCACCTGCTCCTACCGCGGCCTGAGGTCCATCGCCCACATCGACAGGGGCCGCAGAGACGTGCGCAGCTTCGAGCTGTCGTGGCGGGTGACGAACGTACCGGAGGCCACGGCCCGTTCCGCCCAGGACCGCACCCGCCTGCGCCTGGCGCGTCACGGCTGGAAGCTCACCAGCGAGAACATCTCCGACCGGGGCTTCCGGTTCGAGCACCCCGAGACCGGCGACAAGGTGGATGTGGACTGGTACCGGCCCACGGGAACCTTCGCCGTGAGCGCCTACGCTCCCTGCGGCAAGCTGCCGGACGGTTTCAGCGAGTACGACTGGCCGAAGGCCGACTGGGCACCGGAGTAGCTCCCGCGAGCCTTGCCGGCGAACGGCCCGCGGCGGCCCACTCTCTACACGCGTCCCGCGGTTCCGGTTCCCTCCGGCCCGCCGTCCGTTGGTGCGCTCCCGAGCCTGGGCCGGCGTCGGCAGGATCACGGTCGATGCCGATCACCTTGCCCCGCTCGCCGACTCGGTCGGCGAGCGGGGCAGGGCCCGTGCCCGGAACGGTCAGGGCGTCCAGTCGCCCAGCCAGTCCGCGTTTTCCTGCTCGGCGGCCTGGGCGTCCGTCAGCTGGGGCCGGTCCCGGTGAGCGGCGCCCGCGCCGGGGCCGGTGTTGCGGTACTCGGCGAAACGGTCCTCCCGCCAGGAGAATCCGCCCATGTCGGTCCATGGAGCGGCCTTCACCCCCGCGCCGAGGGTGGACTGACGGACCGTGGTCTGCGGATCGAGAGTGACGTCGCCGCCCGCGTGCCAGGGCCGGCCGAGGTGGAAGCTCCCGGCGGCCACGTCACCGTTCACCGTGGAGCGGGTGATCAGGAAGCCCTTGCGCCCGGCCGGAGTGCTCGGGGCGGTGACGTAACCGGCCGAGGTGCCGTCCCAGCGCTTCTTCAGCGTGAGGACGGACCTGTCCACGACCGCGGTGGCGCGCCCGAAGACGAAGTCCACGTTCCCGACGACGTAGGAGTTCGTGACGTACACCCGGCCCGTCCTGTCCTTGGCGGCCGTGTCAAGCAGCAGGGTGTCCTGGTCGCCGGTGACGATGACGCCGTCGAGCACGACCCGGTCGGCCGCCGTACGCAGTGCGACCGCCTGGTGCCCGCTGAGCTGCTGGTTGCGCGCCTCGTCGAAGTCGTTGGAGACGGTGAGGTTACGGGCCTGGAAGTCATCGGCCTCCACGGCGACGGTGGCGCTGCCGGCGGTGCCGTACGTCCCCGACCCGTCCGGCTTGGGCGTACCGGAGGCGTTGCCCTGCACGATCACCGTGTCCTTGCGGCTCGCGCCCGTGCCCTGGAGGGTGACGAACGGCTTGTTCGCCGGGATCCGTACCGTCTCCCGGTAGGTGCCCGGCGCGATCCGGATCACGACCCGGGAGCGGTTGCCGGCGGGCACCGCGTCGACGGCCTTCTGCACGCTCGTGTACGGGGCGCTGCCGTCCTTGGCCACGTCCAGGGTGCCCGCCGCGGCCCTGGCGGACGCCGTGCCGAGGGACGCCCGCGGTCCGGCCCCGGCCTTGACGAGCGCCGGCACGTCGGACGCCCGGTCCGGTGTGTAGGGGTAGTACGCCCGCGGGTCGAACGCCGTCCCGCCGCTCTCGTTACGGCCGCTGGTACCCGAGAAGAGGTTGCCGCGCTGCACCAGTGCGGCCGTGGCGTCCTTGATCACCGGGTTGCGCACGCCCTGGAAGTAGCTGTGCTCCAGGACCATCCGGGTCTTCCCGCGGGCGTAGTTGCCGTAGGACGAGGAGATGTCCGTCCCCGGGTCGTCCTGGAGGTAGTTGTTGTAGAGATGCGCGTGAGCCGCGTTGTCCGTGGACGGATTGCGCTGCTCGGTCTCGCGGAACCAGTTGTGATGGATGGTCAGGTCGGCCGTCACGTTCGGCGTCCAGCCGATCCCGAAGGTCTTGTTGTTGTTGCTCAGCCGGTTCCAGGAGACCGTCACGTACGTGGTGTCCTTGCGGCTGTCGATCAGCCCGTCGGCCATGTGCCGCAGATCGTTGTGGTCGATCCATACGTGGTGGGCCCCGTCCATCTGGACGGCGTCCCAGTCGTGGTCCTTGTCGTTCCAGACGCCCTCGTACGAGTCGCGGATGGTCAGGTTCCTGATGATGACGTTGTGGACGCCCTGGCCGAGGAAGAAGCCGCCGCCGACGATGTGACCGGAAGTGCCCGAGCCGACGATCGTCTTGTCGGAGGCGACCTTGATCTCCCGCCCCTTGGGGCTCACGTCGATCGTCCCGGCCACCACGACGACGTACGGCTCCGGGGCGGTCGCGTACCGCTCCAGTTCGGCGAGGGTCCGCACGGTGACGGTCCGCCCGCCCCGCCCGCCGTACGTCCCGTTCTGGCCGAGCGCGTCGACCGACGCGAATCCGTCCGCGGCCTCGGTGGCCCAGGCGGGAGCGGAGGCCGCGCCGGCCTCCGGCCGGGCATCCGCCCCGAACATCCCGAACACCGCGCCGTACGCCATGACTCCCGCGGCGGCCAGTGCCACCGGCACCCCGGCCACCAGCGCCGTGCGACGCCTGCGGTGCCGGGCCTTTCCGCGTATCTCACTCATGTGCTGTTCCATTTCCGTCCGTGGGGGGTGGGGCACCCGTGCCGGGAGGGCCGGGTCACTGCCTGGTCGCCACGACGGACGGAAAGGTTGCCGCGCCGACTACGGGGGGCGAGGGCACTACCCCGCCCGCCGGTGTCGCCCGGGGACGGGTGTGTCTCGGCCTGGCTGGAGCCGTGCTTGATCCATGGCGTGGCCGCGGCCCTGGCGGTGAGGCGGTGGTCGCGTGTCAGGGAAGCCCGGAGACGGGCACGGTGGGCGGAGACGGGAAGTCGGGGAGTGCTGGAGGCGGGCCAGGGCGCGGGCGCGTTCGAACGAAGCGGCATAGCCGGGGTCGTTCCGCTTTTCTATCTCCAACCTTTGTCGTTCCTAGAATGGGCGGATGGAGGACATCGACGCGATCGCGGCATTGCAGGATCCAGTGCGACGCCGCCTGTACGAGTACGTGGTGGCGCAGGGGCGCGAGGTCGGCCGCAATGAGGCCGCCGAGGCGGCCGGAGTGGCGCGCACGCTCGCCGCGCACCATCTGGACAGGCTGACCGAGGCAGGGCTGCTGGAGAGCGGAAGCCGCCGCCTGACGGGCCGCTCCGGGCCGGGAGCGGGCCGTCCCGCCAAGGTGTACACACGGGCGCGGACGGAGCGGGCGGTGTCGCTGCCCGCCCGCGACTACCGCACGGCCGCCGAGCTGCTCGCCGAAGCTGCCGAGCAGGCCGGGCTGGACGCCGGGCTCTGCGCGGCCGCACACCGCCGGGGTGAGGCTCTACGCGGCTCGGCGGCGCCCTGCGGCGGCCTGGAGGAGGCCATGGAGATCCTGGCCGCCCGCGGCTACGAACCGCACCTGGAAGATGCCGAGGGGGCGACCGGGGCGGCTGCACGCGTCGTCCGTATGCGCAACTGCCCCTTCCATGCCGTCGCCGAACGCTTCCCGCCGCTCGTCTGCGGCATGAATCTCGCACTGCTGGAGGGGCTGCTCGGCACGGACGGTCCCGTCCGAGCCCGCATGGACGCCCGGCCGGGGGAGTGCTGCGTGGTGGTCCAGGTTTCTAAAAACAATTCTGATTGACATAGAAAAGCGGGCCGTGCTGGGATGTGGCCATGACCGCATCCGTGCATGCCGCCCACCTCGCCGAGCTCAACGTCGCCACGCTCCGCCACCCCCTCGACGACCCGCGCATGGCGCCGTTCGTCGAGATGCTCGACCCGGTCAACGCCGCCGCCGACGGCACGCCCGGCTTCGTGTGGCGGCTCGCCGAGGAGGGAGCCGCCGACGCCACCGGCCTGCGCCCGGCGGGTGAGAACGTCATCGTCAACCTGTCGGTGTGGGAGTCCCGGGAGGCCCTGTGGGACTTCACCTACCGCAGCGGCCACTTGGAGGTGATGCGGCGGCGCCGCGAGTGGTTCGAGCGCCACGTCGAGGCCTACATGGTGCTCTGGTGGGTCCCCGCCGGTCACCTCCCGACCGTCGGCGAGGCCCTGGAGCGGCTGGCCGACCTGCGGGCGAACGGACCGTCCCCGCGCGCGTTCACCTTCGCCTCCTCCTACACCGCCGCGGAGGCCGCCCGACACCTTCAGGCCGTTCCGCCGACGCGGCCTGAGCAGGCACCGGCCGGGGACGCGGCACCTGTGTAGGGAAGAGACGCTCAACCCGGCGTGGCGGCGGCGTGGCGGCATCTCAACGAAAAGCTCCCTCAGTTACCGCGGCCGCACCCCGGGAGCCTGTTCGGCGGCGGGCACGCCCGCATCCCCGCCGCCCCGCCGGGACCTGTCGGCGGCGGCCCGCCCGCACCCCCCGCTCGACCCGAACCGGGCGGCGACTCTCGCCGCCCGCCTGACCGTCCTCGCCCGCCACTTCACCGTCGCCGACCGAATGTCGGCCATTCATGCGATCAAGGGGCTACGCCCTGTGAGCGGCGACAGCCGCCACAACCAGGCGGTCGCCGAACGGACCTGGTTGGCCGCGCGCGACGGCACTCTGCAAAGCGACAGGTCGCAGGAGCGCGTGCATCAGTTCGAAAGACCGTAGAACGGGTATAGCGCTCTGTTCGGCATCCGCCGCACGCCTGCTCGCCTATGGACAGGCCGATACTCAACAGCTCCGAGGCGGAACCCGATGTCCCAGTGCAAGATCCCCGACTATCGCACCGGTCATCGCGGCCGGTTGTGGACCCACGCGCTGCGCAGCGCACAGAAGACCGGGGCCGTCATCGTCACCGACGACAGCGACGAACCGGTCACCTACGCCCACGAGCACACTGGCCCAGGCCGCTTCCGGCCCTGGATCACCGCCACCGGCATCCGCTACGACAGCCACGACGTCCATCCCGAATGGTGACCGCATGGTGAGCGGCCGGCGACGTGATCGTCATCAGGCGGCCGTCCCGCCGTCCCGCCCCAGCTCGGTGTTCTGGCCGCTGTCCACCAGGCTGGAGCGGGGGCCGGGAGCCGATACGTGGGGGTGCCATTCGGCCAGGAGGATGGTGGCGTCGTCGGTCAGGTGGTCGCGGTGATGGTCGAGGATGGTGTGGATGAGGCGACGGAGCGCTTCTGATGCCGGCTCGCCGGCGGAGGTGGCGCGGACGATGGTGTCGATCAGGCGTTGCTCCCCGAATTGTTCGCCGGTGCTGGACCGGGCTTCCGTGACGCCGTCGGTGTGGATGAGGACGCGGTCGCCGGGTTGGAGCTGGACCTGATGGATGGTGCTCGCGGGGCTGGAGACCTCGGGAGCGAGCCCCAGGGGTAGCTGGGAGGCGCGCTTGAGGGCTCCGGGCACGACGCGCTGCCGACGGATGATCAGCGGAGGGGGATGTCCGCGGTTGACCCAGGTGAGAACCCCGGTATGGAGGTCGAGGTCGGCGAAGACGGCGGTCAGCAACCGCTCGGGCAGCCACCGGTTGAGGGCATCGTCGACCGCCGTGGTGATGTCGGTGAGGCTGCCGCCGGCGCGGCGGGTGGAGCGGCAGCCGGCCATGGCGACGGCGGCGGACAGTCCGGAGGCCAGGTCGTGCCCCATGGCGTCGACGACGCTCACATGCAGCGTGTCGGCGGTGAGGCTGTGGTCGAAGGCGTCGCCGCCGATCTCGTACGCGGGTTCCAGAACGGCACTGGAGGTGACGCGGTCGTTGCCGATGGTCCGGGGAGGCATGAAGGCCCAGGCCAGCTCGGCCTGCATGGTCATCGGCCGGGTACGGGCGGTGTGCAGGATCGTGTCGCTGTACTCGGCCTTGGAGTGCACCAGCTGTCCGGTCAGGGAGGCCAGCGTCTTGCACTGGTCCAGAGTGGAAGCGTCCAGGTGGGGCGCCATGAGGCGGATGACGCCGATCCGTTCGATCCCGTCGACCAGGGGCAGCCAGATCGTCAGGTCGTCCCCGGACGTGATCCTCAGGGACTCGGTGCGGTAGGCCCACCCGGCGAGTGTGCCGTCGACCGCGAGGCTCGGCCGGGCTTCGTCCGATGCCGACGGGCCCGGCCCGTCGGGCAGGGGAGCCAGCAGATTCTGTTGGATGTCCGCCACGAAGATCGTCGCGTCCAGCAGGCCCATGGAACGAGCGGCGCCCCGCAGCAGCGAGGGGAGATCATCGGGGCCGCACCGGTGGGCATCGGCCAGCAGTCTCGTCAGCAGTCGGCCGAACGCGGCATCGTCCATGTCCTCACCATCACGATCGGGTTCTGCCTTCAGATCCCAAGCTGGCGGGCCTGGCGCCTTCAGGCAACATGGACACCCGTGTCATCGTGGAGCCGCCGGGCCGTGGTCCCCGTTGTCCCTCTGTTTCCTCATCGTCAGCATAGAAGCCCCGGCGAAGACGACGAGAAGGCTGCCCGCGGTCAGGTCCAGGATCCTGTTTCCCTCCGCCACGGCGGTGTTCTGCAGGTCCAGCAGGAAGGGGGAAACGATCATCCAGGCCCCCAGCACGGCGACCACCAGGTCGGAGCGGAGCCCGCTGCCCCGGTAGAGACGGCGGCCCACCACGAACAGCAGGATCAGGCCGACCATCGCCTCGTTCACCTGAGCGTCCTTGGGGCCGAGCTGAGAGACGAACGGGCCGAGGGTGAGAGCGAGGGCCGCGAGGAGCATCGGAAGGGTCAACAACTCGTCGTGAAGCGCATGCCGGAAACGCTCCGCGGTTTCCTGATCCCTGGAGACGTGGTGGTGACTGTAACTGCTCATGGTGACCTCCTTCGGGAACCCGCAGGTGCCCGCCCTGGCGACGTTCACGCCCCGATAGGGCGCGCCCATACCACCCAGGGGTACGGAGTCAGCGCTGCTCAGGGCCATGGGGTCGGTTCCCTCCCATCGGGTCCGGTCGGCCACAGGATGAATCACCGGACTGATGCCGTTCCGGGAAGGCTCAACCATGGGCTGAAGCACGCCGCCACGGTGCACGGCGCCTGGAGACGGAGCACCGCCCCGCAGCGACCACCGAACAGCTTCACGACCGATAGGAGCTTCACCTCCCGGGGCCTCGCAGGTCAGGAAAGGTCGCGGGGCGGGTCCGGCTGAACCAGTCCAAGCCGTGAGAGGCCATGTAGTCCCCGGGGGCAACCCCATCAACAGGAGCGTGCCCCACCAGGGCGCGCTCCTCCTCGCGGCCGCCATCGGCGAACCTGGAGCAGGAACCCGGCGGCGGGCCGGTCGGGGGCGCCCGTGTCACACGCCGGCAAAGCCCCCGCGGATCGTACGGCCGTGGAGGTCGTCCTACTGCGCGACCGCTGAGCCGGATACGAGAAGCAGGTTTTCTGGACCTGCCTGCGCACTGGCACAGAGTGCTGAATGCGAAGCGCCCCGCCGGGCCGGTCGGACCGGCGGGGCTTCCCGGATGTCAGCTCATCATCAGCAGCAGCCGCGTGTGCGGTACCAGTTTCCGGTTCACGCTGGTGCTCTGCACGAAGATCGTGAAGTCGTCGTTGTGGTCCGGCTTGACGCGTACTTCCGTGTCCGGCAGGCCGAGCAGGGCTCGGGCCTCCGGTCCCGTGTACACCCGGTCCGTCTTCTTCTCCAGCACCGCGATCCGCTTCCGCGCCTGGATCTTCTCCGACTTGCTCAGCTGATAGAACGCACAACCGGTGCGGTACGTGTGTCCCGATTCGATGACCCACTCCCGTATCGCCGCGTCACGCGCTACCGGAATCAGCTGGTATTCGGACGGATTCGCCGGGGCGAGACCGGCTGCCTTGATGGTGTCCTTGTTGACAGTCTCGGCACCCGTGGAGAACACCGCGCGCGAGCCCCGGATTCCCTTGGAGCGGCCCACCATGAATTTCTCGGTCGCCTGCTGAATGACCTGCCCGGCCTCCTCAAGACCCTGCGTGCTCGTGGCATCCCAAATGGCGATGTTGTCCTTCGGGAAACCGCACTGCATGGCCTCGCGCTTCCCCATCTGGTCCGGCACGAGGACGGCCAGCGTCCAGTTGTCCTCCTGCGTCTCGATCATCTGGGCCACGGCCTGCACCAGTTCGCGCGGATCCCCGGTAGGGGAGTCCGGGCAGCGATGACTCGCGTTCTCCTGCCCGTCGGTCAGTACGAACGTCAGGAAGCTGTGGTCGCCGTACAGTTGGGCCGTCTGCGCCAGCTCCCGCTGCGACTTCAACGCGGCCGCCAGCAGAGCTGTCATTCCGCCGACCCGGTACAACTGCTTCAGCGACGGCATCCGCAGCACGTCCTTGTCATAGATGACGCACTCCACCTTGTCCGCGAAGACGTACACCGTGACGCGCGTTTCCTGGTCCAGTTCCCTCGATCGACGGGCCAGATATTCAATCTGCTGGTCGGCGACTTCGACGACCTTGCGGCTCAGCCGCGACATGGACGAACTTGCATCCAACACAAGAGCGACGTGGTTGATGTAGTTCTGACTTCCGGACATGACAGCTCCCCCTCTTTCCGGCTCGATGTTCCTACCTTCTCACCCACCACTGACAATCGATCTCGGCTCACAGGCTGGATGAAGAGCCCGCGCCACCAGGGCCCAGCCGAACCGCTGCGCCCGCCGTAGCTCTGGGATCGATCCAGGAGGTCGGCCCGCGGGCCGCCCGGGGTCCGCCCCTTCGGCGGAGGGCTCTATTCCTTGAGATACTGGGCGGCAGCAAGCCTGCGGCGGGCGCTCACCACGTCCTCGCCGTCAAAGGCGGTCGCGTCTACGCGTGCGGCCACAGCACCCACGGTCAGCTCGGCGATGGAGCTACGGCCGACAGCCACCAGTTGCTCGAGATCCTCCACTCTGACTCGCCGGCCGCCGGCGTCGCCGCCTCCCTCGACGGCAACACCGGCCGCGACTGCCGACCCGGCCTCCGCCTGGTGCCCAGCGCCGCGGAGCCCGGAGCCTCATCGCATGGGTCATGGACACGTGAGAACCGGGCGCTTCCAAGACAGCGCGGGGCCTGGGAAGTCATGAATCCCGGGGCCTCGTGCGGCCCGGCTCAGCGGCCGGACGATGACGATGTCGTGCCCCTCGACGCCCAGCTCCCTGAAGACGTCGAGCTGTTCGGGGGCGAGTTCGACCCGCCTCGAAGCCGGCGTGCCGTCAGCAGGGACGCAGGCCGTGGTAACCGGGGTTGAGGTCGAACGCGGAGCTGGTGTACACGGCGGACGCCGGCACCCAGCCCGTGGCACCGTGGTCGTCGCCGACGGTCTTGTACCAGGTGTGGTTGCCGCCCGAGTGGAGGTCACCCGACCTCCAGCAGATGAACCAGCTGTATGTGGTGCGCAGAGTGTCGACCTGCCAGCTGTCGGTGGTGTAGGGGGAACTGCGCACGGACGTCGGGGCGGAGTTCCGGCAATGGAGCAGTCCGTCGGAGAACACGCCACATATCTGCATGTCGGACGCCTGGGCGGTGCCCGGGAAGACGAGGACGGCGGCGGCCGCCGCCGTGGAGGCGGTAGCGGCGATGGTTCGGCGGATGGACAACGACAACTCCCTGTTCTCATCTGACTGGAAAGGGAAGCGGCCCGCCCGCCCCGCCATCGCGGCAGGTGACGGGCATGCCGAACTCGCCGGTGCCGCACCCCCGTACGAGCCTATCGCCACCGTCAGAGGTCACGGATCGAATGGGACGTTCAGGCCAGCCGGCCCGGGCATCCCAGGGAACGGGCGGGGTGCTCAACGCGCGCTCCAGCCCCCTGCGCGCCCTGTACCAACGTGGTCACAAGCCCATCGCAGTGTTCCGCGAGACTGTGCGGTGCTGGAGGCGTAGGGCCGGTACGGGACGGGGCGGGGCCGTCACCGACGGCCCCGCCCGTTCGGCTCAGGAGGGGAAGGGGCCGGTCACCTTGGGGCAGGACGGGTCGAGCCGCAGCGTGGCCAGCTTGCGGCCGACCAGGCCGTAGGCCTTCCAGGTGCCCGGGATGAAGGCGAGCTGGGGGTTGGTGTACCACTCGTCGTCGAGGGCGGTGGCGAGGTGCTTGGCCTGGGTGAGGCCGGGGCCGATCTGGTGGACGTCGCCGTTGAAGAAGGTCGAGGCGAAGACCGTGTCGTTGTGCACCTGGACCTCACCGTAGCCGGGCAGGGAGCCCTGCTTGACGATCGGGCGGGTGCTGGTGGACAGGTCCATGGCGAACCAGCGCGGCGGATTCGGCACCGCATCGGTGGGGACGGGGATGCGCTTGTAGACGCCGTACAGGACGTTGTTGTGGATCGTGATGTCCTGCAGGGTGTCGTAGCCGTCCGCCGTATAGGGGTCCTTCGCCCAGAGGAGCTTGCCCTTCTTGCCGGTCGTCGGGTCGACGTAGTCGGCGTCGAAGGCGGCGATGCTGGCAGCGGTGTTCCACGAGGTGGACGGTGCGCCGCCACCGCCGCGCACGTCGGTGCCGACGTAGACGGTGCCGTCCGTGCCCACGGTGAGGCTCATCAGGCTCTCGTTGGTGACGACGGGGAACGAGTCGGGCGTCTCCGCCGGCTCCGTCGCGGTCGGGTCGGGGAACCTGAAGACGCTCAGCTCGCCCTGCAGGCCGGTGCCGAGCGGAGCGGTCGCCACGAGGATCCGGTCGCGGGCGGCGTCGTACTCCATGTCCCACGGCCGCTGCTGACCGCTGGGGAGCTGGCCGACGATGCTGACCGGGTACGTCTTCGCCCCCGTCACCGGGTCGGTCGCCGCCGGGTCGATCATGATGATGCGGCCGCTGGGGTACAGCGCCGAGTAGATCTTGCCGTTGCGCTCCACCAGCGTCTTGGCTTCACCGGGGATCTCGATGAACTGCTTGCCGCCGTCGGGCGCGTGGACGTTCATGATGAAGTGGCCGCCGACCCACACCATGCCGTCGGAGGCGCGCAGGATGGACTGGGGGCGCTCCGCGCCCTCGCTGAACCCGGCGTCCTTCAGCTTGGTGAAGGACGACTGGCCGGTGGTGATGTCCATCTGCCAGACCTTGCCGAAGCCGGCGAACCCGGTGAGGGTGGTGCCGTTCACGGAGAGGCCGCGGGTCTCGTCCTGGGGTACCGGCTTGCCCAGGTGCTTGGGTTCCGTGTAGGTCGTCTTGTACTCGTAGACGTTGCCGTCCGGACGGGTCGACATGTACATCGTGTAGTCCGGGGCGAGGGTGACCATGTCAGCCGACTCGTCGTTCCCCTCGGGGCTCTTGATCGGAACCGTCCGGAGATCGGTGCCGTCGGTCTTCACGTCGTACAGCGTGCTGCCGCTGGTACCGCGCACGCGGGTCCGGCCGACGGAGACCGTGGTGAAGCCGGTGCCGCCCTGGGCCAGAACGCGGACGGCGCCGGTGGACCGGTTGATGGCGACCATCTTCTTCGTGTCGAGCAGGCCGGCGTAGACGTTGGTGTCGTCGACGTCCAGGGACCGGACGTAGCGCTCACCCGTGGCGAGTACGCCGAAGTCACGGACGGCGTTGGTCGAGGGCTTGTACTCGTACACCTTGCCGTCGTTGTAGGTGCCCGCGTAGAGCGTCCCGTCGGAGGCCGCGGCGAGGCTCCAGATGAAGTCGCCCTCGCCCCCGAAGGTCTTCAGGTGCTTCACCTGGCGGGTGGCCAGGTCGTAGCTGTAGAGGGCGGCCTCGACGTACGTGCCGATGTAGATCTTGCCGCCGTACGCCGCGAGGCCGTACGCGCCCTCGGGGACGCCGGGGCCCGGGCCGTCCGGGATCTCGGCCTCGCTCCCGGGCACGACCTTCTTCTCCGCGAGGTTGTACTCGGCGATCACCACGGGCTTGCGGCCGCGGCTCGTGACGAAGGCGCGGCCGTCGTGCACGAGGGAGCCGCTGATCGCCCAGGTGGACGAGGCGATGCCGTGGGTCTGTATGCCGGCAACGGTGCAGTCCGATGCCACCGCCGCACTGGCGGGGGTCGCGGGCCACATGGGCCACAGGACCGAAA
The DNA here is from genome assembly GCF_040611675.1 of Streptomyces sp. NPDC006551. Lineage (NCBI taxonomy): Bacteria > Bacillati > Actinomycetota > Actinomycetes > Kitasatosporales > Streptomycetaceae > Streptomyces > Streptomyces sp. NPDC006551. The sequence goes on from NZ_JBEXOT010000016.1 coordinate 24,726, forward strand.
GCAGGGCCGCGAGGAGTGGCAGCAGCCGGCGGCGCGTCATGGGGACCTCCAGGGGTGTCCGTATCGGGTACGTACGGACGGGGCGGCAGCCCCCCGGATCGCACCCTCGTTCAATCGGCGCTCATGAGATCACGCCCCGTCCGGGTGATCAACGTCGGCCCCTGACCTCGCCGATCACCGCGTCGAGCCTGGTGAACGCGAGCAGGGCCCGCGGCTCGGGGCCCGCGCCCTCGACTCGCATCCGGCGGCCGTGTTTCGGCCGACGGCGAGCCGGACCGGACCTGGATGGCGACGGCGCGGACGACGTCGGCCGACGGCACCCCTTCGGGTACGGCACGGCACACTGGCGGGCCACCTTGCCGGCGTGGCCCGGGCGCCAAGGGGCAGAACGATCGGCCGGCTGGTGTCCACACCAGTGAGACCCGCACCAGGCCGGGAATGTCATGGGAGGGAGGTCCGGAGCCGGCAAGGCCCGGAAAACACCCTCTAGCTTGATCTTTAACATCTAGGCCGTTGGTCAGCCGCTGAATAGGGTCGAGGTGATGTCAGGCCGCGTGGGACCATCTCGGCATGCGCCTGGTAGCTGACGGAGCCACGCCGACCTCGCGGTTGGTACTGGTCAAAGACCTCGAAACCGACGACGGGTATGCCTTCGAGCTGGCGAGCCCGCTGTTCCTGGCCGCTGGTGATCGAATCACTTTCGAAGACGGCAGGCTTGTCGTCGTGCGGGCCAAAGGAGCGCGGCTTTCGCCGGCCGGTGCCTGGTCCACTCGTTGCGGGCCCGGATCTCTGTGCCGCCGGTAGAAGCCGCTCCTCGAACGGTGCGTCGTACTTGATCACTCGGTGCGGTATCCGCCGTACACGGAAGCGGCCGTCGTTTGAACATGTGCTCCGACCAAGGAACACACACGTCCAGCACGAAGGCCGTGGGGATGAATCTGCAACATCACGATGGCCGGCGGGAGCCGCTGGCGGAACTGTCACGCTTCCGGGGCGAGTTCTATGCCTGTCTCACCGCCCGTTCGGACGCCCTGTTCGAGCTGGCCGACGCGGTTCTGTGCGGGGACGGGCCGGTGCGGTCACTGGCCGAGCTGTCGCTCGTGGGCGAACACCGCCGCGGTCACGGAGGCCTCTACGCCGCCGTCTCAAAGGGCCGGGTCGATGCGGACCAGATGCGACGAGCGCTGGCCTCGGTGCCGCTGCCCCGGGCGGCGGACGGCCGGCTGGTCCTGGCTGTCGACGTCACCTGCTGGCTGCGGCCGGACGCCCACACCTCACCACAGCGGATCCTGTGTCACACCTACGGCCGGGGCAAAGACCAGCACATCCCGGTCCCCGGCTGGCCCTACTCGATCGTCTGCGCGCTCGAGCCGGGCCGCAGCTCGTGGACCGCACCCCTGGACGCGCTGCGTCTGGCGCCCGGGGACGACACCGCCACCGTCACCGCCCGGCAGCTGCGCGACCTGGTCGAGCGGCTGATCACCGCAGGCCAGTGGCAGGCGGGTGATCCGGACGTCCTGGTCATCGCGGACGCCGGATACGACGCGCCCCGCCTGGCCCACCTCCTGCGGGACCTGCCCGTTCAGGCCCTGGCCCGGATGCGGTCGGACCGCGTCCTGCGCAGGCCGGCACCGCCGCGACAGCCTCACACCCGGGGCCGGCCGCCCCGGCACGGCGGCGAGTTCGTCTTCGGACAGCCCGACACCTGGGGCACCCCGGACAACGAAACCGTCACCAATGCACGCCTCTACGGCACCGCTCGAGCACGCTCGTGGGACCGTCTCCACCCCAAGCTCATCCACCGTTCGTCCTGGGCCGCGGCCGACGGCACCCTTCCGATCGTCGAGGGGACCATGATCCGCCTGGACATCGAGCACCTGCCCAGCGGAGCCACCCCGAAGCCGGTCTGGCTGTGGTGGTCCGGCACCGAGGCAGACGCCGTCGACACCGACCGGCTCTGGCAGGCATACCTGCGTCGCTTCGACATCGAGCACACCTTCCGCCTGTTCAAGCAGACTCTCGGCTGGACCTGCCCGAAGATCCGCACCCCTGAGGCAGCGGACCGCTGGACCTGGCTGATCCTCGCCGCCTACACCCAACTCCGCCTCGCCCGACCACTCGCAGCCGACCGGCACCGCCCATGGGAGAGGCCCCTTCCCGCGGACAGGCTCACCCCAGCACGCGTCCGCCGCGACTTCCGGCACATCCGCTCCAAGGTCGCCTGCCCGGCGAGAGCACCGAAACTCACCCGCCCCGGCCCCGGACGACCACCCGGCCGAAAGAACACCCGACCCACCCCACGCCACGACGTCCACACACCCCGCAGAACGGGCACTGCATCGTCCAGGAAGGCGAAGTCACCCACCCCACGACCCCGCCGCACAGGTTAAAGATCAAGCTAGGGCCTGTATCGAAAGTGGATCTTGCCCCATGAATGATCTTCATTCATGGGGCGGGGTGATTTCACTGATGAACAGTAGTGTTGGAGCCGTTGTTGCCGATGGGGACGAAGGCGGGGCGGCCGCATGTCTGGCCCCGGCGGCAGTTGATCGACGGCATACGGTTCCGGGTCCGAACGGGCGTTCCGTGGCGGGACGTGCCCGTCGAGTACGGCCCGTGGGGCAGGATTTACGACTTGTTCCGCCGATGGCAGCGAAACGGCACCTGGCACCGGGTCTTCAGTCGGCTCCAGTCCCTGGCCGATGCGAAGGGTGCGATCGTGTGGGATCTGAGCGTCGATTCCACGGTGTGCCGCGCCCATCAGCACGCGGCTGGAGCCCGGAAGCAGGGTGACCTTCAGAAGGAACCGCCGGGTGGTGTCTTCACCGAACCCCGTGATCATGGACTGGGACGCTCTCGTGGCGGGTTCACCACCAAGGTGCACCTGACCGTCGAGCAGGGCCAGAAGCCCATGTCGATCGTGGTAACGGCCGGGCAGCGCGGCGACTCGCCGCAGTTCGAACCCGTGCTGAGGAAGGTCCGCGTGCCCCGCATCGGGCCGGGCCGGCCGCGCGTCCGCCCCGATCGGGTGCGTGCTGATAAGGCGTACGCCTCCCGCAAGAACCGCGCTTACCTGCGTCGCCGAGGGATCCGCTGCACCATCCCGGACAAGGTCGACCAGGCGCGCCACCGCAAACAGCGCGGCTCTCGCGGCGGCCGGCCGCCAAAGTTCGACCCGGTCGACTACCGTGAGCGCCACGCGGTCGAGTGTGGGATCAACCGCCTCAAGAGGTACCGCGCCGCCGCCACGCGATACGACAAGCTAGCGGTCCGCTATGAGGCGACCGTCCTCATAGCGGCCATCGGCGAATGGCTGTGACCAGCACACATCAAGCGCGTCCAAAACCAGCCCGCAGGCATGGAGGTGCTCTCACTCCACGGCAGCATTGAGGAGAATCTGCGCCAGCTCGCGCGGCTGGGAAAACATCGGCCAATGGCCGGTGTCCATCTTGACCAGCCGCCAGCGCTTGCTGTTCAGCAGCTCAGCCACATCTTCGTCGGGCTCGGCGTTGTCAGGCTCGGTCCCTGGCATCACGCACAGGATGTATGTCGCCGGAAGTTCACCGAGCGGCCCCGACAGCACAGCGGGCTCGGTCAGTGTGGCACCTGGGTGAGGCGTCGAGCCACGCACGAGGCGTGCGATCTGCTCATCGGTGAGACCCTCGCCGTCGTAATGAGCAGCTGGCGCGAGCGGCCAAAACCCTCCGCTCTCGGCGATCGATGCCTCCACTGCCGCCCCGCCGTCCGGCCAGGCGGAGACAAACGACTCGCCGTCAGTTGGAACACTTGAGTCGACGAATACTACGCGGGCCAGTCGGTCACCGATCCGCTCCGCGGCCTGACCTACTGGGATGCCCGAGTAGCTGTGACCCACCAGGACTACGTCACGCAGACCCTGGCGTTCTACCTCGGCAACGATGTCCTGGACGTGAGTCGCTTGCCCCGCCGGTACACCCTGCTTGTCAGCAAGACCGGACAGCGTCAACGGATAGACGCCGTGGCCAGCCGCGCGCAGATACGGCACCACCTCGCCCCACGCCCACGCCCCGAGCCGTGCACCTGCAACCAGCACGAAATTCACCATGCCCGCACCGTAGCCGGGCAGCCTGACGATCTCCTAGGAAATACTTTCGATACACGCCCTAGTAGCCACCCTGGTTCACGAGTAGCGGGGGAGGAGATGGAGGAGGACCGCCCGGAGGGCTTCGTTGATGTCAGGGAGCTGGGTGGCGACCTCGGGGGCCGCGGAGGATCGGGGGTCCGTCCGGGCGTGGGCCGTCCAGAACTCGACCGTGCCCCCCAGCAGGCCGCGGCGGCGATGGCGGGTCCGCACCACGTGGCCGACGGGAAGTCCGCTGTCATCGACGCCGTCGCTCCAGCACACGAGGATGACGACCTCGTCAGGTGAGTCGGCCGGCGCGCGTCCCCTCTCGCGGAGAAAGAGCCTGCGGTTCCGAAGGAGAGTCCTCACGCCCGGTTCCACGTCGTCCAGGTAACCCACTCGCCGTTCCTCCCGGCTGCCAGCGGCATCACAGGCACGGTCGCCGTGGATCAACGCCCGTCGTGGGTAGTTTAGTTCACTTGGAGTGACGCGGCCGGTGCGCGAGCTCATTCGGCGTCGGTTGCCGTCTTGATGTACGCCTCGGGCGGGGTCTGCGCTTCGATCTTCCGGCCGAAGTCGGAGAGTGTGACGGTGCCGGGGGCGTCCCCGCCCTCCTCGGTTATTCGCAGGAGGTAGGGCTCGCCGTCGGTGGCCACGTAGTAGGTGAACTTCTGCGTCCCGGTGTCCCGGGTGAGGGTGACTGCCTTCCTGCCGCCGACGGTGGTCTGTGCACCCTTGGTGGAGAGGAAGGCGCCCATTTCGTAGTTGTTGAGGAGGCCGTTCAGGTCGCACAGTCCGAGCCACGGCCCGAAATCCGGGTCCGTCACCGCGGCTTCCGTCCACAGGTTCAGGTTTTCCTTGACCGCGGTGTCCGCTTCCGCGGTGGAGGAGGCTCCGGCCCGCAGGTACGCCTCGTCGAAGCGGAGGTAGCCGGTCTCGGCTTCGGGTATGACGAGTTCCACGGTGCCGGCCGGCTTGAACGTCATGGTGCCGGTGCACTTTCCGCTGGTGTCCGCCGCAAGGCGGGCGTTGGCCAGCTCACCTCCCGGGCCGCGGCTGAGGGTCGCGGAGCCCGCCTTCCTCGTTGCGGCGAAGGCCTTCTCGGCGATCTTCGATCCGGTCATGTCCTCGAACGGGTCCGTTGTCTGGGCCTTGTGGTCACCGGAGGACGGCACACAAGCCGCGGTGCCCAGTGTGAGGGTGCTGGAGAGTGCGACGGCGGCCGCCGCGCGGCGGATGCGGGAGGTGGCGGCGGCAGGCATGTCGAGCGGCTCCGAACAATTCCGAGGAAGCAGGGGTGGCGCGATGAGAGTACGAGGTGGGGCGGCGGGAACCCGGGGTGGGTGCGGACCAGGGAGACTGCTACTCCGGCGCTGGTGGTCACCGGTGCCGGCCTGCCTCGCCAGGACTCTATGCGGCGGCTCTGACACATCCCCACCGGGCTGTTCCGTGACGTCAGCCCGGGCTGAAGGTGGGGGCGGTCGGGCGCGACAGGGGAAGCGCCGCAACCGACCGAAGAGGATCCTTCGATGGTGTCGTATGACCAGGCGACCAGGCGACCAGGCGACCAGGTGGCCAGGTGACGGGCTGGCCCGGCCATGTCACGTGAGCTGATCCGGAGGTTGTGCCCGGGTGTTCGGATACCCGAGTCCATGCAGGTGACGCTCGTCGAGGCAGGCGTTCCGGTGGCCTCGCGACTGATCGAAGCGAGTCGTGATTCAACGAGGGTGGTGTGGATCCGTCATGCGGTCATCCGGCGCGTACCGCCGTGATGGTGAAGCGTTCGACGTCGGCGACGTGACCACCCGTGGAGGCGACAATCGTGAGTACGCGGTCGCTGGCCCTGGAGAAGGAGACCCTCGCGCTCCAGGGCTGGTCGTCGCCGCCCGCGGAAATGCAACATGCGGAGGTGCCCAGCGGCGCCTTGGAGGAGAGTTGGCGTACCTCCACACGGATGCTCTCGTCCACTCCGGAGATCCTCCCGCCGACCGTCAGGGGGGAACGCACGAGCGACCCGTACGCAGGCGTGGTCAGGGAGAACGTCGTGTCGTCCGTGCCGACGACCTCCCACGGGGCATCCGGGCCGGACCCGAACCGTACGAGGTGGATCACCGCTGCGGTGCCGCCCTCGTGTCCCGTCGGTGCGACGCCGATGCGAGCGTGCCGACCGCTGACCTTGCGCTGGGAGACCCGGTCGATCTCCTTGAAGCCCAGGTAGCCACGGGTGAAGGCCAGCGCGGTCTGCTCGGGGTCACGGTGCCAGGGCTGGTGGCCGCTGGAGCGGTAGGCACGCTCCCACTCCTGAGCCTGGGCGAGCGTCGCGAACGGCCACACCGGCTGAAGGCTCCAGGAGCCCAGAGGTGGTGTGCCCTCGGAAGTCGGCGTGGGTGTGGCCGGGACCTTGGTGGCCGATGGCGTGGCCGCCGAGGGTGTCATGGGCGTGGGCGTGGACGACGTGCGCGAGGGCAAGGGCGCGGGCGTCCCCGGCGCGGCGGGCGTCGATCCCGATGCGCTCGGGGACCCGCCGGAACCACCGCACGCAGTGAGCGACAGGGCCAGCACGGTTGCCGCGGCGAAGAGTCGAAACGGGCGCGAGATGTTCATAGGTGCCCCTGGAGAGGTGGAACCGACCGTCGACCGGCTTGTCCGGCTATCGTGCCATCAGTCCCGCCCTCGTCACAGGGGCTGTGCGTCCTCAAGCGACAACGAGCAGGGCTGGAGTACGTGGTCAGCCGCCGATGACCGCAGCCTGCCGGGCCGCGAAGGGCGCGATGATTCACTCTATGGTGGGCACGCCGGAAGGCTCGACGTCGCACCGACGGGACCGTCGCACCGGAAGCTGCCGCTCAGGAAGAAGCAGACGCCCGGACCACCGACTTGACGCGGCAGATGTTCAAGACGGTCCCACCTCGACGAGGTGGCAGTGGGCGCCGCCGAGACCGCGCGACCGCCGCTCGTCGTCTGTCCCGGACATGTCCCGGACAGACGCGGCTTCTGGCGTCCTTCGGCATCCGCGGGGACATTAGGCGACGTCTGGATCACTTCGACGCCCTGGCCACGCGCCACGACAAACGCGTCGTCCACTGCCGAACCACGGTCATCCTCGCCTGCCTCCGACTCCGGTCGTACGGCGGCGGTCAGCGGCAGCCACAGAGTCCGAGCCGAGCCGATTCGGCCGAGCCGATTCGTACGAGAACGGGGAAGCGGATGTCCTTCGACGAGGAGTGGGCCGCCGCGCGAGCCGCCGCCGGCGAGAACGCGGCCATGCGGCTCAACCAAGCCCCCACCGACCCCGGTGGAGGCGCGGGCGGGAAGCCCCATCTGAAGGTGGACGACGACCACATCGGCCGGATCGGCAGCGAGGCGTTCAAGCTGCACAACCATCTTCGCGCCGACGGAACCCATGCCAAGGCGGCCACGTCCGGCGCCGCCGCCGACCTGGCCAAGGGGAGCTTCGCGAGCGGCGCCGCGCTGCGTACGGTGCACGACAAATGGGACGCTCAGGTGCAGCTGCTCGTCGCGGCCTGCGCCAACATCTCCAACCACCTCGACTACAGCGCGAAGACGTGGGTGCGCGAGGAGGAGCGACTGATCGCCACATTTCGCGCGTCGGAGATCCATCAGTACCTCAAGTAGACACCGGGCCGCACGGAACCAGATCGGACCGGATCGGACCGGTTGGGCAGCGGGAGCGGGACCGGAAGGAGGGGGAATACGTGCTGACCTTCGAGAAAGTGATGGACGCACCGCTGGAGAAGTTGGGGACCGCCGCCCAGGACTGGGGCGCGATGGCCAAGAAGCTGGAGGAGCTGGCGGAATCCGCACGTAACGGGATGAAGGCCAAGGCGGCCCAGGCCAACTGGTGCGGCGTCGAGGCCGACGTGACCAGAGAGTTCGTCGACAAGACGGTGAAGGAGTTCGACGACGCGGCCAAACAGGCCAAGGGCATCTACCGGGCCTTGACCGAGGGGCACGCCACGTTCAAGCGGATCAGGACACAGCTGAGGCAGACCGTGGAGGACGCCCCGGCCGCCGGTTTCCTCGTCGACGCGCGAGGAAAAGTGACCGCCAAGCCGATGGACGAGGCCCAGGCCGCTTACGCGGCACAGAACCCCGAGTACCAGAGGACGGTGCAACAGCACCTGGGCGAGTGGCAGCGCAGGATCGAAGAACTTGTCGACGCGTGCGACGACGCCGACCGGTCGCTCTCCCGCATGCTCCGCGCGAACGTCGGCGACGGTCGTGACTTCAGCGCCCCGAAGTACACCAGTATGAAATCCGAGCAGGCCGACCATGCCGCCGGCCTCGCCCGCAAGGGACGCAAACTCACCCACGACGAGTTGGTGGAGCTCAACGATCTGCTGGCGGACAACGCCAAGAACCCCGAGTTCACCACCACCTTCCACGAGAAGCTGGGCCCCAAGGGCACCCTCGAGTTCTTCGGGACGATGTCCACCGACACGGAGAACTGGGGGAAGACCGACTCTCAGCGCCTTGCCGACGTGCAAGAGCTGCAGCGGAATCTGGGGCTGACCCTGGCCACGGCCACCGACCCCGACCACCCCCGCCACCTGCCCGACAAGTTCGGCCAGGACCTGCGCCGACTCGGGACCGAACGGATCCCGGTGTTCGCGGGCGACACCAACGCGCCCTTCGGCTACCAGTTGCTCGGTGGGATCATGCGGTCCGGCCAGTACGACAAGCGATTCCTGGTGCCCGTCGCCGAACACGCCGCGCAGGTCCACGCGAAGGATCCGAACCTCTTCGCCAGTTCCGCCAATCGCCTGCGCAACCCCTTCAACCCGTCGGGTGTCAACGGCTCCGGCTACGACCCGGCGGTCGGCTTCCTGGAAGCGCTCGGCCACAGCCCGGAGGCCGCGAAGGAGTTCTTCGACCCCGACCGCACCCCCCAGGCCTACGACCACGACGGTACGCCGAAGTCCGGTGCCGCCGACCTGGGCAAGGCCAAGGACGGCACGCCGATCACCAACTACCTCGACTACTTCGGCAACGAGCAGTACGAGGTGGTCCCCGACTCCCGCAGCGGCGACCCCGCCGATCTCCAGCGGGCGAAGCAGTACATGCCCGACGCCCTCGGTCACGCCCTGGAGGCGGCGACCCTGGGACATGCCTGGGACGACCCGGCACCCACGCTGGAGCGCGACGACACATCCGCCGCGATCATGAAGGAGGTGGTCTCCAAGTACGGCGGCGACCCGACTCTTCTCAGTGACCAGCAGGCGCTCTCCGACAGTGTGGGCCGGATGGGAGCCGGCTACATCGACGACATCAACAACAGCCTCGACGGGAACGACAAGGGCGGTCCTTTCGCCCCGAAGCCGGGCAGCACCGGACACGCGACCTTCGACGGACAGGAGACCGCCCGGCTCCTCAGCGCGCTCGGGCAGTACCCGGACGCGTACGCCACGCTCTCCGCCGCCGAGATGGCGTACACGACCTCCGTGCTCGAGAGCCAGGTCCGTCCGGACGGCTCGATCGACCACGCGGGGGCGATGGAAGCGGCTCGAGTCGGCGCCGAGGTGCACGGCATTCTGGACCAGTCCCGCGCGGACCAGGAGCTGGCGGGCCAGCAGGCGAAGCAGGAGGAGTATCAGAAGGCGGTGGAACAGCGCTACAACATGATCGGCACCGGCACGTCGGCGGTCATCGGCGCCGGCGCCTCCCTCATCCCCGGCGGGGGGGTCGTCGTTCCGCTCGCCGTCGAGGTCGGCAGCGGAACCCTCGAGGCGTTGTCCGGACACATCCTCGGCGACCTCGCCGAGGCAGAGCTGAAGGCGCTCCAGGACGAGGGGGAGAAGACAGCCGAAGAGCTGCGCAGGGAGATCTACCGGAGGGGCGAGAACATGATGACGCAGCCCACTAGGTACTTCATCGACCACCACGGGCTGCGCAGCGGCGCCGACGACGACCGGGTGCTCGAACAGCTCCTCGTGGTGGCCCGTGACGGGGGATACCTCACCGGCTCCACCCGTGAGAACAGGGTGGGCTACGGCCCGCAGACCCCCACCCCCTCGCCCACGCCGGCCGGTGACGGCTCCTAGTGCTGTGACCGCATAGGTTCACCGGGTTCCTCGTTGTGCTGGTTGGAAGCGATGTCGCTTCCAACCAGCGAGGGAGGCCGGATGGCACCGCCGGTCAAGGTCCGCAGGCTGACGGAGCAGGAGGGGCAGAAGCTCCAGCACATCGTGCGGCGGGCAGTACGAGCACCCTGGCCAACTCCCACCATCCGAACGACACCGTCCAGACCCGGGCCCCGCACGCTACCTGCGCCGGCGCCGACAACAACGCCCGCCACCCTGACGTCCTGACCGCCCAACGCCGCGAATGCGCACGCATCCGCAGCGAACGAGGTGTCCGCCGGGGCGGCAGACCGCTACCAGCGGCGGCCTGACGTCATCGCCCCCGACCACAGGAACTGCTCGTCCGGTTCGTCACGCCGCTCCAGCACTCCCGCGGCGACCAGCTGAAGAAGCACCTCATGGAGGGCATTCCCCAACGGGTTGTCCGTCCAGAAGACCGCCTTGACCTGCGTGAACGTCACAGACTCCTCAAAGATCCCCAACGAGCGGCCCACCACGAAGGCGGCACCGTCCCAATCGGTCCATCCAGCCAGGCCCTCGGAAAGATCCACGAGCCGATCCTGCCATCACATGATCAGACCCACTGAACCTTTCCGGTCACAGCACTGGGCACCGTCCGGCGAATCATGCTTTGAGGTCGAGGGTCCGCAGGTCGTAGAGGTAGGAGCGGTCGTTCTCGAAGCTGCGCCATACAGTGGCCGGAGGTTCAGGTTCGTCAGCGTGGCTGTTGAGGGGATGGGCAGTGACGGGGCCGTCAGCGATCTCGCAGTGCCAGCCGTCGGTCGGCGACCAGACACACCACACGTTCCCGTCCGTTCGGGATAGACGGCGCGTCCGGCGCGCCTCGCGGGCCCGTTCGGCGCTGGCCGCCCGCACTCCCTTCCCATGAACTCGGCGTCGCGGGCGCGCGGCAGCCGATCCTCTTGGAACAGTTCGTCGGCGGGGTGGAGACGGGTGCCCTGGTAGAGGAAGGCCGTACCGCGGCCGGCGGCCGCCCACGTGTCGGCGTCGTCGGCCATCTGCTGACGGAGCACCAGTTCGGCACGGTCCTCGTCGATCGAGCGTCGCAGGAGCGGCCAAGCGTGCAGCAGGGCCTCGTGGGAGATCTGGGCGGTGTTCTGGTCGAGGGTGACGAGCCGCGCGGCGACGAGCCGGTCGAGGAGCTCGGTGACGGAGCGGCCCTCGCGCGCCGCGCCCTCTCCGATGCCGCCCGTGCCCTCCACGCCGCCTTCTCCGATGCCGGCGCCGTACGCCTCGTCCACGTCGTCCGCCTCGTGCGTGCCGGCCGACGTCGCCTCCCGCAGCAGCCTGTCAGCCGGGATGCGGCGTACGGTGTCCTCGGAGCCGTCGGCCGCCACATGGCGTCCCGGCAGGGGGATGCTCGCCGTGGCCCACGCCGACTGAGAGTCCACGATCGCGGCTGTCGGGTCCACCATGGGGCCTTCTTCTCGCGGGCCTTGTCGCGCAGCCGGTCGTGGAGTTCGGCGAGCAGGCCTTGATCTGCCAGCGGCAGGCGAACGCGTGCACCCGACGGTGCGGCGGGAAGCCGGCGGGGAGGTTGGCGCACCTGACGCCGTTGTCGACCACATAACGGACCCCGCGTCGAGCATACGCGGTGGCAGTAGCCTTCAGGCCGCCCGCCCCGCCCCTGAAGCTACTCAGGCACCGGCAGAAACGGCCGGACGATCTGTCACTCCGCCTCCGTCGTGTCGGAGCGCTGCGAGCGGACTGCTTCAGGTCAGATTCAGCCCGCCGTCGAGCACGATCACTTCGCCGGTGAGATACGTGCCGGCGATCAGCGACGCCACCAGGTCGGCCACGTCGGCGGGCTGGGCCGGACGGCGCATGGGCGCGCGCTCCCGCCACAACTCGTGCGCCTGTGCCCAGTCCTTCGTCATCGGCGTGTCCACCAGCCCCGGCGCGACCGCGTTGACCCGCACCTCGGGCCCGAGCGCGGCCGCGAGCAGCCGGGTCACGTGATTGAGCGCGGCCTTGCTCGCCGCGTACGGCACCGAAGAGCCCTTGGGGCGCACTCCGGCGTGACTGGTGATGTTCACGATGTTGCCGCCCGCGGGAGATTTGCGCAGTGCCGGCAGCGCTGCCGTGCACAGGACCCATGGCGCGATGAGGTTGACCTCCAGCAATTGCCGCCAGTCGGCGGGGGTCGCCGCGGCGAGGTCGTCGTGCGGGATCGGCCAGCTGATGCCGGCGTTGTTCACCAGCACGTCCAGCCGCCCATACCGGCCGAGCGCCGTCTCGACCAGCCCCCGGGCCTCCTCCTCCACCGCCAAGTCCGCCTGGACGTACGTCCCACCGAGCTCAGCCGCCAGTGCCTCCCCGGCCTCCGCACTGCGTCGCGAGTGCACGACGACCCGCATCCCCTCCATCGCCAGCCTCCGCGCGACGGCCTCCCCGATGCCCGACGTGGACCCGCTGACCAGGGCGACAGGGCGATCCGCTTGTTCATTCCTCATGCCCGTGGATCCTGCCACGGTGGCCGTTGCGCCGGGACCACGAGGGATCACCTGAACAGGAACCCTGTTCGGCTGATCAAGCCGGTTGGCCGGCAAGCGGATCGCCTCCCAGTCCCTTCGGTCCCTCGGCGGGAGCAGGGACACCTGGACCCGCAACTTCGAACAGGGTGGCACGGTCGGACCCGACGCGGCAGAAATCTGCCCCATCGAACACCACCCTGGTGCCGCAGAACATCGTGCCGTAGAAGTGGGCGCTGCCGCCGGAGAACTGGGCGTCGAGCAACAGCAGCGGGGTCAGGCTGCCGGCGCGGGGCGAGTGGGGCCGCCTTCTTCGGCGTTGCCGACGCGATCGGGCCGCCGTGTGCCGCGAGGCCGGAAGCCGGACCGCGCCCCCGGCCGTGGAGCCGGGGGCGCGGTGTCGTGAGGCGGTGTGCGGTTATCGGGTGGACGAGCGGGAGCCCGTGCCGCCGGGCTTCGGCGGGGCCCAGGTGGGCTTGGCCGAGGCTTCGGACGGGTCGGGTTCGTTCATCGTGACGGCCCAGGCGTCGTCCTCGCCGACGCGCGCCTCGATCTCCTTGACCTGGCCGCTGGTGGCGAAGTACAGCACCACGACCTGCCGGGTGGAGCCTTCGTCGTAGAAGTCGGCCGTCACCTCGCCCTTGGCCGCTGCGCCGAATGCCTTGACCCAGTTGCGTGCCGTCGGCTCCGCGGCGTCGCCCTTCTCCGCGGCGAGGGCCGCCAGCGCTTCGGCGTCACCGTCGGCGAGCCGCCACACGGCCTTCTGCACCACTTCGAGGCTGCCCCGGGAGGGGTAGCCCACGACCCGCAGCGGCTCATGGGCGGCGTAGTCGCTGCTGTACGAGAGCGACTCTTCCGAGTCCGGCGAGCAGGCCGTCAGGGCCCCTCCGGCGAGTACGGCGAGTGCGGTGAGCGCGGTGCCGGCGCCGGCCGTGGCCCGCTTGGGGAGCTTGGTTCTCTTCAGCGGCATGCTCAGTTCCTCGACTTCGGGCGGAGGATGATGACCCGCTCGATGTAGTTGGCCTTGTGGCGGTACCGGTTGATGGCAGCGGCGAGGCTGGTCCGGCCCACGCCTCCGTGCTGGAGCAGCTGGACCCCGTGCCGGTTGCCGGAGACGACGGCGACGTGGTTGTACACCCGCTCCTTCTTCCACTTGAACAGCACGATGTCACCAGCCCTGGCCGTGTGCGCCTTGACGTACTGGGCGCCGCGGTAGCCGATCATGTGTCGGCGGAAGTTCTCGGCGCCGGCCCAGGTGTAGCTCTTGTTCTTCACCGTGCCGAACAGGTAGTACTGCTGCCACCAGGCACGATCGTGCTTCCGGCCGCCGCCGCGGCTCTTCATGCCGCCGCCGTAGTACAGGGCTTTGGACACGAAGTTCGTGCAGTCCTGGCCGTACTCCCACTTGATGCCGAGGTTGCGCGAGGCCCAGTTGGCCGTGCCGGAACCGTTGACCGCCGCGCGCTTGATACGCGTGGCGGACGCGGGCATCGCCCCCGCGGGGGCCGTCTCGACCGGGAAGCCGTCCGCGTCGAGTTCGATCGGCTCGTCGGGGACCTCGCTGATCGGGCCCTGGACCTCCTCGGCGACCTCCAGGCCGTTCTCCGCCGACATGGACGCCGACGCCGACAGAACCGTCTCCGCCGCGGGGGCGTCGGCCTCCAGGTGGAGGATCGGCGCACCGCTGTTCGTGCTGAAGGTGAACCGCTGCTCGCGCGTGCCCTCCTCCGGCTCGGGGGTGGAGCCCCGGGTCAGTACGGCCTTCTCCTCGACGACCGCACGCAGGAACACCGTGCCGTTCTCGTCGGTGCCGACCAGCACGTCCGACAGCGTGGCGGCCGTCTGCGTGTAGCGGCTGTCGTGCCGGGCCAGCGCCTCGCGCGACGCGATCAGGTCGGGGGCCTGGGCGCCCAACAGGTCCTGGAACGACGCCCCTCGCGCGCTTGCGGCCAGGGCGGCCGCGGCGGTCGGGTGGGCGCCCCGCAGCAGGGCTCCGCGGGCGTCCGTGTACTGCTGCACGATGTCACGGTAGACGGCCGCGCCGCCCGGTACCGCCGCGGTGGTGGTGGGCTCGGAGGTGGCCACCGGGCTCGTGCCGTGGGCGGTGCGCGCGGACACGGCGACGCGGTAGGTGGTGCCGTTCGCCAGCCCGTTCACCACGACGTGCGGGGTACGGCTGGTGAGCTTCGCGGCCTCGCTGCCGTCGTCCTTCTTCACGACCACGGTGTACTCGGGGCCGTCGGTCGCCGACCCCAGGTCCTGCGGTGCGTTCCACGTCGCCAGCAGCCCGCCCTCTCCCGAGGTCGCCCGCACGTCCTGCGGGGCGCCGGGCGCGGTCGGCGTCACGTAGTCGATCACCAACTGGGGCCGATCTGCGGCCTTCGGCGTACGGCTCGAGTGGTACGAGACGGCCGCGTCGCGCTGCGCGGCCGGCAGCCTCAGGGCGATGCCCTCGGACGAGCCCTGTTCCAGCCAGGACTGCACGAGCGGGGCGAGGTCCTGCGCGTCGGGGAGCGCCGCGTCCGCGAAGGGTGCGTCGTCCAGGACGCCGAGCAGGCCGGTGCCGGTCTGCGGAGCGGCCCAGGGCTCGAAGAGCTGGTACGTCTCGACCGGGCGCTGCGCGCAGGCGACAGCGCCGCCGCACTCGGCGGGGGACAGGACGAGCCGGGCGCGGGTGACGCGGGCGCCCGCGGGCACCTTGGTCAGGTCCGGCTTGAGCCAGACGACCCGCTCGGCGCCGGAGCCGCCGCCGAGCGTCAGCAGGGTGTCCTTCACGGCCGCGCAACCGCCCGAGGCGCAGGCCTCGGTTCCGACGGCGACGGTGGCGTCGTCCAGGGAGGCGCCGCTGAGGACGACGGACGAGGTCTCGGGCGCTTTGGGCGCGGTTCCGGCGTCGGCGGTGAACTCCTGCTCGTACGACCAGGCCGAACACCCGGTGTCGGTGCAGGCGCGCATCGCCCAGAGGTAGGTCGTCCCGTCCTTCAGGGCCCCCTCGGGGACGCGGGCGGCGGCGCGCAGGCCGCTGTCCACCCACGCCTCGGGCATCTTCACGCCCGTCAGCGGCTTGCCGTCGGCGTCACGCAGCTCGAACTCGGCGCGCACCCGCCCCTGTCCGGGGCTGGAGACCACACCGGACAGCAGCGGGGTGAGGGTCCGCGTCGCGCCCGCCTCCAGGGCCTGCGGCATGTCGGGCAGCCCACCCGGCCGGCGGCCGGTGACGACCGTGAAGGTGGACCAGTCGGACCAGGCGAGGTTGAAGTGCGAGCCGTCGTAGGGGCTGGTGCGGAAGCGGTACGTCCCGCCGTCCTTGAGCAGCCCGTCCGGCAGGGTCACGGCCGCGGCGCGCCCGGACTCCACGTACGGGGAGACGAGGTAGTCGCCCACGCGCTTGCCGGTCGCGGCGTCGACGACCTCGAACGTGCCGTTGATGCGGTCGCCGTCCTTGTCGGAGAACGTGTCGCGCAGCGTCGGCGTCGTGGTGTTGACCTGCCAGGTGCCTGAGGCGTCCTTCACGAACGGCGGGCCGGCCTGGCGGTTGTTGCCGGAGCGGGGCCGGAAGTTGTACGTGACCGTCAGCTTCGGCGGATTGGCGGTGGCGTTCGCGGAGTTGACCCGCTTCCACTGCGCGACCGCCGTGTCGTCGGCGGCGGTCAGGGCCATGGACGACTTCGGGGCCTTCGCGGAGGCCCAGGACTGCACGAGCTGCGTGACGTCGGCGTTGATCCAGCCGTCCGCGCCGCAGCCCGGGTTGCCCTTGGTCTCTGTGGAGGTCGCGTGCTTGGCGTGTGTCTTGGGGCGGTTGGTCCAGCGGCTGGAGAGGCCGGCGGGATCGGCGGACCACACCTCCCACGGCTGTGGCTTGCAGTCCGGGTTGCCCGAGTGGAAGTTCCACAGACTGAGCCTGGCGCTGCTGACCAGTGCGTCCGCGATCGGCGCCGTACCCCAGGTGATGTACGACCGGGCGGTGCGCGGCGTGCCGTCGGCGTTCTTGGTGCCCGGGTTGCCGAAGTCCAGCTCGGTGTCGGTGGACCAGTCGCGTGTCTCGCCCTGCTGGACATACGTGTCGAACACGTTGCTCAGCGCGGAGGTCGACGGGTCGACGGTCACCGGGTAGCGGGTCTTCGGGTCCGCCAGGAAGGCGGGGTCCGGGGAGACCACCAGGTCGACCGACGAACCCTTCTGCCGGACCTTCATGGACACCGGGACCCGGCGGGTGTGCTCGCCGGACCGCTCGTCGACGGTGGCGTCCCACATGACGGGCGCCGGCATCACGGCCCGCTGCACGCCGGTCCTGCGGTCCGTGAACAGGACGCTGCCGTCGGCCTGCTGCTGGGCCTTCAGACCCTTGGCGCGGAGCGGGAGGGTGTAGGTGTAGTCGCCCTTGGCGGGGCGCTTCTTGATCTGCACGTACTGCTCGAAGCCGGTACGGGTCGCCTCCACGACGACGTCGGCGCCGGGCACGGCCTCGGGGTACGTGGCGCGGTTGCCGTCCAGTACGGGGCGGGGCAGACCGCCCTTCCACTGGAGGGTCACCTGCTGCTCGCCCTCGCCCAGCGTGACGAGGTCCCGGGCGCCGGCGGTGCGCGCCTGGCCCAGGGACGCGGCCGGGCTGCCACCCCTGCCCGCGAGGGTGAGGGAGGCGGGGTGGGCCTTGGCCGCGACGGTGCCGTCGCGGCGCTCGGTGAGGTCGGTGTCGACGGCGACCCAGGCGCCGTCGCGGTCGAAGCGGACGGGCCCGGCGGTGAGTTCGGTGGTCAGCGAACCGTCCGGCTCGGCCCAGGTGGTGGAGGTCTCGGTGCGTTCGGAGAGCGCCTCCACGCGGTGGCCGGAGCGCTTGGCCCCGGCGCGGGCGGACAGAACGTCAGGCGCGGTGCGAGGGGCGGCGTTTTCCCCCGCCGCCTGCTGCGCCGCGGTGGTCTGCGCCGCGGACGGCTGGGGCAGGGCCACTGCGTAGCCGCCCAGCATGGTCGCCGACAGGGCGACGACCGCAGCGGTGCGCGGCAGCCGCCTGGAGGATCGCCGGAGCTTCCGCTCCCCCGGAGCGGATGGAGATATGTGCATGTTGTTGTGCGCGACCTTTGGTCAAGAGATCGGTTAAGGAAATGTGAGCCTAATGGGTGATTGGTGTGTCCACGTTGACATTTCGCGGCGAGGTGGGCGTTAGGGCTGCTTTGCGGTATTTCGGGGGGTGGTGACCATGATCACCTGTGGGCTTGTATGCGGGTGTCGGTCACCGGTGCACCTGCGACATGCGGAGTGCTCTGAACAGTGGTGCGTTGGTTCGCACGGCAGGAGCGATGACAGCATGTGACCTGCTGCGCAGTGCTCGGGCTTCTGAACTGAAGTGCGGCAGATCTGTTGCGAGATGTGGCGACTCCACCGGTGAGTTCACCGTTCTGGAGGCGATGCGGCACGTGGAGAGTCGGGCCGGCCGCCGGGCACCGTGGCCATGCCGCAACCGTGAGGTGACCGGCCTCGTGTGTGAGCTGGAGGCCATACGCGATGCCACGGCGGCCGATGGGCAGAACACCGACCACGGTCAGGCGGGGCTCTGCTGTGGCGCTGCGGGCGTTGCCGGTGTCCACACCCGGTCCTCGAAGTCGAAGTAGCTTTCCTTGTGGTTGCTGTGGTCGACCAGGAGCATGCCGACGGTCGCCCTGCGGCCGTGTCGGTGGCAGCCCTGCGGGAGGCAGTCCCGTCTCGCAAGCTCCCGGATCGCCTTGGTGTCATGGCGTTTGACCTCGCCCACGAACCGTCATCCGGGCTGCGGGGTGACATCGGTCGCCCGGCAGGGGACCGCGACGGCCGCCTTGACCGTGCGATTGGACCGTCCCGGCGCGCGGGGACGCGTGTGCCGTCACCGAGACGCGGCAGACGCTGTTCACCGCTCGCGTCGTGGAGGTGGTCTGGACTGCGGCAAGGTTCCCGGGCCGGGTGCACGACTCCTGCCGGCGCAGGCTGAAGGATCTGCCGCTCGGCGGGCAGAGCGTCGTCATCCGGCTGACGGTCCGGCGTTTCATCTGCGGCACGGGCAGCTGACCGGCTCTCCTTCGAGGCGCTGCAGCGCCTCGCTTCCTCCGGTGGCCGGACCGTCCAGCAGTTGGCCGACGCGATACCCGCGTACTTGATTGCCTTCGAGGTTCTTCAGGTGGGTGGCGACGAGCTGCTCGCCGAGCCGTACGAGCGTCGCCGTGCTGCCTTGGAGGTCTGTTCCGCGAGTGCGGGCTGTCGCCGCCGTGGACGCTGTGCCCGATGACGAGCGATCCGGCTGTCGCCCAGGAGCGGGAGAGGTCCACGACTGAAGTTCCAGGCGTATGGAGGGTCGTCATCAAGGGGCTCGGTCAGCGCTACCTGCCTGGCGCCCGCGGTCGGTGTGTCAACTGCATTTCCTCTGGCCCGTTGGGCAGGGTGGGGACGACCGGTGACGAACCTAGGACTTCCTCGGCGGCGCAGACAATGATCAACCTGTCAGCACCTCGTGTTTGGATACGACATCGGTCCTGCCGAGGGGAAATCGTGATCCTGTCGCCCCGTCCAGTGGGGCTGCTTGTCATACCGCTGCATGGCGGGCCTCGGTCCCGTGGAGCCTCGCCCCCAACACGCCGCCCGGTTGCTGTACGTACACATAACCGCCTCGATAGGCTACACAGCGTGACCAGTTATGACGACGCGCCGCCCCTTCCGGATGCTCCCAGTCACATCTACTACTTCGACGTGGGGGCGGGGGACTGGCTGGGGAAGTTCACCTTCCGGGTCACCTCATGGCGACGTCTTCGGGAGGCTCGCGGCATCGGCCTGCGGAACTGGGCGCTCATCATCGCGATGGCCCTCACCCAACGGCTGACCGGCGCGTCCCGGCTGGAGTCGAGGATTGTCGCGAGCCCGTCCGCGGGCGTCTTCGGCGTGGCCGACAACGTGGTCCGGATCTCCAGATTCGGCGTGACCCTGTACTTGCTGAAGGAGCGTTACCTGCTTGCCGAGGACGGCCTCGGCGTCACCGTGGAAGCCCACGAGCGATTCAGCCCCGTGCCGGGCATCCTGACCCGGAGGTTCACCTACCCCGCGGAGATCCACCCCTCGGGCCTGCAGTCCACATACCACATGCCCCTGCTGGGAAGCCCCTGGACGGCGACGTATCACGTGGGTGCCGACCGGCAGACCCTGGCGGGGGAACTGGTGTGTGACTGGGCGAAGGCGACGGAGAGCGCCCGCCGGGTCGCATGACGAAGGACGCCGCTGCCGTTGCCGCCGAGAAGGTCGCCGGGGTCGTCGCGGAGCTCACCGCCCGGGTCAAGCGGTACGACTCCATGCGGGATCCCCGCGCGGTGTTCGCCTACACCTATTTCCGGCTCACATCCGACCTCGCCGTGAGCCTGAGGACGAACACCCTGTCGTTCGCTGCGCCGGAGTGGGTCGCCGACCTCTCCGTCTCCCTCGCGGCGGCCTATTTCACGGCGATGGACTCCATCGACGCCTGGCTGGACCAAAATCCCCGCCCGGGCGGCGAGATCCTCTCCACCGATCTGCCGGACACCATCCCCAAGCCCTGGCGGGACGTCTACGCCGCCTCGACCGCACGGCACTCCTATGTCCTTGAGGAGGTGCTCTTCTCGATGATGGCGCACATGTCCTACGACTTGCCGATCGCCCTGCGCGTCCGCGCCGCGCACGGGGACATCCACCACCACATCGCCGACTTCCACCGCATGAACGACCTGCTGGCCGCCTCCATCGACGTGGTCCAGGACGAGATCGCCGCCCGCTACTGCCGACAACTGGGCTTCCTCGACCGCTGGTTCACCCGCGACGACGAGCTCTTCACCAACTACGGGATCCGGGTGGCCCGGGGTTTGGCCTGGTTCAACTGCGACAGACTCCTGGATCCGAGGGCGACTGCCGAGGTGACGGGCTCCATCAGCAGGACCACGGCCGCGTTCATCGCCGAGTTCCGTTCTCCGGACGACTGGAAGCGCAGACAGGCCTTCCGCCTCCTGCGGGCCCTGGTGCCGTCCCGTCGGCAGTGGCCGCCACCAAGTACTCCCGTCGAGGAGGGCCGACCGTCCCGCTGAAGGAGATCTCGCGGCCCACTGCCCTCGCCGAGACCAGGGCGCTCGACCCGGAGCAGGCAGGCTCCGGGGCCGTACCGTCGCCCCTGCCCGAGGCGAGGCACGCGATTGCGCTGCATGACCGGCTCGAACGGCGGGTCCTTCCGGGCGCCGGCCGCGTGCTGGTGGGCACGGACCGAGGTGGAGTCGACCGAGACATCCCAGTCGATCACACCGACGCATCGGCCTGTGCCTGCGCCTGCTGAAGCAGCCGCTCCCAGGTTCCGTCGGCCGACCAGCGCCGGTAACCCTTATGGACGGTATTCCATGGCCCGTAGCGTTCCGGCAGATCACGCCACTGCGCCCCGGTCCGTACCCGTTGACTGGTGATCGCGCCACCGCCCGCAGCGTTGTTACCGGTAGGCAGGAGCGGTTCCAGACGTCGCCACTCCGCCTCTGTCAGATCCCCCCGGCCAGTCATACAACAATCAACGAATCAGTGGACGGCATGGTCAGGGTCAGCACCTGCGGTGCCACCACGCCAACTCCGGATCTGCCATCGGCTCCTGATGCGTTCGCCGAAGGAGCACCAGGTCCAGGCGCTCGATCTGCACCCGGAGTTCGGCGGCGGCTCTTGACGGCAGCATGAAGAGAACCTCTTGCAGCTTGTCCCGGGCCCAGCCCTCGCCGCAGCACGGGCAGGCGAACTCGGCCTGCCACCGTCTCCACCGGCGCCTGGTGCCGTAGACGCGCACGGACCACACGCTCAGCGCTACGGACACCATGCCCGGAGACAATCGCTCCCGCTCGAGCACACGGACAGCGGCATTCGACGCTCCCGACAGACCCGGGACATCGCGATACCGCACCCACGGTCTTCCCCAGCCACGTTCCCGCGGCCGAAGTGAAGACGGTCTTCTACGCGGCACGGTCCCTTCGGATGCAAGTCATCGACGGCATCCTCCCACAGCCCAAGATCGACCGGACAGGCCTGGGGGGTGGGGCGAGGCTGGTCAACGTACGCGAGATCCTCATCGGCAACTCGGATTTGGCGCCCGTCCCTGGCGGAGACCGATGGCTGAGGTAACACGGAGACGGGGAGCCGCTGCCTGGGCCGGACGGCAGCCCGCACGCGCGGCCCATAGAGGACATGCCGCCTGTGTGGCAGCAGACAGCGATCTGGGTGTCGGAGACCACGACGAAGGCCGTGGTCAAATGTCCCCCGGGAGCGCTGGACTGACCACGTCACTGATTGGAAAGTCTTCCGTCCCCAACCTGTGGCTCTCCGCTTTCGGACACAGCAGCCCGCCCGGAGCTACCGCAGCAGCGTCTCGCGCGATCATGGAGACGGGGAGCCCACGAACGCGAGGAACCACAGCGTGGCTCCGTCCATGAGGACGGGTTCTGGCTCAACTTCTGTGGTGCGTCGCCTCCGCCTCCCTGGGAGAGGGCGTCGTCGCGATACCAGCCAGCTGTACCAGCTGCCAGCTCTTGCGGACAGCGAGGACCGCCACCACGACTGCGAACACCGTGAAGAGGCCGGCCGCAATGGGGCTCTTGCACCTGGCCGCGGTCACGACCATGTAACCGAAGACAGCCCAGTCCACCCAGGTCCGCTTCAACAACGTCATCACGCCACTCACGGCACCTCCCGGCGGGACAGTAGACCACGTGGCGTAGCACGTCACTCAGTGTGCGCACTTCGCAGAAGCGCCGAGTAACCTCGGTCTGCGTTCCGTGTACATCACGCACCCACGCCCCGTGTAGCTGCTCTGCGCTGACGGCGTGTGCTGGCTGCGTCCCTTGGCCGGGGAGCCGGCGGACGCGGCGCCACGGTGCGGCGAGGGCGGCCGTGTGGTGTTCACGCAGACAGGGTCGTGCCTGCCGCGCCGGTCCGGGCGTGGACGGCGGCCGCGCTCTCGCCGCCGCGGAGCCACCGGCGGACGGGATGCCCGTCGAGGACGGTCTCCAGCGCCCAGGCCGATGGCGTAGCGGCAGGCGGCGGCCTGCGGTGCTGTGTTCATTCCGAGCGCCTTGATCCAGGCCTCGGTGTCGGGCTGTGCCAGGCCGAGCCCGGCCCACCGTGTCGGGCCCGGCCCCTCGCGCGGAGAAGCCCGCGGTACCGCCCCGCCTGGTGGTCATGGTTGACCATCGCGCCGGGGTACCGGCCGCAACGGGGGTTGGCTGGGCCGAGCGCTTCAGTGAGGGCGTCAGATGGCCGCGCGGAGTGAGCTGAAGTCCACGGCCCGGTCGGCTTCCTCCAGCAGTCGTGCGGCGGCCTGCCGGACATCGGCAGGCACATCCCCACGCTCCTGGACGAGAGTCGCGTAGATCGGAACGTCGCCTGCTGCCCGGCCCATGTGGTCGTGCTGGTTCACTGCGGTGGTCCTTACCGTGGCGGAATCGGCTAGCGAGTGTACTGGGCCGGCTCCGCCCGGCACGCCTCGCGTGACCGGATGCCGATGACCCCAGGGCCGCAAGTGCCTCAGCGAGGCGTGCTCCTCGACTCCCGCGAGCGTCCAGTGTGCCCAACGCCACAGCGGCTTGGGCCCAAGGTACGGCGGACGGTTGGTCAGGGTGTTCACAGTCCGCATGGTGACGCATGGTGTCGGCATCGACCGCGGCGGCGCCTGCAGGGAACCGCTGCCCGTCGCCGCAGCCGGGCTGGCGGCTCCGGCCGCCCACGGCATCGTGCGGTGGGGCCGCTGATCCGCCCGTGCGCGGCGGTCGGCTGGCTCGCGGCAGGAGCCGTCACCCTCGTCGTCACTTGCCGGCCGGGACGGCCTCGGCCTGGTGGAAGCCCTCGACAACCGGGTCGGGTTGGGCGTATGGGGCGGCATGACGCGAGTTCCTCCGCCACCGACCCGGCCCCGACCGGCTCCGGGATATAGCCGACTGTTCCACCGGCCGCACGGGTAGCGCCCGCTGCCGTGGTGTGAGCTTTGTTGTGTGGGAGAGTCGCGGCGGCTTCGCTGGTCGGTGCCCCATGGATCCGGAGCAAACCTCGCCCCTGTCCTCCATCGGGAGAACCTCCTGGGTGAGAGCCTGGCGGTCGGCGCTGTGGCCCGACAGCCTGCCCAGGACAGAAGAGCGATTGCTGCCCCTGTGAGCCGAGCTGTTCGTCGGATCCGGTGGGATCCCCTCCACTTCGCTCGGCTTGACGGTATGTTCACGCTAAGCACACATGATCACCACGCATCGCACGAGGGGACTCCTTGAGCCAGCAGAACCCCGGCGCGCCGCGCCGCCCCGAACAGCCGCCGGCCTGGGGGCAGCCTCAGCAGCCCGGGCCCTGGGGGCCGCCGCCCCGGAAGAAGTTGTCCACCGGGGCGATCGTCGGCATCAGCCTCGGTGGCGTGTTCGCCTTTCTCGTGATCGTCGGGGCCGTCGTCGGAGAGGGCGAGACCACGGACGACAAGGCCGTCGGGAAGCCGGCGCCCACCGCCCCCGCCACCTCCCGTCCCGCCACCACCTCCCCGAGCGCGTCGCCGGCCACCAGCGGCGTTTCGTCCGCCGCGCCCAGCAAGAAGACGGACAGCGGGAAGGCGGAGACCGGGAAGCTTCCCGACTTCGTCGGCAAGGGGCTTCAGTACGCGCAGGACGAGGCGCAGTCCCTCGGCTTCTACAGCCTCCGCTCGCACGACGCCCTCGGGCGCGGTCGCAACCAGGCTTTCGACCGGAACTGGAAGGTCTGCTTCCAAGTCCCGGCTCCCGGCACTCACATGACCGACGCCACCGTCGACTTCGGCACCGTGAAGCTCGAGGAGACCTGCCCGACGAGCGACATGGGGGCGCGCGAGGAGACCGAGGCGGGCGGCACCATGCCAAACCTTGTCGGCAAGTCCGTGAAGGTCGCCCGAGGCTCCCTGCCCTCCAATGCGAGCATCACCGTGACGGACGCCGCCGAGGGCCGCATGGTCCTCATGGAGTCGAACTGGAAGGTGTGCACGCAGGACCCCAAGGTAGGCGCCGCGCTGAACGGTCGGCCCATCAGCCTCACCGCCGTGAAGTTCGAGGAGAGCTGCCCCTAGGGCGCGTCGTTTGGATCACCGGGCAGACCAGAGGAAGATGCCCGCAATGTGGAGTCCGGCCAGGTAGATGGTCGCGGTCTTCTCGTAGCGGGTCGCGAGCCCTCGCCACTGTTTCAAGCGATTGATGCAGCGCTCGACGGTGTTGCGCTGTTTGTATGCCTCGCGGTCGAACGCCGGTGGCCTGCCGCCGCGGCTTCCGCGACGCAACCGATGGCCACGCTGATCGGCCGGAACGGGGATGACCGCCCGGATCCCGCGCTTGCGCAGGTGCTCGCGGATCGCGCGGGAGGAGTACGCCTTATCGGCTAGGACCACGTCCGGCCTGGTACGGGGACGTCCTCGCCGCCGAGGGACGCGGAGGCGAGCCATGACGTGAGTGAAGGCGGGTGCGTCACCGGCTTGTCCGGCGGTGAGCACGAAGGCCAGTGGCCGGCAGCGGGCATCAGAGGCCAGATGGATCTTCGTGGTCAGTCCGCCGCGGGACCGGCCGATGGCGTGGTCTGCCGGTTCACCTGCCGGGCCCCCTTTTGCGGGCTCCGGCCGCGTGCTGGTGTGCGCGCACGACGGTCGAGTCGACTGAGACGGCCCAGCTGATGTCGTCGTCGGCGTCGGCCTGCGCGACCAGTGCGGTCAACACCCGCTCCCAGGTGCCGTCAATGGCCCACATCCGCAGCCGGTTGTAGACGCCTCGCCAGTTGCCGTACTGCTCGGGGAGGTGGCCCACTGCGATCCCGTCTGGAACTTCCAAGCGATCGCGTCGATCACCTCTCGGTGATCTCGCCACCAGCCACCCCGCCGCGGCGTCCGATCTGGGAGTAACGGCTCGATTCGCGCCCACTGGGCATCAGTCAACGACACACATCAACCAACGATCAGATGATCCGCCGGCAATGGTCCGGTGCCGTTTGCGTATCAAACCAACTTGAATCCACTCTGAATGACACCGTACTCCGCAGGCGTCTCCCAGCAGGTGAAACGGCAGCCGACGAGATCTACGAGGCCAATCCCTAGCTCTTCCGCCAGCCCGGCGGCAACGGTCTTGTCTGTCTGAGAGAGGTCACCGGCGGCCTGATAGCGGGCCAGGGCTCCCCGCAGCTCCACGACCACATACTCCACGCGCTTGCCCACGCCGGTCATCGATCCATCGCCGTGCTGATCGTGCTGGGTACTCAAAGCCTGCCCACACAGCCCACAACCCGAGTCGTTCCGCGAGGCATCCACGGCCGCATCGTACGTCTCTCTCGAACAGCCATGGCCATCAGCCACCCTCGCCCGAGAGCACCGGAATCAACCTGCCGGGGGTTCTCCGCCGAACTCACCGGCGCTGATCCAAACGAAACTGCCTAGCTCTCCACCGGCTCACGACGCGGTACCCGAGCTCGCCCACGTGGGGCGGGCTCGGATCACCGGCCCGCGGCCACCCGTGGGCCTCTCGCAGGGTCCGGTGGACGCCCAGATCACCGAGACCAGGGGCGCGGCCACCACGGCTCCTGGCCGCTGCGCAGGTAACAGCGGCCTCCTGGCGAGCAGGGCTTCGACTGCTGCTTCGTGGCGGCTGCGCATCCGGTCGCGTACGAGCTCGCGCGCCTTGTCGACGCGGACGAAGGCGACGTCGGCATGTTCTCTGTCGTGGGGGCGGAGTTCGGCGGCCTGCTCTTCCTCGAGGGTGATGGCCTCGAAGACAAGGGCAAGTTGGTCGTCCCGCGGTCCGTGCGGGGGACCCGATCGATGACGCGGAGGGAGTGGAGGCGGACGTCGAGACCACGCTCTTCGCGCAGCTCGCGGGCTGCCGCCTGTTTCTTGTGGACGATTGCGATTCCCAGGGGTAAGTGCACGTAATTCCCCAGGTCCTGGCTCGAGCGGGCTAGGTTGCGCCGGGTAGCCCCAGGGCAAGCGAGAGGGCTGAGGAGAGTTCTTCCGCGAACAGGGCCGACCCGGTGAGCGTCTGCCGGATGGCTTCCTCGTCGGGCGTGAGTCCGGCAGCGGCCGACCAGGCGAGTGCGCCGGCCACGGCGGGTTCGATGGGGAAGTGCTCCAGAGGTATGTCGTAGCTCTTCGCCACCTCCCGGTTGAGCAGGCCTTCCCAGCTGCTGCCGTCCGGGGTGAGCGCCTCGATGAACCCCACGTCGCTGTCGAGGAAGGACACCATGACGGCCGGTTCCCCCGTTCTCTGGACGAGGTTCGCCAGGCTGCGCCGTCCGGCGTCGGCGAAGTCCGTGACCTGCCATCCCTCCGCCAACGCCTGCGTGTCGTCGATGCCTGTGAACCCGGCTGCCCGCATGAGCCGGTGCAGTTCGCCTGTGGACCGGGTCGTCAATGATCCGCCTGAGCTTCCCATGGCACGCAAGTTAGCGGATGCCTCTGACAAGCCAACTCGTGCCGCTGAGACGCCGACAAGGGAAGCCGGGACGGCGGACCCTGGTGCGCCTTGTCGGCCGGGTTCCTGGACCGTCGTGGTCGTCGTCCGTCGAGTCGGGGGCCGCGATGGCGGCGAAGAGCCGGGCGGGGCCGTGGAGGAAGCCACGGCCCCGGCGTCTCCGCCGGGCTCGGGCTCGGGGTCGGTCTCGGTGCCGGCGATGAGGATGCCCTTGATGGTGCGGCAGGACGGGTCGCCGACCGCGATGGCGCCCTGGCGCAGGCGGCTTCCAGCCGCGTGTCCCCGTACTTCTTCCGCAGGCGGAGGGCACCTTGGGCAGCGCGGAGTCGATAGAGGACGGTGACCTCCAGGAGTTGGTCGATGACCTCGCGACAGGAATCGCCGACCTCGGACCCCTGTCTGCGGCACCAGTCCGGCGTGTGCGTCTGGAAGGCGATCTTCTCCGGCGGGCAGTCGCTCTTGTCGGTGCGTTCCCTGGTCGAGGGCGGTGTGGGTCTTGACGAGCCGGCCGTCGCAGAAGACCTGCACCATCGTGGCGGTGGAGAGGACGTCGACGCGGCGGCCGATCAGCTTCCACGGAACCGAGTAGAGAGTGCGGCCGACCTTGATGTGGCGTCCGGGCCGACCGTGGCCGTCGACCAGTGGGCGAGCACGAACGGTGTCGGCGGCAGGAGCAGCGGTTCGGCTGCCTGAGCGAGGACCGTCTTGCGGTCCACCCCAGCGACGCGGCCGGCTCGTTCTTCGAGCGACCCGCGTACCAGTGGACGTAGATCCCGTCGGCCGGATGGCGCTGGAGCGGGCGAAGGGGGCGGTGCTGCCCCGGACGACGTCTGGCGGGCCTCCCCCGGACGCCCTGTCCGCTTGGTGCACCGGCGCGGCGGACATTAGCGTCGATAGAGGGCGGGATGACCGCATTCGCCCGTAAGGGGATCGCCGATGACGAACGACCGGCGCCACCGCTCACCAGCCCCAGCCGCGTCAGAGGTCGAAGGTGAGGTCGACGTCGTCGTGGTCGGCTCGGGCTTCGGCGGCTCCGTCGCCGCGTACCGGCTCGCCGAAGGCGGTCTGTCCGTCGTCGTCCTGGAGCGCGGCAAACCGTACCCGCCCGGCAGCTTCCCCAGGACGCCCGCTGCCATGGCCCGCAACTTCTGGGACCCCAGCGAGGGCCTGCACGGGCTGTTCGACATCTGGTCGTTCCGCGGGCTGGAGGGAATCGTCTCCAGCGGCCTCGGCGGCGGGTCGCTGATCTACGCCAACGTCCTGCTGCGCAAGGACGAGAAGTGGTTCGTCCACGAGTCGCCGCTGCCCGGCGGAGGATACGAGAACTGGCCGATCAGCCGCGCCGACCTCGATCCGCACTACGCCGAGGTCGAGGAGATGCTCGGCGCCACGCCGTACCCCTACCAGGGCACGCCGAAGACCGAGGCCATGCGGGAGGCCGCCGAGCTGCTGGGCCTGCAAGTGACCCGGCCGCCGCTGGCGGTCTCCTTCGCCGCCGGCCCCGACGAGACACCGGTCCCGGGCGCTCCCCTCCGCGAGCCCGAGTACGGCAACATCCACGGCCTGCCGCGCGAGACCTGCCGGCTGACCGGCGAATGCGACGTCGGCTGCAACCTGGGCGCCAAGAACACGCTCGACCACACCTACCTGTCGGCCGCGCGCCACCGCGGCGCCGACATCCGCACCCGCTGCGAGGTGCGCGGCTTCGCGCCCCGGCCCGGTGGCGGCTACGAGGTGCGCTACGTCGTCCACGACCCGGCCCGCGAGGGACACCGCACCCCCACCGGCCGGCTGCCGCTGCACCGGATCCACTGCAAGCGCCTGGTCCTGGCGGCCGGCGCCTTCGGCTCCACGTACCTCCTGCTGCGCAACCGTGCCGCGCTGCGTGGGATCAGCCCGGCCCTCGGCACCCGCTTCTGCGGCAACGGCGACCTGCTCGGCCTGGTCCTCGGGGCGACCGGCGGCGCCGCGGGCAGCGGGCCGCGGAAGCTGGCGAGCAGCACGGGCCCGGTGATCACCAGCGCCATCCGCGTCGGGGACGAACTCGACGGCGACGGCTCGACCGGCCGCGGCTACTACGTCGAGGACGCCGGTTACCCGGCCTTCGTGGACTGGCTCGCCGAAGCGTCACAGCTACCCGGCGGCGTCCGCCGTACCGTGGGATTCGGCCTCCACCGGCTGCGGTCCCGGCTCGGTCTCACCCCGCAGAGCAACATCAGCGCCCGCCTCGCCGTCCTCCTCGGCCCTGCGGTCTTCTCCGACTCCTCGCTGCCGCTCCTCGGCATGGGCCGGGACCTCCCGGACGGCCGGATGAGCCTGCGCCGCGGCTATCTCGACGTCGACTGGACCACGCTCACCTCCCGCCGCTACTTCGAGCGCGTGCGGCGGACGATGGGTGACGTGGCCGGCGCGCTCGGCGCCGGATTCCGAGACAACCCGCTGTGGTGGACCCGCCGCGTCGTCACCGTGCACCCGCTGGGTGGCGCGCCGATGGGCCGGCATCGCGCCGAAGGGGTCTGCGACGCGTACGGGGAGGTCTTCGACCACCCCGGGCTGTACGTGCTCGACGGCGCCGTCCTGCCCGGACCGGTGGGCGCGAACCCGTCGCTCACCATCGCCGCCTTCGCCGACCGCGCCTGCCGGCACATCCTCGACCAGCGCCGCGCCCCACGGGCCGCCGCGGCCGCGGCTTCTGCCGCGGACGGGGATCGGCCCACCAGCCTCTCCTTCACCGAAGAGATGAAGGGACACATCGCGCTCGACGTCGACGACCCCGAGGAGGGGCGGGCCCTCGGCCGGGCGCGGAACCAGCGGCTGATGTTCCGTCTCACGATCACCGCGGACGACGTCGACCGGTTCGTCGCGGACCCCCGGCACCCGGCGCGGGCGGCCGGCCACGTCGAGTGCGACGTGCTCGGGGGCCGGCTACCCGTCGAGGCCGGCTGGTTCAACCTGTTCACCCGCGCCGACGACCCGGCCCGGCGCCGCATGCTGTACCGGCTGCACCTGCGCGACCCGGGCGGCAATCCGCTCACGCTGGTCGGGCACAAGGAGGTGCACGACGACCCCGGGTTCGACGTCTGGAGCGACACCTCCACCCTGTACGTCCGGATACTCGCCGAACACGTACCGGAAGGCGGCGACGCCGGCGCCCCGGTGCTCGGCGCGGGCGTCATCGTCATCCTCCCCGGCGACTTCGCCCAGCAGCTGACCACCTTCCGCGCCTCCGGGCCGCATCCCGCACGGGCCCTGGGAAGCTTCGGCCGCCTCTTCCTGGGTGAGCTGTGGGACAGGTACGGCTCCCAGTTCTCGACTTCCGGGGAGCGCTCGTGAAGGCGCGGGAGCTGCGCGGACACGCCGACGAGCTCGGCTTCACCCCGCAGGAGCAGGTGCGCTGGCTGGCCCCCAGGGAGTTGGGCCGTACGGCGGTCAAAGCCCTGCTCGCGGCGGTCTTCGCCGGTTACGCCGACAAGCGCGAGTTCCAGAAGGTGCTGGAGGCGGGCCTCCTCGACGCGCCGCTCGGGAAGCCCGACGCCCGGGAGATCTGGATCGACTACGTGGCCGACCTCGGGGACGGCTTCGACGCGACGAGCACGGTGGCGTGGACGCTCGCGCAGGAGGAGCTCGCCGTCCCGCCCGGCTCCCCTGGTTCCGCCGTGGCCGGCGACGCGCCGCTCCGGCTCCGCCGCGGCTCCCTGCTCGTCCTCGGTGGCGACGAGGTGTACCCGGCGGCCTCGGCGACGGGCTACGAGGACCGCATGAAGGGCCCCTACCGCGCCGCCCTGCCCGAGGCGGCGGACCCGCCGCTTTTGGTCGCGCTGCCGGGCAACCACGACTGGTACGACGGCCTGACCGCGTTCCTGCGGATGTTCACCCAGCAGCGGCCGATCGGCGCCTGGCGGACCCGGCAGACCCGCAGCTACTTCTGTGTGCGGCTGCCCGAACGCTGGTGGCTGGTGGGCCTGGACAGCCAGCTCGGCTCGTACTTCGACGACCCCCAGCTGCGCTACTTCGAGGAGCACCTGTCGGCGAACCTGCGGGGCGGCGACGGGGTGATCGTCTGCTCGGCCGAGCCGACCTGGCTGGCGAGCGCGGACCGGAACGCCGACGCCTTCAACGCCCTGCACTGGTTCGACCGCAACATCATCCGCACCCGCGTCGATCGGGACACCGGGGAACGGGTGCCGACGCACGCGGCGGTCCGGCTGTGGCTGACCGGCGACCGCCACCACTACGCCCGGTACGCCGAACGGCTGCCCGGCGACCCGTCCGGCACGGGAGTCCCCGCACCGGACCCGCGGCGGCGCCAGATGGTGACCTGCGGAATGGGCGGCGCGTACCTGGCGGCGACCCACCGGCTGCCCGCCGCGCTGCCGTTGCCCCCCCGAGGGGCGCGGCTGCGCGAACGGGACGACCCGCCGGTTGAGTTCGCCCGGATGGGCACGACGTACCCGGACGCCGCCCTGTCCCGCCGCCTGGCACGGGGCATCGCGGTGCCGTGGTCGGGGCACTGGCTGCCGTGGCGCAACCTCGGCTTCGCCCAGCTGGCGGCGGTCCTGCACGCCGTGGTCTACCTCCTGTCGAGCTTCCTGTTCTCGGTGGCCGAGGGGGTGCTGCGGCCCGGCGACGCCGTGCGCCGGGCGGGCCTCGACGACTTCTGGGGCTTCGCCGCGGTCTGCCTGGGCGTGGCCGGGGGGCTGCTCGTCCTCGGGTTCCTCGGCCGGCTTCTGCGCCGCCGCCGGGCGGCCCCGCCCTCGGGGCCGGCGGTCGCCGTGCTGGCGCAGGCCGTGGTCGCGCTGGCCGCGCTGGCCGTCACCGTGGCGATTCCGTTCCCGTCCTTCTGGGATCGCTGGGTCGTCCTGCTCCTGTGCCTGGCCGTCGCCGCCGTCATGGGCGCGGTGGTGGGCTCCGGGGTCTTCGCGCTGTGGGTACTGTCCGCGACGGGCGGCGAGGTCGCGGAATGGCAGATGTCCGGCCAGTCGATCGAGGACCACAAGGGCTTCCTGCGGCTGCACATCGCACCGGGCGGCGACCTCACCGTTCATCCGCTGGTCCTGGAGACGGTCTGCCGGGACTGGGACCTGCGCGACGCCCCGTACGGCGGCAAACGGCCCGTGCCCGCCGGGCTGCCGACCGTACGCCTGATCGAAGACCCCGTCGTGATCTCCCGGGGAGCGTGAACACCATGACCGGCCCGCCCGACCCGAAGCCGCCGACCCCACCACCGGTGCAGGATCCACCCTCGACGCCGAAGCCACCACCGGTGCAGGATCCACCGCCGGCACCGAAGCCGCCGCCGACGCCGCACCCGACGGACCCGCCGCCCCAGCCGACGACCCGCCGTGACCACCTCACCGAGGTGCAGCCACTGACCGCGCTCGACGGACGTCCGCTGACCCTGGTGCACGTCCAGGGCCCCCGCCCGCCGACCCGCGGTCCGGTCCTCGTCGTGCACGGTGCCGGTGTGCGGGCCGAGCTCTTCCGGCCACCGCTGAAGCGCACCTTCGTCGACGCCCTGCTCGACGACGGCTGGGACGTGTGGCTGCTGAACTGGCGCGCGTCGATCGACCTCGACCCGGTGCCCTGGACCCTGGACCAGGCGGCCGCGTACGACCATCCCGCCGCGGTGGCGCACGTGCTCGCGGCGACCGGCACCGACCGGCTGAAGGCCGTGGTGCACTGCCAGGGGTCGACGTCGTTCATGATGGCCCTGTCGGCCGGGCTGCTCCCCGAGGTGGAGACGGTCGTCAGCAACGCGGTGTCGCTGCACCCGGTGGTCCCCGGCCTTTCGACGTTCAAGATCGCCCGCCTCGCGCCGGTCATCGGCCGGATGATGCCCTCCCTCTCGCCGGCCTGGGGCGACCGGCCGGCCGGCCCGCTCTCCCGGCTGATGGTGTGGTTCGTACGCGCGACGCACCCGGAGTGCCGGAACTCGGTGTGCCGCATGGTCAGCTTCACGTACGGCAGCGGATGGCCGGCCCTGTGGTCCCACGCGAACCTCGACGAGGCGACGCACGACTGGATCCGCGGCGAGTTCGCCGACGTGCCGATGACGTTCTTCGCCCAGATGAACCGGTGTATCCGGGCCGGGCAGCTGGTGTCGACGGAGGGCATCGAGTCGCTGCCCGGGTCCTTCGCCGACCGGGCACCGCGGACCGACGCGCGGATCGTGCTCCTCGCGGGCGAGGACAACCGGTGCTTCCTGGCCGAGAGCCAGCAGCGCACGTACGACTTCCTGAACAGGCACCGGCCCGGCCGCGACAGCCTGCACCTGCTGCCCGGCTACGGCCACCTCGATGTGTTCCTGGGCCGCCGCGCGGCGGTCGACACGTTCCCCCTGATCCTTGAGGAGCTCGCCCGATGAACCGGATCCTGCACCTTGCCCGGATGGGGTTGTCGGCCGTGCCCTCACCGGTGCCGCGCCGGCAGCGCCGGCTCGCGGGACGGCACGCCCTGGTCGACGGCATCCCCTTCGAGCTGCCGGTCGACTCGGTCGAGACGCCCGCCCTGATGGCCGGCTTCACCGTCGACCGCGCGGCGGCCGCCCGGATGCTGCCCGGCGGCGAACTGCACCCCGTGGCGCTGCCCGGCGGCAAGGGGCTGCTCCTCATCACGGTCGTCAACTACCTCCGTACCGACATAGGCCGGTACATCGAGTACTCGATCGCGATCGCCTGCACGCACGGCCCCCGGCCGGCCCCGCCCCTGCTGCCGGGCCTCCTGCGCGGCACCTTCGGCACCGGGCAGTACGTCGTGGACCTGCCCGTGAGCAGCGAGATCTCGGTCAAGGGCGGCAAGGGCATCTGGGGCATGCCGAAGCACCGGGCCAGTCTCGACTTCAAGGTCGGCGACGCGGCGATCTCCAGCCAGTACGAGGCCGGTGGGCGGCTCGGGATGTACCTCGAGATCGAACGCCCGCCGGCGACCGCGCTGCCGCTGCGCGTGGCGGCGGTCAACTACTGCGCGTTCCGAGGGATGCTGATGAAGTCGTTCGTCTACCTCGACGGCAAGGCCGATGTCGCCTTCGGCCGGCGGGCCCGCGCGCGGCTCGTGGTGGGCGACGCGCCGCAGGTCGCCGGGCTGCACGAGCTGGGGATCGCCGACGATCCGCTGTTCACCCTCTATCTGACGTCGGCCCGGGGCGTGCTCGACGACCACTTCGAGTGCTGGTTCCTCACGAGCGAGGAGCCGGGGCGGACGTACGGGGACGCGTTGGGCAGCGTCGTCGATCTCGGACTGTCGGAGGACTGGCCCGACCCTCCGCGCATCGACGTGGGAGCGGACCGGTGAAAGAGAGCCTGCTGCTGTTCAACGCGCTGTACTTCCTCTTCGGCGCGACGATGTACATGGGCACGATGTGGGTGCTGAGGTTCTTCCTCTATCCCACCTGGCGGACCCTCACCCCGCAGAACGTCGACGACCACTTCGGCGTACCCACGACGGAGGCGACCAAGTTCTTCACCGTGGTCGTGCCCTTGATGTTCGTCTCCGGGATCGTGCTGGTGTGGAGCGAGTGGGGCGAGTGGTACGTCGCCCTGGCGGCGGTCTGTCTGGCCGGCGTGGTCGTGCTCACCTGGATCGGCCAGGTCCTGATCATCCCGGTCAACAAGAGGATCAGGGCCGGGGAATTCGACGGCCCCGCCGGGCTCACGCCGCTGCTGATGCGCTGGATGAGGCTCAACGACATCCGTTTCGTAGGCGCGACGATCACCTGGGCGGCGATCGTCTGGTACCTCGTCGCCAAGGCGGACCTCCTGGGAGCGCTGGAGTGAGCGTGTTGCCGCCCCTGCTCGCGCGTGACCCGCTGCGCCTCGTGCTCGTCCTCATCGGCGGGGTGACGGTGTTGACCGGCGTGTGCCAGCTGTTCGCCCCGGGGCCCGTGCTCGGCCTGCTCTCGGCGGACTCGACGGGGACCGGCAGGCATCTGTTCGCGACCGTCGGCATGTTCATGGTGGTGGTGGGCGGTCTGCTGGTCCAGGGACTGCTGACCCTTGCCCCGCCCCCGTACCTGCTGGTGTGGGTGGGTCTGCAGAAGTTCGGCGCGTTCGCCCTGGTGGGCATCGGTGTCCTGCGGGACCTGTTCGGCCCGATCGCCCTCCTCGTCGCGTTCTTCGACCTGGCCACCGCCCTGCTGTGCTGGCTGATGGCGCGCCGGCTCGCCGTCCGGGCGGCGGCTTCGCCGCGTACCGCGGGGGCCGGTCCGTGAAGCGGTCCCTGGTGCTCGCGGGCGGCGGGATGCGCGTCGCCTGGCAGACCGGCGTGGTGCGGGCGCTGCGAGAACATGGCATCGGCTTCGACCACGTCGACGGCACCTCGGGCGGGATCATGACCGCGGGGATGCTGCTGTCGGGACAGGATCCCGCGGAGATGGGCCGGCGCTGGTCCACCCTGAATGTACGGGACTTCAGCTCGCTGCCGCCGCTCACGGACTACCTCAAGGGGCCCTGGGCGCTGCCCGCCCTCGGTGACGCCGAGGGGATGGTCCGCAAGGTGCTCCCGGCGCTCGGCGTCGACGCGCAGGCGGTTCGGGCCTCGGAGGTGGCGGGCACGTTCAACGTCGCCGACTTCGTCACCAAGACCTGTGTGGCTGTCCCGCACACGGACATCGACCTGGAGTTGATGGCCGCGGGCATGTCCTTGCCGCTGTTCGTTCCGCCGCTGCGGCGCGGGGCGCGGGTCTGGACCGACGCGGTGTGGATCAAGGACGCGAACGTGTCGGAGGCGCTGCGCCGCGGCGCCGACGAGGTGTGGCTGGTGTGGTGCATCGGCAACGCGCCGTACTGGGGCGACGGCCCCCTCGAACAGTACGTGCACATGATCGAGATGAGTGCCAACGGGGCGCTGTTCGCCGAACTGGAGGCCGCCGAGACGGCTCGCCGGCCGTTCGCCCTGCATGTGATCAGACCCCGCTACCCGCTGCCGCTCGACCCGGAGTTCCTGTCCGGCCGGATCTCCGCCGACACCCTGGTGGCGATGGGCTACCGGGACGCGTGGGAGTACCTCGGCTCGGCCGCCGCGTCGGGCGTGGGCGTACGGAAGGACTCCACCTGCACGGCGATGCAGGACCCGCCGCGCGGCGTGCGGTTCCGCGAGCGGATGCGCGGGGAGGCGGGCGGCGGCGCCGAACTCGTCCTCGACGTCACCGTCGAGCTGCCGCTGCCCGCCGCCGGAACCCCTTCGCCGGGCGCCCGCCTGGTGGGCCACGTCGACCACGCACCGTGGGGCGGCCGGGTGCTCCTGGCCGACGGCAGGGCGGAGGCGGACAGGACCGGGATCGAGTACGTGGCGAGGGCCAGGCTGGCCGGGACCTGGCAGGAGGTCCGCGCCCGACGCCACCTGACCGACGCCTCGGGCCCCGACCTGTGGTCCGACGCCCGCGAGGTGGCGTTCCAGGCGGGCGACGTGTGCTCCGCGCGCCTCGAGCTGAGCCTCCGCGACGCCGCGCGGGCCCTGGCCTCGACGGAGCCGTACGGCACGCACGGCTTCCGCGACCGCGCCGAGGCACTGACGGAACTGGCCCGGCGGGGGCTGCGGGGAGCGCTGGCGAGGGGGTGACGTGTCGTGGCCGACGTGGCCGACGTGGCCGACGTGGCCGACGTGGCCGACGTGGCCGACGTCATCGTGTCCAAGGGGGACGTGAACCCCCACGCCCGATACAGGGGGCACTGGGGCCTGCGGCCGGGCCCATCAGCACGCGGCCGGGGCCCGCAAGGACCGCCCGCGGGTTCCGAAATAGGGACGACGCCCCGGCACCACCGCCCCGACGAGGGACTCGGACGGTCCCGGGGCGGCCTGACCTGCAAGATCCACCTCGCCGGCGATGGCGGCTGCCTGCCCATGGCCCTCCTGGTCACACCAGGCCAGTGGGGTGACGCCCCGCAGATGATCGAGGTCCTGGACCGGATCCGGGTTCCCCGACCGCTGGGCGGACGGCCCCGCACCAGGCTGGACCACATCAGCGGCGACAAGGCATACAGCTCCCGCCGCAACCGTTGCTACCTGCGAAGACGCCGGATCCGGCACACCATCCCCGAGCCCAAGAACCAGCGGGCCAACCGCCGACGCAAAGGCAGCTCGGGCGGGCGGCAGGCCCGCCGGTTTCGACCGCGACCGCTACCGGCGACGCAACGAAGTCGAGCGGACCGTCAACCGGCTCAAGAACTCTCGCGCAGTCGCGACTCGTTACGACAAGAGGGCCTACGTCTTTCACGGCACCGTCACCGCAGCAGCGATCCGGCTATGGCTCCGCTCATGATCCGCTGGACAGTGCCTTGGCTCCTCGCGTGACATGTCCACGCAGCGTTTAAGATCATCGCCTTCGCCGATTTCGATCCAAGGGAAGCGATGAGAATACGTGGGATTCTGGCGGCCTTCGCGGTCGCCCTCTCCGTGGTCCTGATGGTGGGCCTGGCCCAGAACGGGGCCGACCTGCTGCGGGCCGACCGTGCGACGGCGACGGACACGAAGCGGACAGCGACGGACACGCAGCCGGCCGACGCCGGGCCCGGAACCGAGGTCCAGCTCCGGGCGGTCACGTTCAACATGTGCGGTGGCCTGTGCAACAAGGGCGGCACCGACAAGCTGTACCACATCGAGCGCGAGATCAGCATCTTCGTCCCTGCGCCGCACCTGATCATGCTGCAGGAGGTGTGCTACCCGCAGTTCGAGTGGTTCCAGAACAAGTACGCGGGCACCTACGAGTTCGGCTTCACGCCCCTGCTCACCAACTACACGGGCTGCGGCGTGTCCGACTGTTCGGTGAACATGGACAGCGACCCGAACAATGACGACAAGCGCTGCTGGATCGGCCAGGTCGTCGGCGCCCGTGGGGCGCTGGGCCCCAAGGACGAGATCCCCCTCGGCGGCGAGAACAACCAGCTCGACAACGCCGGTAACCCGCTCGTCCCGGCGCGAACGTTCAACGCCCTCTGCTACGACGTGACCCTGGTCGGCGTCCCCGGGAAGGTGAAGGGTTGCAGCGTGCACCTGCGCGCCTTCGACGACGCCAAGGGCGTCAGTGACCGGGCCCGTTCCGCGCAGGCGGCACGTCTCGCCTCCGAACTCGACGAGGACATCGACGCCGGCAAGGTCGTCGTGGTGGGCGGGGACTTCAACGCGGTCCCGCAGCCGCACAAGGGCCCCTTCCTGGACAGCTTCTACCGCTCCGACGCCGAGCCGGGCGGGGGCATCGGCCGGTTCTACGAAGCCGACAGCGACGACTACGGCGATCCCGACGGCGCCGGCCCCGACCCCGGCTACTGGACCATGACGGATCCGGACTGTGTCGCCCCCGCCAAGACCTGCCGGAGCGGCCAGTCCACCATCGTCGACCTGTCCCCGACGCAGCTCGACCAGCGCAACAGCAAGATCGACTACCTCTTCTTCTCCGAGGCCACCACACCCGAGACGCTCAGCGGCGCCTCCCTCCCCATGTACTTCGATGACGCCGCGCGCACGAGCATCACCCGCTTCCCGGAGGACGCCGCCAAGGACGCCAACGGGAGGTACCTGAAGCTGTCGGACCACACCTTCTACCGGGGTCAGGCGACGGTCACCGTCTCCTGATCCTCCGGTGACGGGTGACCCGTTACACGAACGAACGGCCCGTGCCGCATGATGTGCGGCACGGGCCGTTCGTTCGTGTCAGCCGCGCGTCCTCGAGCGGTCGATCAGCGCGGTGGCCAACCATGATCCGCCGGACAGGCCTAGTACTGCAACGGTCCTTGTCGTGACGGTTGGGGAGGTCGGTCGTTGGCCTGCTCATGGATGGGGAACTGTCTGAATGTTCGGTCGTGGGCGCGTGAATTGAGGGCTCTGCACGAGCGGTTCGTGCATCGTTTCGCCAGGTCGCAGCCGTGTGAGTCGGCGCTGGCGTATATGCGGGGGCTTCTGTCTCCGCTGGAGCGGAAGAACGGCTGGACGCCGGCGGAGGAGGCGGGTCATGCGGGACCGGACCGGATCCACCGGTTGCTGAACCGGATCGACTGGGATGCCGACGAGGTCCTGGACGACGTGCGCGAGTATGTCGTCGAGCATCTGGGCGACCTGGAGGCCGTCCTGATCGTCGACGACACCGGTTTCCTGAAGAAGGGAACCCGGTCGGCAGGCGTCCAGCGGCAATACTCCGGCACGGCCGGGCGGACGGGTCGGCGGGAGAGCCATCGGCGCAGGTGGCGGTAGTTGTAGCCTTGGCCCACACCCGTCCCTTCGACCATTCGGCGAACCGGCGGTGAGCCGCAGCTGACGGCCCGAACGGCGCGGCGAACAGCTGTTGCCACGGCACCTGGGAGTCGCAACGAACACGATCGCGCCGGCACCTCCCGGTCACCATGCCGACCAAGTGGAACGGTCACGTCTGTTTCACCATCTTTCTCGGCGTCAATATGCGTACCTGCGAGGGCAGGTGACGCATTGTCATGTCGCATGAAGAGGTGATTTATGCCAACGGGACTCTCGTGGAGTGCGACGAGACCGACGGCCGATGGGCCGCGCCGGACCTTCCGCCGGGTGCTCGCGCAGGCCCTGGCCGGGACGATGGCTGCCGGACTGCTCACGGCGGGCTGGCTGATGGCCGCCGCGCCGAGCGCGGTGGCCGCGCCCCAGGAACCGCACACGGCCACTGAGGTCTATCTGACCAATGTGAACAACGGTGGGATGGTCAGGGCCAACGGCTCCCCCGGCATGGTGACGAACCCGAAGGGCGACGAGGACCATCAGCAGGTCCGGCTGGTGAAGCGGCCCAGCGGAAAGTACTGGATCACCCGGGGTGGGCAATGCTTCACCCGGGCCCCCTATACAGACATGTCCATGACGGAAATGCGGGCCTGCGGGGACGATACGGAGTTCACCTTCACATCCCTCGGCGGGGAGCGGTTCCGGATCGAGGCGTGGGATTCGCAGCAGAACCAGGAGCGGATGCTCCACTCCGACAAGGTGGGCGGCCGCGCCAACCTGATGCCGAGTCCGACTCAGCCGAACGACGAGTACGCGTGGTACGTCACCCCGATCGACCCGCCGCGCGAGGACATCAAGTCGGTGCCGCCGGAAGCCCGGACGTACGACCAGATGACCTACCTGACCACGCACAACGCTTTCTGGAACAGTGAAGACCTCTCCGCGCCGGGGATGCCGGCGCAGCCCCACTCGATCAGGAGGCAGTTGAACGACGGCGTCCGGGGCCTGATGCTCGACGTCTACGACAACAACATTCACGGCAACACCCGTCTCTGCCACGGCAGTTGTCTGGACACCAACCGGGTGACCGAACCCATCCTGCGCGACATCGTTGACTGGATGAACCAGTCGGAGAACCGGCGGGAGATCGTCACGATCTTCCTTCAGGACGAGTCGACGGCGGCGAACCTGAAGAAGGACCTGGACGCCGTTCCCGGCCTGACGGATCTGATCTTCGACCCCACGGCGCGCGGCGTCCGGGACAAGGGCTGGCCGACGATCGCCGAGATGGCGAACGCTGGGAAGCGGCTGCTGATCTTCTCCAGCAAAGCCGACGAGCGCCAGAACTTCGGTGTCGCTCTCCAGTCGTCATGGACGGTGGAGAACTACTGGGAGATGGGCATGCCGCCCGGCGACGCCGACTGGTCCTGCTACACCCGGTGGAACAACATCCCGCTGGTGAAGGAGGAGGAGAAGTTCCGGCGGCTGTTCGTGATGAACCACTTCCGGACGTACCCCAGCGTGCCGACCGCCACCAACGACAACTCCAAGCTGGCGAACCGGGCGGGCCGGTTCTGTATGCCCGCCGCCCGCAAGAAGCCGAACTTCCTCGCCGTCGACCAGTACACCTCGGGCAATCCAATGGCCGCGGTCACCGAGCTGCAGGGCTTCAGCTACCACGGTGACACCCCCGGCCAGGGCGGCTCCCCGACCTGGAAAGCACCCCGGCTCGCCGTGATGCCACTCGGTGATTCGATCACCCTCGGCGTCGGCAGCTCCACCTGTGCCGGGGGGACCCAGTACGAGCGGTGCGAGGGTTACCGCCGCGTCCTCCGCGACCAGCTCGCGCGCCATACGGGAAACCTCGATTTCGTCGGCTCCCAGCAGGCCGGCGGACAGCCGGACAACCAGCACGAGGGCCACTCCGGCTGGATGATCGACGGCATTGCCGAGAACATCGACAACTGGCTGGTGGCGGCGAAGCCGAATGTGATCACCCTGCACATCGGCAGCAACGACATCAACCGGGGACACGCGGTCCAGGACGCCCCGGCCCGGCTCGCCCGGCTGGTCAACCGGATCACCACGGCGTCCCCCGAGACCATCGTCCTGCTGGCCCCGATCGTGCCCAACAGCCGCGAGGGCAAGCAGCCGCTGGTCGACGGGTTCAATGCCGCCATCCCGAAGATCGTCGCCGCGGAACGGACCAACGCTCGCAAGGTGGAGCAGGTCGACTTCAGCGCTATCACGGCCGCCGACCTCCAGGACGGCCTCCACCCCAACAGCGCCGGGTACCAGAAGATGGCCGACGCCTTCTACAAGGCCCTGGCCGATACGGTCGCCAAGAACTGGCTCACCCCGGACGTCACGGTCACCCCGGGGCCGCCGATCGGGTCGGGCGCGCCGCAGGGCGACTACGACGTGGACTACGACGGCGACGGCCGCGGGGACTACCTGGTTCTGGGGCCTAACGGCGCGGTGACCGCGTATCGCAATGATCTGAACAACCAGTGGACGTCACTGGGGCAGGTCGCCAACGGCTCGCCGAACTGGACCAAGGACGATGTGCGGTTCGCCGATATCGACGGCGACGGCCGGGCCGATTACCTGGTACTCGGCCCCAACGGTTCGGTGCACATGTACCAGAACGCCGGCAACGGGCAGTGGACGGACCGCGGCAGCATCGCCACCGGGTCCACCAACTGGACCAGGGGTGACGTGCGGTTCGCCGACTACGACGGTGACGGTCGCGCGGAGTATCTGGTCCTCGGCCCCGACGGCGCGACCCACGCCTACCGCTACCTCGGGACCGGTACGTCCTGGACGTCACTGGGGCAGGTGGCCAACGGCTCGGCCGCCTGGACCAAGGACGATGTGCGGTTCGCCGACTACAACGGTGACGGCCGGGCGGACTATCTCGTCCTGGGCGCGAACGGCGCGGTGACCGCGTACCGCAACGACCTCAACAACCAGTGGACGTCGCTGGGGCAGGTCGCCAACGGCTCGGCCGCCTGGACCAAGAGCGATGTGCGGTTC
Organism: Streptomyces sp. NPDC006551; assembly: GCF_040611675.1. Taxonomy (NCBI): domain Bacteria; kingdom Bacillati; phylum Actinomycetota; class Actinomycetes; order Kitasatosporales; family Streptomycetaceae; genus Streptomyces; species Streptomyces sp. NPDC006551. The sequence continues at coordinate 67,084 of NZ_JBEXOT010000016.1, forward strand.
GCCGACTACAACGGTGACGGCCGGGCGGACTATCTCGTCCTGGGCGCGAACGGCGCGGTAACCGCGTACCGCAACGACCTCAACAACCAGTGGACGAACCTCGGACAGGTCGCCAACGGCTCCGCCAACTGGACCAGGGCAGACGTCCGCGTCTGACACCGACCGCAGATCACTGATCGCTGAAGGGGCCGGGCCGCCGTGCCGTCCTACCCGGGGACGACGCGGCGGCCCTTCCTCTTCCCAGTACTGCAACGGTGCTTTTCCTGATGGTTGGGCAGGATCGGTGGTGTGGCTGCGTTGTTTGTAGTGGCTGATGCGTGCTTGGTGCTGTAGTCGGCGTCGCCAGTGGGACCAGTGCAAGATGTGGTGTGGGAGTTCCGGACCGGGACGGCCTGGCGGGACGTGGCCGAGCGTCATGGGTTGTGGCGGCACTGCGTCCGCCGTCGATCAAGCGACCCCGTACATGTTCCGGGGCCGCCTGGCTGCCCGGGCCTCTGGGCCGGGGGCTGCATGGTCGTCGAGGCAAGCCGCTGAGCGCCGACACCCCTGACGACCGCGGTCCGTGTTGAGTCCCCGGCCGTCGGCGGTGACGAGCGTTCCGGGCAATCGTTTTGCGGTGAACTGTGTCCGCCGCCTGGGCGAGTGTCTGCCTGGTCGTCTGTCCGCCTGCAATTTCTAGAACGTGAGGCGTGGTCAAGAACCCTTTCCTTCGGCGGGGAAAGCTGGAGCAAGGTCTCCGGTGATTTCAATCGGCCCGGTGGCGAAGCCATGGACCGGCCCCATCATCTGGATTGGCCTCCAATGGTGCGAGCGTAGTCTCGAAAAGCGAAGGAGAGTCCATATTTGGTCGCTCGTGGTGTCACCGGAGGAGGGTCCGACCTTCGGCGTAGAACCTCGGGCCGGGGAATATGCGCACACGGTGGAGATTTCAGGGCTCTCCGCCGACATGCCAGATCCCGAGATCTACCGGCGACTTGACGAGGTCACCAAGACTTTCCGGGTCGAAGTGACGGAGCCGCTTTCCGCAGCACCCTCGGCGCGACTCGTCGCGAAGGGACGGCCAGACAGGGTCGTGACGATCAGGCCGGCTGCGCGCACCTCGCAAGGCACTGCGGCCCCGTGGCTGGGGTCTGCGTAGTGCGTGCAGCCGTGCACCCGAAGCCCGGAGCATCGAACGTGCGTCACCGGCCCCACAGGGCATGCTGCCGTGGGATGAGCGGTTCGGTGTGGCGGCGGGCAATGCGGCGTCCTCCGACGCGCACGCCGTCCTCGACGGGCCCGCCGCCCGCGCGGAGGGGCCGGTACCACCACCCTCTTCGCCGAACTGGACACCGCGACCGGCAAGGTCATCGGCTCCCTCCGCCGCCGCGCGGGGGAGTTCAAGAAGTTCCTCGCCAAGCTCGGCAATGAGGTGCCGACCGATCTTGAAGTCCATCTGGTCCTGGACAACTCCGTCGTCTACAAGGTCCTGGCAGTCAAGAAGTGGCCGCTGGCGCATCCGCGATCCATCGCACGCGGGGCCGCTGTCAGTGGCCTCTGCCAGGATGCCTCGGTCAACACCACGAGCTGGAGAGACTATGGGCACTTGGGACGTCGGCCCCTTCGACAACGACACCGCAGCGGACTTCTGCGGGGACCTTGATGAGGCAACCGCAGGCGAACGCGAGGGCATTGTCTGCGGCACTCTCACCCGTGTGATCGACACCGCGGGCTACCTCGAAGCACCCGAGTCCGAGGAAGCCGTAGCCGCGGCCGCCCTCGTCGCAGCGCAGTGCCCCGGGGGTGAGGCTGCCGATCCCGTTCATGGGCCGGAAGAGCCTCTTCCTGATCTCACCGGTCTGCGCGATCTCGCCCTCCAGGCCCTCGACCGGGTCATGACCGAGCCGTCCGAGCTGATGGAGCTTTGGGAGGAATCGGATGGCGACCCCTGGCGCGCGAATATCCGCCGCCTGCAGAACGTGCTCCTGCCGCAGCCGCCCGGACAACAGCACAGCCTGATCTGACTGAGACCTGCCCGGGAGGCTCCTCCGTCCGTCAACCCGAGATAGACGACGACGGAGTGGAGCCAGGATCACCTGGCCCCACTCCATGGTGCGGGCGTGTCACCGGAACTGTGCGAAGAACCGCCAGATCTCTCCCTTGGTCCAGGTGGCGACGCCGCTCTCGTTGGGGGAGCCGTCGACCGGACCGGGTATGTGGCCTCCGTCGAACGCGGCCCATTGGACCGGGTACCCGGCACGGCAGCCCGAGTAGGTGGTGGTGATGTGCGACCGGCTGCCCGGCGCGGGCTCACGCGGGCTCTGGGGAGTGCAGCCGTTGTTGCCGGCGAATCTGTCGCGCAGGGACCGTCCTTGCGCGATGTTGAGGACGGAGTCGCTGATGCCGTGGATTCCGAAGTAGGCGACGGGCTGGGTGCCGCCGCTGCACCCGCTGATCTGGGCACCGGAGATGACCGCGACAGCCCTGAAGACGTTCGCCCGGCTGCATGCGAGTGCGTAGCTCATCCCGCCGCCCCAGCTGAAACCTGTGGCGAAGCGCTGTGCCGTGTTGACGCAGAGGCCGCCCTCGATTCGTCGGATCATGTCGTCGACGAAGGTGACGTCCTCACCGCCCGAATTGGCCCAGCCGTTGCCGAGGCCCTGGGGGGCGACGAGGATCGCGCTGTCTTTCGACTGTTCCTGCTGGCCGTAGTAGGACCAGGCGCTCCCGCTCGTTCCGCCCGAGGCGACGTCGCCGGCGGATCCGCCCCGCCAGTGGAACGCGAAGATCAGCCGGTAGGGGTGGCTGTTGTCGTAGTTGGCGGGAACCCTGAGGATGAAGCTGCGGCTCTTGCCGCCGCTCTGAATCGTGTGCGTACCGCTCGCCAGAGTCGGGGCGCTGCCGCATCCGCCGCCGCCACCGGACGACAACTTGATCATCTGCCATTGCTGGTTGGCGCCGCCCCAGTCGGTGTACTGGACGACGTTGCCGCCGTCGGCGGTGGAGCCGCCCTGCACCTCCACGGCCTTGCCGCTGTTGCGGTTGATCAGCCGGACGTGACCCGCGTCGGAGTCGGCCAGGCGGAACTGCTGGTTGGCCCCGTTGCCGTCGGCCCACTGCGCGATCGCGGCACCGTCGGCGGTCGAGGCGCCGGCCACGTCGAGAACCTTGCCCGAATGCCGGGCCTTGAGCCGGTAGAAGCCGCCGCCGGAGTCCACGAACTGCCACTGCTGGTTGGCTCCGTCGCTGCGCGTCCACTGGTTGACCCGCGCGCCGTCGGCGGTGGACACGCCAGAGACGTCCAGCGCCTTGCCGCTGTTGCGATTGACCAGGACGTACCAGGCATTGGTGTCCACCGTCGCCGCCTCGGCGGGCGCCGGATTCACCGCGACGAGCATGCCGATCGCGAGGGTCGCCGCCACCACGGCGGCGAACCGGGACCACCAGCGATGTGTTTGTGGAGGGGCGGGGGAAGCCGCACCGTAGGTCTTCATCGATTCACCCCTTCGCTGTGGCAGGTCAGGTGCGGGTCCAGCGTTGGTTGATGCCGTTCGAGCAGGAGTAGAGCTGGATCAGGGTGCCGTTGGCGGTGCCGTTGGCGGTGGCGTCAAGGCAGAGGCCGGACTGGACCCCGACGATGGATCCGTCGGAGTTGAGGCGCCACTTCTGGTTGTCGCCACCCCAGCAGCTGTAGATCTGGACTTTCGCGCCGTTGCCGGTCCCGGCGGCGTCCAGGCACTTGTTGCCGTAGACCCTGAGCTCGCCTCCGGCGGTATAGGCCCACTGCTGATTGGTGCGGTTGTTGCAGTCCCACAGGTTGATCTGGGTGCCGTCGGTGGTGCTGGCGCCGGGCACGTCCAGGCAGCGGCCCGAACCGACGCCCTTGATCTGTCCAGAACCGGTCGGGGGCGTAGGAGAGGCGGCGTTGAGTGCGTTGAGGACGGCGGTGTAGGCGGGCTTCTTGCTGCCGTCGCCGTTGAACAGCAGCGGCGAGTGCTCCGGTCGCCAGGAGTCGGTGTCGCGCACACCCCAGACGGTGATGCCGAGGCAGCGCGGGACGGCCAGGCAGTCGTTGGTCACGTTGGCGTAGGTCGTGGCCGAGGCGCCCTGGATGTCGAGTTCGGTGATGGCCACATCGACGCCGAGCGCGGCGAAGCTCTGCAGGGTGGTGCGGAAGTTGCTGTTGTAGGGGCTGTCGTTGTTGAAGTGCGACTGGAAGCCGACGCAGTCGATCGGCACGCCGCGCTGCTTGAAGTCTCGGACCATGGCGTACATGGCCTGGGTTTTGGCCCAGGTCCAGTTCTCGACGTTGTAGTCGTTGTAGCAGAGCTTGGCGGCCGGGTCGGCGGCGCGCGCGGTGCGGAAGGCGACTTCGATCCAGTCGTTGCCGGTGCGCTGCAGGTTGGAGTCGCGCCGGGCTCCCGAGCTGCCGTCGGCGAATGCCTCGTTCACGACGTCCCACTGGGCGATCTTGCCCTTGTAGTGGCCCATCACGCCGTTGATGTGGTTGATCATCGCCTGGCGCAGCGTGCTGCCGCTGAGGCTCTGCATCCAGCCGGGCTGCTGGGAGTGCCAGGCCAGGGTGTGGCCGCGCACCTGCTTGCCGTTCTGCACCGCCCAGTTGTAGACGCGGTCACCGGCGGTGAAGTTGAACTGGCCCCGCTGGGGTTCGGTGGCGTCGATCTTCATCTCGTTCTCGGCCGTCACCGAGTTGAATTCGCGGCCCGCGATCGTCGTGTACGTCGAGTCGTTGAGCCTGCCCGAGGCGATGGCGGTGCCGAAGTAACGGCCGCTCTGCGCCGCCGCGGCGCCGAGCGTGCTCTCGGCGGCGTGTGAGGTCTGCGGCGGCACCAGCGCGGCGGTCGCACCGAGGACGCCGGCGACCAGCGCCATACGCAGAGCGCCGATCTTCCGGCGGACGGTGGGTGGGGGAATGGCATTTGAGCCCACGGCTGAGCCTCCAGGATAGAAATCAGGGAAGGATTGAAGTGCGGCAGAATGAATCCGCGCTAGCGACGCCCGCGTCCATTGACAAAGGACGCTCACCATCAGGGCGTTACGATCCAAGGCTGGCACCCGGCACCCGCACAGATGGGCGACATCGCCTCGGGACTCAGTGTGGAAACCCCGCAGGAACATGTCAAGAGTTTCGAAAGGGTTTCGAGATTCCTCCCCTTCACGTATCCCGGAGCGGCTTTCGGTTGCACAAACGCCATCGAAAGAATTTCGATGAGGGTCGACCGAGCTGGGCTGTCATTGAAAGTTCAAGCAACAACATCAGGTGATCACGTGACGTCCGCTGCCGTCTCGTGTCGGCTCTTGGGCATCCATCACATTCACTTTCGGACAAAGAGAGAGGAACCCGGGCCGGGCGCGGATGTCAGCGACAATAAGTGGGCGCTGGATCTGAACGGCGGCTCCTGAGGAGAGATCCCGCCATAAACGCGAGTATTTCCTTCGGTTCGCATCTCAGGGACGCCGATATCCGTCGCCCCAGAGTGGCCATCCCGTTGAAGCTGGGAGCGTGACTTCACGTGCAATCCGTATACGGCCTGGCAGATGGACGGTCCTCGGGACGCCCTCGGCGTCGCGGCCCTCGGCCTCATCGCGGGCCGCTCCACGTCCGCTCATGCGGCCGTGGCCTGCGACGTCATCTACACGCCCCACACCTGGACCACGAGCCCCCGGGCAGGGTGGGTTCACCGCCGACATCACCCTCAAGAGGTGATGCGCTCAACGGCTGGACCCTGGCCTACTACACGCCGAACCAGGAGCTCACCTCGGGCGGCTGGGGCGCGACCTGGAGCCAGTCGGGCAACGCGGTCACCGCAGCGAGGACGCCTCACCTTCACGCCGTCCGAGGTAGACCCGGCCGTACACGTCGGGATCGCCGGCGATCACGCCGATGACGCTGCCACCGAACTGGTGCCGGCCGTCGTTGATCCGAGCGCAGCTCGAACCGCCGTCGACGGCGCGGAACAGCGCGGTGACCTCCTTCACCGTCCCCCTGAGGTAGAGCCCCTGGTACGTGGCGCACGGGGCCGGCTTGCCGAAGCCCACGGCGCTCGCCCGCTGCACCTCGGCGACCTTGCCGAAGACCCCCCGTCGGTGGAGTGCGGGACGCCTTGTCCCCTCCGGCGATCCACGGACCACCAGCGATGCCCGGGCCGCCTTGAGCTGGCCGTGAACAGACCCGGCACTGCCGTACCTGACTGATCGTCGGGAACGACGTCTGGTGAGGCGGGGGGCATCGGTCAGCGCAGTGGGGCAGTGTCACCTCGGCGTACCAGATCGAGGGAGCGGCCGGCGAGGGCGGGCGCACCCCATCGATCTGCCCACTGGCCGGGGCCAGGCCGGGGAGCGCGGACTCGGCTTCTACGCCGCCTGCTGGACGAGCTCTTGGCAGGTGGGACCACCCCGGTGCCCACGTTCGACCACTGCGACCTCCCAAAGGAGTTGGAGGCTCCGTCAGTGTGCTGGACGCCCTCGCGGAGATCAGCGGGGGGCACCTGCCGCTGTCCGTCCCACCCCTGCTGTGGAGGGTGGCGCCTCCAAGTCCGCGGGCCCGGCCTCCTTGCGGTGAAATCCGCGGCTCGCGGGCACGCGGTCGGGGCGGTGGCACGGGGACCGGCATGCCTGGGGTGACCGCGTGTCGCGTCGCCGGGACCGGAAGGCCTGACGTACAGACGGCCAGACGCGGTGACCGGTGAGGCGGGACCGGACGAGCGGTTCCGCCCCGCCGCCGTGTGCGCCGCCACCCCCCATCGGGGTGGAACATGCCGCTGCCGACGGCCGGCACACACTGGGCCCGGCTTCTTCCGCAGGCCTGGCCTGAGGGCTCCGGTCCGCCGCGGTGCACCGTCGAGCATGTTGTCCGTCCTCTCCGGGGACCAACCGCGTGGCAGGGCGGAGAACGTGGACTGTGCCGGTTCCGCGAGTTGGTCACCCCGGTCGGCGAAGTGCTCGCTGCCGGTGACGAGTTCCTGCGTCTGTGGGTCGAGCGTGCGGATGGGCTCTGGTCGAGGATCGTCCGCCCGCCGCGGGTCGGGGCAGAGGGGTAGGTGAGGCTCTCGCGTCAGGCCGACCCCTGGCGGAGCGGGCCTGTCGGCTGCACGCGGCGCGGAACCGGCGTGGGGTGGGTGTACGGCGGTTCCGACTCCCTGACCTCCATCGGGCGGAACCGGGCGCGTGGGGCTTCGGTGGGTCCCAGAGCCGGGGCCCGCCAGAGGCCGGCAAGGTGGAGGGAAGGCTTCCTACGGGTCGCCGCGATCGGCCTGTGGCGATCGCGGGACACGGCGCCTGCAAACGGACGGGTCGGGCCGGAACGCGGGCAGCACGGGATCACCGTACGGCGTGGTCATGGGACCGGGACGATCTCGACCGGCACGGACAGCACCCGGTCGGCCGCCGGGTGACGTACGGGGCCTTCCAGAGTGAAGGAGCCCTGGAGCGGGAGGTCGCCGCTGGACCGCCCGACGGCCACGCCGATCTCACCTGGCTCCACTCTTCTGCGCAGGTCGAGCCCGGTGAAAGAGGTCCGGTCGGCATGGACGGAGAAGGTGATCCGGGCGGCCGCGCCCGGCCGCAGCTCGACCCTGCCGAATCCGGCGAGCCACCGCTGCGGCCGGACGACGGACGCCACAGGGTCCGAGAGGTACAGCTGGACCACCTCGGTCCCGGCCACCTCGCCGACGTTGCGGACGGTGGCCGAAACGGCGACGGACCCGTCCGTCGCGGCGACGGGATCCACCGAGAGCTCCGAGTAGCTGAAGCTGGTCCAGCTCAGCCCGTGTCCGAAGGGGAACAGCGGGGTCGGGTCCACCGAGCTCCAGTCGGTGTGCCCGCCGAGCCTGGCGTGCAGGTAGGTGCCGGGCTGGCCGCCGACCTGGCGGGGGATGGACACGGGCAGCCGCCCGGACGGTTCCGCGGCTCCGCTGATGATCCGGGCCAGCGCCGTCCCGCCCTCTTCGCCTGGGAAGAACGCCTGCACCACGGCCGATGCCCGCTCGGCCAGCGTGCCGAGCGCGTAGGGCCGTCCGGAGACCAGGACCAGGACGGTCGGCACACCGGAGTCCAGAACGGCGGAGGCGAGTGCGGCCTGGTCGCCGGGCAGGTCGAGGGTCGCGGCGTCGCAGCCCTCTCCGGAGGTGCCCCGGCCGAACATGCCGGCCCGGTCCCCGAGCACCAGCACGTTCACGTCCGGCTCGTCCTCGGTGACCGTGAACCCGGCGGCGGTCAGCGCCTCGCCGAGCGTCGGGATCTCCACCCCGAGGTCGCCGGGCAGCGCGACGTGGTTGGGGAAGGAGTAGCAGCCGAGGAAGGACTGAGGGTCGTCGGCGTACGGACCGATGACCGCGACCCGGCACGGCCGCAGCGGCAGGGTGCCGTCGTTGGCGAGCAGCACGGTGGACCGTTCGGCCAGGAGCCTGGCCAGTGCCCGGTTCTCCGGCGGGTCGAGATCGACCGGCTCGGACTTGACGGGTTCCCAGTCGGGGTCGAGCAGGCCGAGCTCGGCCTTCTGCAGCAGGACCCGTTCCGCGGCCCGGTCGATGAGCTGCTCGGGTACGCTTCCCGACCGCACGAGTTCGGTCAGCGGCTCGCCGTAGCAGCGGGCCGTGGGCAGCTCGACGTCGATTCCGGCGGTCAGCGCCAGCGCCCCGGCCCCGCCGCGCGATCCGGTGACGCCGTGCCGGGTCTCCAGGAAAGAGATGGCGTAGTAGTCGGCGACGACCACACCGCTGAAGCCGAGTTCACCTCTGAGCAGCTCGGTCAGCAGCCGTTCGTCGGCGGCCACCGGGACGCCGTCCACGTCGGTGTAGCTGTTCATCACCGACCGGGCGCCTCCCTCGCGCAGTGCCCGTACGAAAGGCTCGACCAGCACGTCGGCGAACTCGCGCGGCCCCGAGGCGACGGGGGCCATGTTCCGGCCACCGCGCGAGGCCGAGTACCCGGCGAAGTGCTTGAGCGTCGCCACGATCCCGGCGCCTTCGAGGCCCTGCACATAGGCGGTTCCGATCGCTCCGACGAGATAGGGATCCTCGCCGATGCACTCCTCGGTCCTGCCCCACCGGTAGTCGCGGACCACGTCGAGCACCGGAGCCAGCCCTTGGTGGACGCCGACCCGCCGCATCCCCGCGCCGATGGCGGCGGCCATCTCGCGCACGAGCCCGGGATCGAAGGACGCGCCCCAGGCCGGCGGCGCGGGGAACACCGTCGCCCCGAACGTCATGAACCCGGTCAGGCACTCCTCGTGGGCGACCGCCGGGATCCCGAACCGGCCGGATCCGGTCACCTGCTGCTGGAGCGAGGCGAGCCGCTCCATCCCTGCTTCCGCGGTGATCGGCGCGGTGCCGTACACCCGGGTGAGCTGGCCGAGCCCATGGGCGACGATGTCGTCGAGGCCGGGCGCGGACTCGCCGGAATCGTCCTCCATCGGCGCGACAGGTGCTCCCGGATTCGAGGGCAACGCCCAGAAGCCGGCGAGTTGCCCCGCCTTCTCCTCCAGCGTCATCCGGCTCAGCAGATCGGCGACTCGCACGGGCGCGGGCAGGAGGGGGTCACGCCAGGGCTCGGTCAAGGGGTTCTCCTAGGGGCGGGGCGGGGCGGTGGAGAGCCGGACCTTGAGCTCGGTCGAGAGCTCCATCCGGGGGCTGACCAGGGGCTGATTCTCAAGGAGCTGGAACAGTGTGCGGGCGGCGAGCCGGCCCATCTCCTCCAGCGGCTGGCGCACCGTCGTCAGCGGCGGTGACAGCCATTCGCACATCGGCAGGTCGTCGAAGCCGACCACGCTGAGGTCCTGCGGGACGCTCAGGCCGCCCTGCCGGGCGGCTTCATAGACGCCCATCGCCTGCTGGTCGCTACCGGCGAAGATGGCGGTCGGCGGCTCGGGGAGGGCGAGCAGTTCCTGGGCGCGCTGGAACCCGCCCTCGTGCTGGAAGTCGCCGAACCGGATCAGGTCGCGGTCGACCTCGATCCCGGCCCGCTCCAGCGCGGCACGGTACCCGTCGATGCGGGCCTGGCTGCAGAGCATCTCCTTGCGCCCGCCGATCGCGGCGATCCGGCGGTGCCCCAGCTCCAGCAGGTGCTCGGTGGCGGCGAGGCCGCCCGCCCAGTTGGTCGCGCCGATGCTCGGAACACCGTTGCCCGGCAGGTCGATCGGGTCGATGACGACCAGCGCCACCCCGGCCCGTTCGACCTGGGCGCGCTGGGCCTGGGTGACCGAGGCGGTGACGAGGATGACGCCGTCGCTGTGGTGCAGGACCGGCAGCGCGGCCCAGCTCGACGGCGTGGCCTCGCCCGGCGGGACGAGCGACACGACGGTGCCGACGCTCCGCTGGGCGCACTCGGCCTCCACGCCGCGCAGTATCTCCACCGCCCACGCGCTGTCCAGACCGCCGATGATCAAGTCGACCAGGCCCGACCTGCGCGCCCTGCCCTGCCGGCCGGGGGGGAGGTAGTTGTGAGATCGCAGCAGGCTCTCGATCCGTTCGCGTGTCGCGGGTGCGACATCGGAGCGGCCGTTGATCACCTTGGACACGGTGGCCTGGGAGACCCCTGCCTCCGCGGCGATGACGGCCAGGGTCGGGCGCTGCTCGCTCAACTTCTCTCCTCTGCGCGGACGCCTTGGGGAGGCGACAGATATCGCAAACTTTCGAAGAGTTTCCGGTCGTCCGACCTGCTTGTCAAGCCCCAAAAGAGCCGCTGGATATGGATAAGTCGGCGATAGGTCTTGACCGTGAGCCTTCACGTTCCTACTTTATGGCAACGACGAATTCGAGAGTATTTCGAAACTTTTTCGAGATCGAACCGACATTCCCCACCCGGAGGTCCCATGGCCAGCACCCTCCCGAGCCGACGCAGCTTCCTGGCGCTCTCGGCCCTGACCGCACTGTCCGTACCGCTGGCCGCGGCCTGCGGCGCTGACGACTCCGGCGACGAAGCGGCTGCCGACGGCAAGGTGACCTTCGCGTGGTGGAACATCGCCACGACGGAACCGGGCAAGTCCCTCTTCCCGCAGATCTCCTCGGCGTTCACGGCCGCTCACCCGAACATCACGATCAAGACGACCTCGTTGGAGAACGAGGCGTTCAAGTCCAAGCTGACCGCCACCACCTCGTCCGGCAAGCTCCCCGACGTCTTCCAGACCTGGGGCGGCGGTGTGCTGCAGCAGCAGGTCGACGCGGGGCTGGTCGAGGACCTCACCGACGCGTTCGGCTGGTCGTCCGACCTCACTCCGGTTTCGCTGCAGGCCTATCAGTTCGGGGGCAGGACGTACGGGGTGCCCTACGACATCGGCATGGTCGGCTTCTGGTACAACAAGAAGCTCTTCGCCAAGGCCGGGATCACCGCGCCGCCGGCCACCTGGGCCGAGCTTCTCGAAGACGTGAAGAAGCTCAAGGCGGCGGGCATCACTCCGATCGCCCTCGCGGGCAAGGAGAAATGGCCAGGCCACTACTACTGGGCCTATCTCGCGATGCGCGTCGCGGGCCTCCCCGCCCTGCAGCAGGCCGCGACCACCAAGGACTTCACCGGCGCCGGCTTCGTCAAGGCCGGTACCCACCTCAAGGAACTGGTCGACCTCCAGCCGTTCCAGCCGTCCTTCCTCGGCGCCGGCTACTCCACCCCCGGCGGCCAGGCCGCGACCATGGGCAACGGCAAGGCCGCCATGGAGCTGATGGGGCAGTGGGGACCGTCGGTGCAGAAGGACGCGGGCGCCGACCTCGGAGCGGACCTGGGCTTCTTCCCCTTCCCGACGGTCGACGGGGGAGTGGGCCAGGCCACCGAGGTGTTCGGCGGCGGCGGCGGCTTCGCGCTGCGCAAGGGTGCCCCGAAGGAGGCGCTGGACTTCCTGAAGTTCTTCGTTCTGGAGAACCAGTCCAAGCTGCTGGCCTCCAACGGCTTCCTGCCGGTGGTCAAGGGCGCGGAGAGCCGGCTCACCGACGCCAACAAGAAGGTGGTGGCCGACAGCCTGGTCAAGGCGACGGGCTTCCAGCTCTTCCTCGACCAGGCCTACCCGCCGGCGGTCGGCCAGGAGGTCAACGACAGCGTCGCCGACCTCATCGCGGGCGAGAAGACGCCCGAGCAGGTCACCGAGTCGATCACCGAGGCTGCGAAGGGTGCCTAGCTCCGTGGCCACCCCGACCAAGGACCCGGCCGAGGACCCGACCAAGAAGCGGACGGAGGACGCCGTCCCGGTGCGCCCGCCCGCCCCGGCCCGGTCGCTCCTGCGCGGGCTGGGAAGCTGGGCGTCGGTCGCCTGGTTCCTCGTCCCGGCTCTGGTCCTCTTCCTCGTCTTCGTCCTCGCCCCGATCGCCGTCGCCGTCCACACCAGCTTCTTCAAGTGGGGCGGGATCGGCCCCATGGACGACTTCGTCGGCTTCGAGAACTACGCCAAGCTGTTCGCCGATCAGGTCTTCCTCGGCGACATGGGGCGCGGGCTGTACCTGATCGTCCTGTCGATCACGGTGCAGTTGCCCTTCGCGCTGTTCACCGCCGTCCTGCTCAACCAGAAGCTGCGCGGCCGGGCCGTCTACCGGATGCTGTTCTTCGCGCCGTACATCCTGTCCGAGGTGGTCACGGCGGTCCTCTTCACCATGATCTTCCTTCCCGGCGACGGCATGGCCGACCATCTCGCCGGCGCCCTCGGCCTGGAGGGGCTGCGGGGCAAGTGGCTCGCCGAACCCTCGACGGTCATGCCGACCCTGTTCGTGGTCATGACCTGGAAGTACTTCGGCTTCCACATGATGCTCTTCCTCGCCGGGCTGCAGAGCATCCCGCGCGAGATCCTCGACGCCGCCTCCATCGACGGCGCCGGCGTCTGGCAGCGCTTCCGGTACGTGACGCTGCCGCTGCTCGGCCCGACGATCCGGATCAGCGTCTTCCTTTCGATCATCGGGGCCATCCAGCTCTTCGACCTCGTCTGGGTCATGACCGCGGGCGGGCCCAACCACTCCTCCGAGACGATGGCGATCTCGATGTTCCAGTTCGGGTTCAAGCGCTACCAGGTCGGCTACGCCAGTGCGATCAGCGTGGTGCTGTTCATGATCAGCCTGGTCTTCTCCCTCTTCTACCAGCGTTACGTGCTCCGCCGGGACCTGAGCGGGGCCGTCACCACGGGAGGTGGCCGATGAACGCGCGCAGGGCGGTACGCGGCCTGTCGCTGCACGCCGTGGTCTGGCTGATCGGCGCGTTCGTCGTCGTGCCGCTGATCTACGCGGTGATCTCCGGGTTCAAGAGCACCGGCGAGCTGACGACCAATCCGTTCGGGCTGCCGGAGCACTGGAAGACCAGTAACTACACCGGCATTCTCGGCGACGGAATGTTCTGGCGGCAGATCGCCAACAGCGCGGGCATCGCGATCGGCACGACCTGCTGCACGGTGGCGGCCTCCGCGATGGCGGCGTTCGTCCTGGCCCGCTACGCGTTCCGGGGCAGGGAGCTGTTCTACACGCTGTTCACGATCGGGCTGATGTTCCCGTTCGCGGTGGCCGTCCTGCCGTTGTTCCTGCTGCTGCGCAACTTCGACCTGCTCGACAATCCGCTCGGAGTGATCCTCCCGCAGGCCGCCTTCGGGCTCCCCATGACGATCATCATTCTGCGCGGCTTCTTCCGGACCATTCCGGCGGAGGTCGAGGAGGCGGCCATCATGGACGGCTGCGGCAAGTTCCGCTTCTTCTGGAAGATCCTGCTGCCGATGGCCCGGCCGGCGCTCGGCACGGTCTCGGTGCTGGCGATCGTCGCGAGCTGGAACAACTTCTTCCTGCCGCTGCTGGTGTTCAACGACCCGAAATGGCAGACGATCCCGGTCGGCGTCCAGCAGTTCCAGGGCCAGTACTCGACCGACTACGCGCTCGTCCTCGCCTACATCGTGCTCGCCATGGTCCCCGCCCTCGCCTTCTACGCCGTCGCCGAGCGGCAGCTGATCGGCGGCCTCACCGCCGGCGCCACCAAGGGCTGACCCGTCCCGCGTGACCTCCACCCCCGAGGAGACGTTGTGAAACGCCTGACCGCACTGACAGTCGTACTGTTGTTAGCGCTCACATCGCAGGCCGCGGCGGACCCCGCGACGCCCGCGGCCGACCCCGCGCGACCCGCCATCGACTTCCGCGCCGAACTCCAGCCCATCGACGGATTCGGCTTCTCGATGGCCTTCCAGCGGGCCGACCTGCTGCACGGCGCGCGCGGCCTCAGCCCGGCCAAGCGGCGCGAGGTGCTCGACCTGCTGCTCAGCAAGGACAAGGGCGCGGGCCTCTCGATCCTGCGTCTGGGCATCGGGTCGTCGACCGACCGGGTCTACGACCACATGCCGACGATCCTGCCGGCCGATCCCGGCGGGCCGGACGCCACGCCGAAGTACGTCTGGGACGGCTGGGACGGCGGCCAGGTCTGGCTCGCCAAGGAGGCCAAGGCCTACGGCGTCAAACGGTTCTTCGCCGACGCCTGGAGCGCCCCGGCCTTCATGAAGACCAACGGCAGCGAGAACGACGGCGGCGAGCTACGGCCCGAATGGCGTCAGGCCTACGCGAACTATCTCGTCCAGTACGCGAAGTTCTACCAGCGGGAAGGCATCGGGATCACCGACCTCGGATTCACCAACGAACCCGACTGGACGGCGACCTACGCCTCGATGCGGTTCACCCCGCGGCAGGCCGTCGACTTCCTCAAGGTGCTCGGCCCGACCGTTCGCGCGTCCGGACTGAAGACCGGGGTCGTCTGCTGCGACGCCGCGGGCTGGGACCGGCAGGTCGCCTACACCGAGGCCATCGAGGCGGACCCCGAGGCCGCCAAGGCCGTGCGGACCATCACCGGCCACCGCTACAGCGGGCCGACCGAGGTCCCGCAGCCGACCGACAAGCGCGTGTGGATGTCGGAATGGTCGCCGGACGGCTCCACCTGGAACGAGAACTGGGACGACGGCAGCGGCTACGACGGTCTCACCGTCGCGGCCGACATCCAGAACACCCTGACCGTCGGCAACGCCAACGCCTATGTCTACTGGACCGGCGCGTCCCTCGGCGCGACCCGAGGGCTCATCCAGCTCGCCAACCCCGGTGACGACTACCGGGTGTCCAAACGCTACTGGGCGCTGGCCGCCTTCAGCCGGTTCATCCGCCCCGGCGCCGTCCGCGTGCCGGTCACGAACGCCGAGCCGGCACTGCGGATCACGGCTTTCCGCAACACCGACGGCAGCCGCGTGATCGAGATCCTCAACACCGCCACCACCGAAAAATCCGCCGAGTTCTCTCTTCGCGGCGGGCACGACCGGCACCCCGACGGCTACGTCACCGACGAGACCCGCTCGATCACCCCGGCCGACATCGTCTCCACGCACGGCACGACCCTCACGGCGAAGCTCGCCCCGCGCGCGCTCACCACGATCGTCCTCGACTGAACCGCCCACCACACGAGGAGTCAGTCATGCCCATGCCCCGAATCCTCACCGCGTCCCGGATTCTCACCGCCCTGTCCGCCGCCGCCTGCCTCACAGCCGGTCTCGCCGCCGCGCCCGCCACCGCCGAGCCCCGTCCCAGGACACTCGGCGAACTGGCCAAGAAGCACCACAAGTACTTCGGCTCCGCCACCGACAACCCCGAGTTCACCGACGCCGCCTATCTGAAGCTCCTCGGCAGCGAATTCGGGCAGACCACCCCCGGCAACGCCATGAAGTGGTACGCCACCGAGCCCGAGCGCGGCGTCTTCGACTTCACCGCCGCCGACGAGGTCGTCGCCTTCGCCAAGGCCCACCACCAGAAGGTCCGCGGCCACACACTCCTCTGGCACAACCAGCTCCCCGCCTGGCTCACCGAGGGCACCTGGACCGCCGACGAGCTGCGCGCCATCCTCAAGAACCACATACAGACGGTGGTCCGGCACTTCAAGGGCCAGGTCATCCACTGGGACGTCGTCAACGAGGCCTTCAACGAGGACGGTACCTACCGGGAGTCGCTCTTCTACAAGACGCTCGGCCCCGGCTACATCGCCGACGCCCTGCGCTGGGCCCACGAGGCCGACCGGCACGCCAAGCTGTACCTCAACGACTACAACGTCGACGGGATCGGCCCCAAGAGCGACGCGTACTACACCCTGATCAAGCAGTTGAAGGCCGACGGCGTCCCGGTGGAGGGCTTCGGCATCCAGGGCCATCTGGCGCTCCAGTACGGCTTCCCCGCCGACGTACAGCAGAACATGCAGCGCTTCGCCGACCTCGGGGTCGAGGTCGCGGTCACCGAACTCGACATCCGGATGACCCTCCCCGCGACCCCTTCGATGCTCGCCACCCAGGCCACCTGGTACGCGGACTACGTCAAGGCCTGCCTGGCGGTCGAGAAGTGCGTCGGCATCACCATCTGGGACTACACGGACAAGTACTCGTGGATCCCCTCCGTCTTCCCCGGTGAGGGCGCGGCGCTGCCCTACGACGAGAACCTGGCGCCCAAGCCCGCCTATCACTCGATCAAGGAGGTGCTGGGCGGATGATCAGAACGGCGATCGTCGGAACGGGCGGGATCGCGGGCATCTGCCACGTCCCCGCCCTCCGGGCCCAGGCGCACCGGGCCGTGATCGTGGCAGCCGTCGACGTGGACGCCGCGCGCGCCGAGGCGTTCGCGGCCGAACACGGCATTCCCGCGGTCTACACCGACCTGCACACGATGCTCGAGGAGCAGAGGCCGGACCTCGTGCAGCTGTGCACGCCCCCGTTCCTGCACGCCGAGCAGGCCGTGGCCTGCCTGGAGTCGGAGGCGTGGGTGTGGTGCGAGAAGCCGGTGGCGCTGTCCCTGGCCGAGCTCGACCGGATCCGTGCCGCCGAGGGGCCCGCCGCCGCGGGCGCGGTGTTCCAGCACAGGTACGGCACGGGGGCCCGGTACATGCGCGACCAGATCGCTGCCGGGGCGTTGGGCCGTCCGCTGGTCGCGCAGTGCGTCACGGCGTGGTACCGCGACGACGCCTACTACGACGTGCCCTGGCGCGGCACATGGGAGAGCGAGGGCGGTGGCCCGACGCTGGGCCACGGCATCCACCAGATGGACCTGATGCTCGCGGTGCTCGGCGAATGGGCCGAGGTACGCGCGATGGCCGGCCGCCTGGAGCGCGACGTCCAGACCGAGGACGTGTCCGCGGCCCTGGTCCGCTTCGAGAACGGAGCCATCGCGACGGTCGTCAACAGCGTCCTCTCCCCGCGCGAGGAGAGCTACCTGCGGTTCGATCTCACCGACGCCACGGTCGAGCTGCGGCATCTGTACGGCTACTCCAACGCGGACTGGACGTTCACTCCCAGGTCGTCCGGCGTGAGGTGGGACCCGTCGGACGACCTGCCCAGCTCGCACACCGCCCAGCTCGCGGCCTTCCTGGACGGCTACGAGGCGGGCATCCGGCCCGACTTGGGCAGGTCCACCATGGAACTGGTGACCGCCTTGTACAAGGCCGCGATCACCGGCCTGCCGGTCCGGCGCGGGGAGATCGACGCGGCCGACCCGTTCTACGGCTCGCTCAACGGAGGGCGCCCGGAGGTGTTCCGATGACGTTCGAACTCCTCGAGAACGAGGACTCGCTGATCGTCCGAACCCGCGGCGTCGACCTCTTCCGGTACGTGCACCGGCCGGTCATGGACCCCTTCGAGGCACCGAAGCCCTATCTGCATCCGGTGCGTACGCTCGCCGGCGACGTGGTCACCGGGTACCGTCCGCACGACCACCGCTGGCACAAGGGGCTCCAGATCACGGCGTCGTGGGTGTCGGGGCAGAACTTCTGGGGCGGCGGCACCTACCTGCGCGGCCAGGGCTACGTGGACCTGCCGAACCTCGGCACGATGCGCAGTCTCGCCGTATCCGCCGAAACGGGCCACGGCCGCGCCGTCATCACCGAGGACCTGGCCTGGCACACGATGGCGGGGGAGCGCTGGATCGACGAGCGTCGCACGCTGACCGCCCGCGACGTCGAGGCCGACTCCTGGACCCTGGACGTCACCACCGCGCTGACCAACGTCCACGACACCGATCTGACGTTCGGCAGCCCCGGCACTCAGGGCAGGGAGCTCGCCGGATACTCCGGTCTGTTCTGGCGCGGTCCGCGCGACTTCACCGGCGGCGACGTGATCGGCCCCGCGATGGGCGAGCAGGGCGACTGGTTGGCTTTCATCGGCACGCACGACGAGGTCGACCGCTCCTCCACGCTCCTGTTCCTGGACGATCCCGACGCCCCCTGCCGCTGGTTCGTCCGCAGTGAGCCCATCCCCGCCGTCAACCCGTCTCTGGCGTTCGACAAGGAACTGCCGCTGGCCCCGGGCGACACCCTGTCGCGCCGCTACCGGATCGTCGTCGCCGACGGGGCGTGGAACCCCGGGCGCCTGGCCCGCCATGTCGCGGAACACCCGTGGTGACCCGGCTCCCCGGCGGCGTGGGGATCTCCGGGTTGACCGTGTACGACTGGAAGGCCGCCGACGGGCTGTGCGGCGGCACACCCCACATGCACCTCGTCTGCTCCGAGGCCTACGTCGTCATCGGCGGCACGGGCAGCGTCCAGACTCTCGCCGCCTCCGGCTTCGCCGACACCCCGCTGCACCCCGGCGACCTCGTCTGGTTCACCCCCGGCACGATCCACCGCCTCGTCAACGACGACGGCCTGCGCCTCGTGGTGCTCATGCAGAACGGCGGACTCCCCGAGGCCGGCGACGCCGTCTTCACCTTCCCCGCTCCTGTGCTGGCCGATCCCGACGCCTACCAGGCGGCGGCCGCCCTGACCGGCGACCGGGTCACGGCAGCGCGCCGCCGCCGCGACCTGGCACTCGAGGGGTTCCTGGCCTTGCGCGAAGGCGGGCTGCGGGAGTTCCACAGCGCGGCCCACCGCCTGAAGAGTGACCTCCTGGACGACTGGCGGATCCGCTGGCGTGACGGCCCCCTGGCCGCGGCCGTCGAGACCGGACGTCAGCTGGAGCGGCTGAAGGCCGGAGACCTCTCTCACCTCGGCCACGGCGAAGTGTCACGACTGGAGCGCCCGGAGCACCCACTCTTCGGCATGTGCGGCCACCTCCACCCCTATCCCGTCCCCGACCCCCCGACGCGGCCGCTCCGCGGTTCGTCGTCGGGGTCACCTCACCTCCGTCCCCCAAAGGAGCTCTTCTGATGAGGTTTCGCCATCCACCCCTGGTCCTGAGTCTCGTACTCGCGGTCCTGTCGTCCTTACTGCTCGGGGCCAGTCTTTTCAGTGCCCCGCCCGCCGCCGCGGCGACCGTCGACCCCAACGCCTCGTACGTGCTGGTCAACCGCAACAGCGGTAAGGCCCTGGACGTCTACAACCTGGCGACCGACGACGGCGCGCGCATCACCCAGTGGACCAGGAACGACCAGAACCAGCAGCTGTGGCAGTTCGTCGACGCCGGCGGCGGCTACTACCGCATCAAGTCCCGCCACTCCGGCAAGGTGCTGGACGTCCAGAACGGGTCCACCGCCAACGGCGGCCCGATCGTCCAGTGGACCGACCTGAACGCCGGCAACCAGCAGTGGCGGCTGGCCGACAGCGCGGGCGGCTACGTGAGGCTGATCGCGCGCCACAGCAACAAGGCCCTCGAAGTGCAGGGCGGCTCCACCGCCGACAACGCGAACATCGTCCAGTACGACGACTGGGGCGGCAACAACCAGCAGTGGCAGCTCGTCCAGGTCGGCGCCGGCAACCCCGGCGTGTGCAACCTTCCGTCGACCTACCGCTGGACGTCGACGGGCGCGCTGGCGCAGCCCAAGCCGGGGTGGGTCTCGCTCAAGGACTTCACCGTCGTCCCCTACAACGGCAAGCAGCTCGTCTACGCGACGACGCACGACACGGGGACGAGTTGGGGTTCGATGAACTTCGGCCTGTTCACCAACTGGTCGGAAATGGGCTCGGCCGGCCAGAACACGATGTCGTCTTCCACGGTCGCGCCCACGCTCTTCTACTTCGCGCCGAAGAACATCTGGGTGCTCGCCTACCAGTGGGGTGCGACCGCCTTCTCCTACCGGACGTCGAGCGACCCCACCAACCCGAATGGCTGGTCATCACCGAAGGAGCTCTTCTCCGGAACCATCGCCGGCTCCGGAACAGGACCCATCGACCAGACGCTCATCGCTGACGGTACGAACATGTACCTGTTCTTCGCCGGTGACAACGGCAAGATCTACCGGGCCAGCATGCCGATCGGGAACTTCCCGGGCAGTTTCGGCACGACCTCGACCGTGATCATGAGCGACACGACGAACAACCTGTTCGAAGCCCCGCAGGTCTACAAGCTCAAGGGCCAGGACCGCTACCTCATGATCGTCGAGGCGATCGGCTCGCAGGGCCGCTACTTCCGCTCGTTCACGGCCACCAGCCTGAACGGCTCGTGGACACCCCAGGCCGCGACCGAGAGCAACCCCTTCGCCGGCAAGGCCAACAGTGGTGCCACCTGGACCAACGACATCAGCCACGGCGAACTGATCCGCACCAGCGCCGATCAGACCATGACCGTCGATCCGTGCAACCTGCAGTTCCTCTACCAGGGACGCAGCCCCAATTCCGACGGCGTCGACTACGGCCTCCTGCCCTACCGGCCGGGTCTGCTGACACTGCGGCGCTGACGGCGTGACACCGGTCCGGCTCCGGTGTGGAGCCGGCACGGCGGGCTCGGCGGACGGCCGAGCCCGCCCGGGTCACACAGGCCCCGCCGGCTTCGGCGGGGCCTGCTCATGCTGCTTCTCCCGTGGAAACGGCACGGCGCTGCGCGTGCCCGAGAGTTCCGCGACACACCGGTCGCGACCGACAGGTCTCAGAACGGCGGGCGGTAGCAGAGGAGGGGAGGAGGACCGTGGCGGACCACCGTCCGTCAGCCGTCGGCCGACGGCGGCGGCTGCCACCGAGCTCGCCCTGGCGCTCGGCCGGGGTGAGGCAGTGCCTCAGGTCGGACTGGAGATCGCGACCACTCTCACCGTCCGGGAGAGTACGGCTCCATCGAAGGCCGCGTACTGACCCCGGTCATCGAACCGATCGTGGCTCGTAGTCGAACCAGTCGAAGTGGACCGTGCCGGCCGAGGCGTACATGCCGATGACCCGTCCGGTGAAGCCGCCGGCCACCTCGGTCGACAGGTATCGCCCGTCGAGCGTGCCGAGCGCGGTGAACGTTCCGTCCGGCTCCTCGACACCGAAGGAGACGAGGTCGGGTCCGGTCCGGGAGTCCTCCGGCGGGTGCGGGGCGATCTCGGCGCCGAGAACCACCGGTCCGGCGGGTACCGGCCGGGACGCCACCTCCGTGCGGAGCGGGCCGATGCGCGCGAACACCTTCACCTCGCCGGCAGCCGCCTCGATCTCGTAGTGGTGCCGCTCGTCCAGCCGGACGGCCAGGCCGCCGCGACCCTCCGCGGGGTCGATCAGCGTACGTACCCCGCAGGAGAGGTGCTGTTGGCGTCGGGCGACGAGCACCGCGTCGGGCTCGTCGAGGGAGTCGCCGGCGGCGTGGAGGGTCAGCCACCCCGACCGCTCCTTCGTGGTGCACAGCCTCGCGGGACGGTCGCGCAGCGACACCCAGCAAGGCCGCAGCTCGGCCTGGTCGAAGTCGTCCCGGACCGGCGAGCCGGAATGGGGATGAAGCGGCCACGCCGGCGCGGGCATGTCGGTGGTGAGCGCGCCGACGACCGGCCAGCCGTCCACCCATTCCACCGGGGCGAGGAAGGTCTCGCGTCCGAGTACGTGCCAGCCGGGGGTGCCGCCGCGCGGTCGTACGCCGAGCAGCACCATCCGCCACGAGCCGTCGGGGGCCTCGACCAGATCCGCGTGGCCGGTGTTCTGGACGGGGTGATCGGTGCTGCGGTGGGTGAGGATGGGGTTGGCCGGGCACGGTTCGAACGGGCCGGAGGGAGTACGACCGCGGGCGATGGACACGCCGTGGCCACGCTCGGTTCCGCCTTCGGCGATGAGCAGGTACCAGTAGTCGCCGATTCGGTACAGGTGCGGCGCCTCGGGGGCCATGCCGCCGGTGCCGGACCACAGCTTCCGCGGCTCGCCGGAGGTTTCGCCGGTGTACGGGTCGAGACGGACCTGCGAGACTCCGGCGACGGTGCACCAGCAGGTGCCGTCCTCGTCCCAGGTGAGATCGGGGTCGATGCCGGGGACTCCGGGGAGTCTGATCGGCTCGGACCAGGGGCCGGCCGGGTCGGTGGCGGTGAACAGCAGGTTGCCCTCACCCGGTGCCACGTTCGTGACGATCAGCCAGAAACGGCCGTCGTGGTGGCGCAGCGTGGGCGCGTAGATCCCGCCCGACGAAGGCGTGTCGAGGCGCAGCTGGCTCGGCCGGTCGAGGGCGTTGCCGATCTGGGTCCAGTGCACCAGGTCGCGGCTGTGGAAGACGGGAACGCCGGGGAAGTACTCGAAGCTGGAGCAGACGACGTAGTAGTCGTCGCCCACACGGCAGATGCTGGGGTCGGGATGGAAGCCCGGGATCACGGGGTTGCTGACGTTGTCGCTGACCGACCGCGTGTCCGACATGAGATCAGTTCCGTTCGTGGCTAAGAGTGTTCGGGGTGGTGTCGCGGACGAGGCGGAGCAGGACGGCGGACGGGGCCGTGGGCAGGCTCAGGGTGAGTTCGGCGGTGTCCGCGCGCCAGGTGGACGTGGCCCGCCCGCTGGAGGGGTACAGCACGTCGGCGTGGATGCCGGCGCCGCGCAGGTGGGGCATGTGGAGGGCCACGCCGTCCTCCGCTCCGGGGCGGCGCCAGACCGTGAGGTAGGTGACGGCCGGCGTGTGCAGGGCCAGGGCGATCCAGGTGTCGTCCCAGCCCGGGAGGCCGAGCGGCCAGGCGGGTACGGCCTGTGGCAGGTCGCCGCGGATGGTCTTGTACACGGCAACGGCCTCATGGACCAGGGCCCGGGCCTCCGGCTGGAGTTCTGTGAGACGCCCGGAGAGGTGGATACGGCCGAGGAGCGCGTTGGCCATCGTGAACGCCACCTCGTCGAGGGAGTCCTCCGCCCGCGGATACGCCCAGACCGCGCCCTGCTCGGGCGTGACGGCGGTCGGGGCGGCGGCCGCGATCGGCGCGTACCGGAGGAGGTCCTGCTGGTCGCTGGTGGACTGCAGCTGGAGCCGGGAGAGCAGGGCGTAGTCCATCCGCAGACCGCCCGAGGCGCAGTTCTCCACCACGAGGTGGGGGTGCCGGTCGAGGATGCCGTCGAGCCAGTCGAGCTGGGCCCGGTTGTGGCCGAGCAGACCGGCGGCCGGCGTCTCTCCGGGGTGACCGCTGGTGCCGGATCCGTGGTTGGTGTTGTAGTCGAGCTTGAGGTAGCCGATGCCCCACTCGCCGGCCAGTCGGTCCACGACCCGGTCCAGGTGGGCGCGGGCGGCGGGGTGTCGCAGGTCCAGGTGGTAACGGCCGGGGGTTTCGACGACGCGCCGGCCGTCACGGCGGAAGAACGCCTCCTCAGGGAGGGTCTTGGCCGGCGGGCTGGACACGCCGACCGCTTCAGGCTCCAGCCAGAGGCCGGGGACCATGCCCAGCTCCCGGATACGGTCCAGGACCTCGTGGATGCCACGCGGGCCGGGGAAGCGGGTGGTGGACGGCTCCCATTCGCCGACCGTCCCCCACCAGTCGACGTCCTTCTCGGCGTACCAGCCGGCGTCGACGACGAAGTACTCCGCCCCCGCCTCGGCGGCCGCGTCGATGAACGGCAGCAGCTTTTCGGTCGTGGGGTCGGCCATCAGGCAGTTCATGTAGTCGTTGAAGACGACCGGCAGCCGGTGGTGGTCCGCGTGGGGGCGGCGCAGGGCCCGGCGGTAGCGGGTGAGGGCGGCGAACGCGGCGTCGGGTCCGGCGTCCGCGCCGAGCGCCAGAGCCACCGGCACGGTGCGGAACTCGGCGCCGGGTTCCAGGGGGTGGCGCCAGCCGTGATCGGGGTCGTTGGGGCCGAGGAGTGCCACGTACGCCGTGTCGTCGCGTTCTCCGCTCTCCCAGCGCCAGCCGCCGCCGTTGTGCTCGATCTGCCACAACCAGGTGCGGCCGGAGCGGCGGTCGGTCAGGCCCCCCATCGGCAGCCGGCCGCAACTGGACCAGGTGCCCTCCCCGGCGACCACGCGGGGGCTCTTGCCGGCGCGAGTGTTGAACCGGCGGTCGAGGGCGGGCGAGGTCACCCGCAACGGACTGTGCTGCCAGCGGCATTCGGTGAGCCAGTCGTTCTCCGCCCACAGCAGCTCGGCGTCGTCCAGGTCCGCCGGGTCGTCGCACCCGGCGAGGCAGCCCACGACCAGCGAGCTGACCGACTCCAGGTGGAGCGTGGCGGGCCCCTCGTTGCGCAGGACCACCTCGCCGCGGAGCACCGGCAGGCCGTCCGGGGAGCGGTAGACCGCCTCGGCGGTCAGGCCGGTCTCGGGGTCGTGGAGTTCGACGGTGAGCACGTGCCAGTCGCCCTCGCGGGTCGAGTGGTGGGCCCGGTGGCGCAGCCGAGCCCCGACGGCCGTGTCGATGAGGTTCCGGCCGGACCAGTGACGGCCGTGGCCCGTGACCATCACCTCCACCAGCGGCAGCGGCGCGTCGGGTCGCGGGTCGGCGGCGGCCACACCTGGTGCGCCGACGCGGACGAGGCGGGCGGCGCCGTCTTCGCCGAGGGCGATCTCGACCCCGAGGGCTTCGTGGCCCCAGTGGATCACCTGCGGTTCGTCTGTCACGGTTGATCCTTCCTTGAGTGACGGTGGCGTCAGCTCGCTTGCACGACCGCGCAGCCGCCGGGCGGCAGCTCGTACAAGGGGCCGTCCGTCAGCAGGTCGTGGGCGGGCGCCGGGAGGGGCACGACATCGGCGCGGTGGTTGATCAGCACGTGCCAGCGGCGGCCGTCCGGGGCGTGGCGGGTGACGGATTCGACGCCGGACGGCAGGCCGGGCAGGTCCGGTTCGACACCGGTTTCCGTGAGCAGACGGGTGACCAGCGCCGCGTAGCCGGTGTCGTCGAGCCGGGTGGAGAGGTACCAGCCCTGGCCGGCACCGAACCCGTGGCGGGTGAGCGCGGCTCGGCCGCCGAGCATGCCGCCGTTGTACGTGACGAGGGCCTCGGCGCCCTCCGTACGCAGGGACTCGCTCCAGGCGGTGCCGTGCGAGCCGTCGGAGAGGACGATCTTCTCGTCCCGCCGCAGCGGGCGGTACTCCTCGACCCGGATGCCCAGCGCCTCGCGGAGCGGCGCGGCCGGGTATCCGCCGAGCCGGGCGTGGAGGTGCTCGTCGACGGCGCCGCTGAAAGGCTGGACGAGCAGGGTGCCGCCGTCGGCGACATAGCGGCGCAGGTTCGCGGCGCCCGCGTCGGAGAGCAGGAAGAGCGAAGGCGCGAGGACGAGCCGGTAGCGGCTCAGGTCGTGCTCGGGGTGCGCGAAGTCGACCGTGGCGCCCGCGTCCCACAGCGCCCGGTGGGCGCGGCGCAGCGTGGCGTGGTAGTCGAGTTCGGCCGACGGCAGTCCGTCGACCTCGAGCGCCCACCAGGCGTCGGAGTCGTGCAGGACGGCGACCTCGGCACGGACGGTGGAGCCGGCGAGCTCGCCGAGGAGGGCGACGTTCTCCCCGACGGCCGTGACCTCGCGGAAGGTACGGCTGTCCGGCCCGGCGTGCGGGACCATCGCGGAGTGCCACTGCTCGGCGCCCGCGCGGGACTGGCGCCACTGGAAGAACAGCGTGCCGTCCGAGCCGTGGGCGATGTGGCCGAGGGTGTGACGGCCGATGTCGCCCGGCTCCTTGGCGAGGACGCGGTCGCCGGCGTGGACGGTGTTCGTGCCCTGCTCCATGAGGAGCCAGGGGGCGCCGCCGCCGAAGGAGCGGGCCCGGTCGGCGCCGAAGGCGGTGTCGGCGGCGGCGTCCGCCCCGGGCGCGCTGGGGTAGTGGTCGACGGCGACGAGGTCGACCTCGCGGCCGAAGGCCCACAGGTCCAGGTTCTGGTACGCGGGCAGCATGAGGTTGGTCGTCACCGGCCGGTCGCTGTGGGCGCGGATCGCGTCGCGCTGCTCGCGGTAGGCGGCGAGGGCCTCGTCCGACCAGAAGCGTCGGAAGTCCAGGGCCTGGCCGGGGTTCTTGTGCCACTGGGTGGCGCGGGGCGGCAGGATCTGCTCCCAGGCGGTGTACCGCTGGCTCCAGAACGCCGTGCCCCAGGCCTCGTTGAGGGCATCGAGGGAGCCGTGGCGGGCACGCAGCCAGACCCGGAAGGCGGCCGCGGTGTGCTCGCACCAGCAGAGCGTCGCGTACTCGTTGTGCACGTGCCACAGGGCGAGCGCCGGGTGGTCGCCGTAGCGCTCGGCCAGGGCGCCCGCGATACGGCGGGCGGCGCGGCGGTAGGCGGGGGCCGCGAGGCAGTAGGTGTCCCGGCTGCCGTGGGTCAGCCGGGTGCCGTCGGGGGAGACGGGCAGGGCGTCGGGGTGAGCCAGGGTGAACCAGGGCGGAGGGGAGGCGGTCGGGGTGGCGAGGTCCACGGCGACACCGCCCGCGTGCAGGCGGCTGAGGTGGGCGTCGAGCCAGGCGAAGTCGTACCGGCCCTCCTCGGGCTCCATGAGGGCCCAGGAGAAGACGCCGACGGTGGCCAGGTTGACCCGGGCCCGGCGCATCAGCTCCTCGTCCTCCTTCCACACCTCCTCGTCCCACTGCTCCGGGTTGTAGTCCCCGCCGAAGGCGAGACCGCCGAGGCGGTCGGTGAGTCGCTGCATCGTCATGCGGAACATTCCTCCGGGCTGACATCAGGGGTGGGGGCTGCGGCGCGGGGCCGGTGCGGTGCCTTCTCGGATCACCAGTTCCGGGGGCATCGGGCGCAGTTCGTCCTCGGGCTCCTCGCCCTTGGCTCCCGCGGTGATCCTGGCCATGACCTGGTCGACGACCGCCTGTCCGAGGTCCCTCTTCGGGCTGGTGACGGACGTGAGCCGGGGGAGTGCTGCTCGGCCGGCGGCTGGACGCAGGTGGCGATGGCGGAGGCGTCCTCCGGCACGGTCCGCCCGCCCGCGCGCAGCAGGCCGAGAAGAGGACCGATCGCTCCTTCGTTCTGCACCACGATCCCCGTGGTGTCCGGACGGTCGGCGAGGATGCGGGACGAGCGTGAGCACGACGACGGCCGTCTGGAGCGACAGCGGCGCGGTCTGCGTCGCCGTGCTGCCGAAGCGGCGCCGCCGCGGCGGTCCCCGCGATCGAGGCGGCGGCGTTCACGAAGGTTCGGCGGTTCAACGCGGTTCTCATGGTGAAGGAGCCCCTGCTCGTTGAAGTGTCGAAGCGCTTGCCTGGCAGGCGGTGAACGTAACGGACACGCCTCGCGCGAAACAAGCCCCTTGCTGAGGCGAGAGTTTCTGTCACTGGTGTTCATTGACAGCCCTTCAGGTCGATGTCATTGTCGAAGCGCTTCGATGAACGGCCATGCCGCCCAGCCTGCCAAGGGGTTGTCCACGTGAGTTCCCTGTCCGCGTCCGCGGCCGAACCTCCGCCCTTCCGCGATCCCGCGCTGCCGCTGCGCCGGCGCGTCGACGACCTGCTCGGACGGCTCACGCTCGACGAGCGGATCGCGATGCTCCACCAGTACGCGCCGGCCGTCCCGCGCCTGGGCGTCGACTCCTTCCGTACCGGCAGCGAGGCCCTTCACGGCGTCTCCTGGCTGGGGGAGGCGACGGTCTTCCCGCAGGCCGTCGGCCTCGGCGCCACCTGGGACGAGGACCTGGTGCGCCGGGTCGCCGAGGCCGTCTCGGTCGAACTGCGCGCCTTCCACCGCCACCGCCCGCCGGTGATCGCCCCCGACCGCGCCCCCAACAGCCTCCAGGCCTGGGCGCCTGTGCTGAATCTGCTGCGCGATCCTCGCTGGGGCCGCAACGAGGAGGGCTACTCCGAGGACCCGGCGCACACCGCCCGCCTCGGCGAGGCCTTCTGCCGGGGCCTGTCCGGCGACCATCCGGCCTATCTGCGGGCGGCCCCGGTGCTCAAGCACTTCCTCGCCTACAACAACGAGGACGACCGCTGTACGACCTCCTCCGGGCTGCGCCCGCGCGTCCTGCACGAGTACGACCTGGCAGCCTTCCGCCCCGTCGTCGCCGCAGGTGTCGCGACCGGCGCCATGGCCGCGTACAACCTGGTCAACGGACGTCCCTGCCACGTGAGTCCGCTCATCAACGACGAACTGCGCCGCTGGGCGGAGCCGACCGGACACGAGCTGTTCGTCGTGAGCGACGCCGAGGCCCCGTCCAACCTCGTCGACCTCGAGCACTACTTCGACGACCACGTCGAGTCACACGCGGCGGCGCTCAAGGCCGGCATCGACAGCTTCACCGACCACGGCGAGGACAGCGCCACGCCCGTCGGCCGACTCCGAGCGGCGCTGGAGCGCGGCCTGATCGACGAGACCGACGTGAACCGCGCGGTGCGACGGCAGTTGGAACTCCGCTTCCGGCTGGGCGAGTTCGATCCGGACCTCGACCCCTATGCCAGGATCGGGCCCGAGGTGATCGACTGCCCCGAGCACCGCGCCCTGGCGAGGCGCGCCGCGACCGAGTCGGTGGTGCTCCTCAAGAACGACGGCCTGCTGCCGCTCGACCCGGCCCGGACCGCGCGGATCGCCGTGATCGGCCCGCTCGCCGACACGCTGTGCGAGGACTGGTACAGCGGCACCATGCCGTACCACATCAGTGTCGCCGCCGGACTCGCCGCGGAACTCGCCGCCCACGGCGGCGAGGTGATCCACGTCGACGGTTCCGACCGGATCGCGCTGCGCTCCCGCACCACCGGCGAACTCCTGTGCAAGACCCCGTTCGACGTCGCCGACTGGGGTCGCGGCGTCCTGACGCTGCGCGCCGCCGACACCGGCCGCTACCTGAGCCTCAAGGGCGACGCCTCCCTCGCGGCCGATCAGGAACTGCTCAAGAGCTGGGAGATCCACGAGACCTTCCGCCTGGAACCGGCAGGGGACGACCTCGTCCTGCGCTCCGTTCTCACCGGACGCTACGCCGCCGTCGACCCGACGGACGGCCGGGTGACAGTCACCGCCGAAACCCCGGACGCCGCCGAACGCTGGCGGCGAGAGCTGCTGCGCGACGGCGCGGCCGAGGCGCGGGCGGCCGCCGAAGCCGCCGACGCGGCGATCGTCGTCCTCGGCAACCACCCGATGGTCAACGGCCGGGAGACCGAGGACCGGGCGGGCATCGAACTGCCCGAGCCGCAGGAACAGTTGCTGCGCACGGTCGCGGCCGTCCGCCCGGAGACGGCGCTGGTGGTGATGAGCAGCTACCCGTACGCCGTCGACTGGGCCGACGAACACCTGCCCGCCGTGGTGTGGACGTCCCACGGCGGGCAGGAGACGGGCCACGCGCTGGCCGCGGTGCTGCTCGGGGAGGCCGAGCCCGCAGGGCGCCTGCCGCAGACCTGGTACCGGGGCGACGACCCGCTGCCGGACCCGCTCGAGTACGACATCGTCAAGGGCGGCTGGACGTACCAGTACCACCAGGCCACACCGCTCTACCCCTTCGGCCACGGGCTGTCCTACACCGACTTCGTCTACCGCGATCTACGCCTGTCACAGCCGTCGATCGCCCAGGACGGCACGGTCGACGTCACGGTGACCGTGGCCAACACAGGTACGCGGCCCGGCAGCGAGGTGGTCCAGCTCTACGTCCGGGCCCTCGACGCCCGCCACGAGGCCCCCCGGCGGCGCCTCGCCGACTTCCGCAAGGTCCGCCTGGAGCCGGGGGACAGCCGGGAACTGATGTTCCGACTGCCGGCCGACCGGCTCGCCCACTGGTCCGTCGCCACCGGTGCCTTCACCGTCGACCCCGGCGCGTACAAGATCACCGTGGCCCGCTCCGCCGAGCACCCGGTCCTCACCGCACCGCTCAGGGTGACCGGGCCGGCCCCCGCGCCCCGCGTGGTCGTCGAACGTCGAACCCTGACAGTCGACTTCGACGACCACGCGGACACCACCATCGTCGACGCCACCCGCACCAGTGGCGACGCCGTCACGCCGGCCGATCCGGCGCGGCCCGCGACACTGCTCTTCCGCGACGTCGACCTGTCCGGAGCGGTCCGGGTGGAGGTCGAGACCGCTCGCGAGGACGCGGGCCCTGGGGAGGCGCGGCTGGAACTCCGGGCCGGTGACGAACTGCTGGCGGAGATCGGTGTACCGGTCACCGGCGACCGCTACACGTGGACGACCCGCGTGGCCGAGCTCGCCGCTCCGGTGGACGGCGTCCACGATCTGCGGCTGACGCTGCACGGGAGCTTCCGTCTGGCCGCCTTCCGCTTCGGCACGTCCGCCGACGCCGGCTGAGGCCCGCACCCCCTGAGACCGGCGGCCCGTCTGTAGGGGCGGGTCGCCACCCATCCCCACGCACCGGTAGCCGGCCCGCGAGGCGGGGCGCTCCCGGTGTCACTCGAGCTCCGTCGCCGCGTCACCCTCATCTCTCCCACGGAGGAAGCCCCATGCCGCTCACAGACTTCGACCTCGACGGGCTCGTCGGCTACCACCCGGAGTTGTCTGCCCCGAACGACTTCGACGCGTTCTGGGAACGAACTCTCGCCGAAGCCCGGTCGCTCGACGGCGCGATCAAGGCCGAACGGGTCACCTCCCGGCACCTGCTGCGCACCGTCGACGTCGACGACGTGCGCTTCCCCGGCTGGGACGGCGAGCCGGTGGCCGCCTGGCTGCTGCGCCCGCGCGACGCGGACGGGCCGCTGCCGGTCGTCGTCACCTACATCGGCTACTGCGGTGGTCGCGGGCTCCCCACCGACCACCTGTTCTGGTCCGCCGCCGGCTACGCCCAGCTCGTCGTGGACAGCCGTGGTCAGGGCCACGACACGCCCGACCGGGGCACGGGCGACGGCACGCAGTGGGTCGAGGGCTTCATGACGCGTGGCATCGACTCGCCCGATCACTACTACTACCGGCGCCTGATCACCGACTGCGTGCGTGCCGTGGACGCGGTTGCGCAGCTGCCCGGGCTCGACGCCGACCGGGTCGTGGTGGCAGGAGGCAGCCAGGGCGGCGGCCTGGCTCTCGCCGTCGCGGGTCTCGCCGGGGACCGCGTGGCGGCGGTGATGCCGGACGTGCCGTACCTGTGCCACTTCCGCCGCGCCGTACAGATCAGCGGGGAGGGGCCGTACCAGGAGATCGCCAAGTACCTGCGCTGGCACAGCCGCCACCGGGTGGAGCCGACCCTCAGCACCCTCGACTACTTCGACGGCGTCCACTTCGCTCAGCGGGCCGCCGCGCCGGCGCTGTTCAGCGTGGGCCTGATGGACCCGATCTGCCCGCCCTCCACCGTCTACGCCGCCTACAACCACTACGCGGGCGAGGACCGCACCATGACCATATGGCCGTTCGCGGACCACGGCGGCGGCTACGGCTCCAACCCGCCGGTCCAACTGGCCTGGCTTCGCGAGCGCGGCCTGGCGCCGGAGCTCTGACCGCCGTGTCCGACGCGTCCGGGCCCGCCGTTCGCCCGTTCCCCGACCTGCCCGCCGGGTTCCGTTTCGGTGCCGCCACCGCCGCGTACCAGATCGAGGGCGCCCACGACGAGGACGGCCGAGGCCCGTCCATCTGGGACACCTTCAGTCACACCCCAGGCCGCACCCTCGGCGGCGCCACTGGCGACACCGCCTGCGACCACTACCACCGCTACCGCGAGGACATCGCCCTGCTGCGCGGACTCGGTGTCGACGGATACCGGTTCTCGATCGCCTGGCCCCGCCTGCTGCCCAAGGGCACCGGTCCGGTCAACGCCAAGGGCCTGGACTTCTACGACCGGCTGATCGACGAGCTGCTGGCCGCCGGTGTCGCGCCCGCCGTCACCCTCTACCACTGGGATCTGCCCCAGGCCCTGGAGGACCGCGGCGGCTGGCGCGCCCGGGAGACCGCCGAGGCGTTCGCCGACTACGCGGCCCTCGCGGCCGGGCGCTACGGGGACCGGGTGGAACGCTGGATCACCCTCAACGAGCCGTACTGCTCCGCCTTCGTGGGTTACGCCGAAGGCCGGCACGCGCCCGGTGCCGAGGAAGGCCGCGGCGCACTGGCGGCCGCACACCACCTGCTGGTCGCCCACGGCCTCGCCGTACGGGAGCTGCGCGCCGCGGGCGCACAGGAGATCGGGATCACCCTCAATCTCGACCGCGTCCACGCCGCCTCCCACCGCCCCGAGGACCTCGCCGCCCTGCGCCGAGCCGAGGTCCTCCACAACGAGGTCTGGACCGAGCCGCTCCTCGCCGGACGCTACCCCGCGCACGAGGCCGAGACCTGGAACGGCCTCGCCGACGGTCCCTGGCGGCGGCCCGGCGACCTGGAACTGATCGGCGCCCCGCTGGACTTCCTCGGCATCAACTTCTACCGCCCGATCACGGTCGCCGCCGCACCCCACCGTACGGACGACCCCGAAGCCCGCACCGCCGTCGACATCGGCGTCAGCGAGCTGGACCCGTACGGGACCCGGCACACCACCATGGGATGGCCCGTCGTCCCGGCAGCACTCACCGAGCTGCTCCGCGAACTCCACGCCCGCCACCCGCGGCTTCCGCCGGTCTGGATCACCGAGAACGGCTCCGCCGAGGCCGACACCCCCGGCCCCGACGGCCAGGTCCACGACATCGCGCGCGTCGACTACCTGGCCGACCACCTCGCCGCCGTCGCCGACGCCATCGCCGCCGGGGTGGACGTACGCGGCTACTACGCCTGGTCGCTGCTCGACAACTTCGAGTGGGCACGCGGCTACGACCAGCGCTTCGGCCTGGTCCACATCGACTACGACACCCTGAACCGCACGCCCAAGGACAGCTACCACTGGTACCAGGGCATGATCACCGCGCACCGTGCGCGGACGGAGGAAACGACCCGATGAAGTTCACCGACGGCTACTGGCTGATGCGTCCAGGTGTCACCGCGCGCTACGCCGCCGAGGTCGCGGACGTCCGGGCCGACGATCAGCGGATGACGCTCTACGCACCGGTGAAGCACGTGCGCGGCCGCGGCGACACGCTCAACAGCCCGTTGCTCACCGTCGAGTGCTGGTCGCCGGCCGAGGGCGTGATCGGGGTGCGCACCACCCACCACGCCGGCTCGGTGCGGCGGGGGCCGGAGTTCGCGCTGCCCGGCACGGAGCAGGGCGCCGGAAAGGTGCGCCGGGACGGCGGGATCGTCGAGCTCGGCGCCGGTGACCTGACCTTGCGGGTGGACACGGCCGAGCCGTGGCGCCTCGAGTTCACCGCCGGCGGGCGGGTGCTGACCTCCGTGGGCGAGCGCGGCACCGGATTCGTCACCGACGCCGAGGGGCGACACTTCATGCTCGGACAACTCTCCCTGGGCGTGGGTGAGTTGGTCTACGGACTGGGGGAGCGGTTCACCCCGTTCGTCAGGAACGGCCAGACGGTGGACATCTGGCAGGCCGACGGTGGCACCAGCAGCGAACAGGCCTACAAGAACGTCCCCTTCCACCTGACCAATCAGGGCTACGGCGTCTTCGTCAACCACCCCGGCAAGGTCAGCTACGAGGTCGGCTCCGAAGCGGTCGGCCAGGTGCAGTTCAGCGTCGAGGACCAGTCGCTGGAGTACTTCGTCGTCCACGGCCCGACCCCCAAGCAGATCCTGGAGCGCTACACGGCGCTCACCGGCCGCCCCGCCCTGCCCCCGGCGTGGGCACTCGGGCTGTGGCTGACCACCTCCTTCACCACCGACTACGACGAGGCCACCGTCAACCGCTTCGTGGGTGGCATGGCCGAGCGCGGCATCCCCCTGAGCGTGTTCCACCTCGACTGCTTCTGGATGCGCGAGTACCAGTGGTGCGACTTCGAGTGGGACTCCGCCACCTTCCCCGATCCGGCCGGCATGCTGGCCCGGCTCAAACAGCAGGGCCTGCGGATCAGCGCTTGGATCAACCCGTACATCGCGCAGAAGTCGGCGATGTTCGAGGAGGGCATGCGCCAGGGACACCTGGTGCGGCGCCCGGACGGCAGCGTATGGCAGTGGGACCTGTGGCAGCCCGGCATGGCGCTGGTGGACTTCACCAACCCCGCCGCCCGCGACTGGTACATCGGAAAGCTGCGCGACCTCCTCGACCAGGGAGTGGACTGCTTCAAGACCGACTTCGGCGAGCGCATCCCCACCGACGCGGTCTGGCACGACGGTTCCGACCCGGAGCGGATGCACAACTACTACACCCACCTCTACAACCGGGCCGTCTTCGAGCTGCTGCGCGACGTACGAGGGGAGGGCGAGGCGCTGGTGTTCGCCCGCTCCGCCACCGCGGGCGGCCAGCAGTACCCGGTGCACTGGGGCGGCGACTGCGAGTCGCACTTCAACGCCATGGCGGAATCGCTGCGTGGCGGGCTCTCCCTCGGCCTGTCCGGCTTCGGTTTCTGGAGCCACGACATCGGCGGCTTCGAGGGCACTCCGACCCCTGCCGTCTTCAAGCGCTGGGTGCAGTTCGGTCTCCTCTCCTCACACAGCCGCCTGCACGGCAGCAAGTCCTACCGCGTCCCGTGGGACTACGGGGAGGAGGCCGTCGAGGTCACCCGCGAGTTCACCCTGCTCAAGCACCGCCTCGCCCCCTACCTCCAGCGCGCCGCCCAACAGGCGCACGCCACGGGCATTCCCGTCATGCGGGCCATGGTCCTCGAGTTCCCCGACGACCCCGCCGTCGGCGCGCTCGACCGGCAGTACATGCTCGGCGACGACCTGCTCGTCGCCCCGGTCTTCACCGACGACGGCACGGTCGAGTACTACGTGCCCGAAGGAACGTGGACGAACGTCCTGAGCGGTGCTCGGATCGATGGTCCTCGCTGGGTCCGCGAGCAGCACGACTTCCACACCCTGCCGCTGCTTGCCCGCCCCGACTCCGTCATCCCGCTCGGCGCCGACGACCAGCGCCCCGTCTCCGCCTGGGCGGACGGAGTCGAGCTGCGGGTGCACGCCTTCGCCGACGGCGCCGAGCGCACCGTCGTGATCCCGCGCACCGACGGCCCCGGCGAGGCGGCCCACTTCCACCTGCGCCGCCAAGGCGACCGGCTCAACGTGACCACCGACAGCCGGCACCCGTGGCAGCTGCGGGTCGGCGGCCCGGACGGCACCGCCCATGCCCAGCCCGCCGGCACCCTGGAGGCGGACCTCCCGTACCCGGCCTGAACCGGGGACGGACGGTGTGTACGTGACTGGTTCGATCACCACCGAAGACGACCGCTCCGCGGTCCTGGTGGCGGCGGAAGGAGTCTTCGTCTCACCGGACCCCGAGCACGCCCAAGCTCTGTTTCCCGGCCTGGGAGGCGCTCCGCGATAGGCCGCTCTGGCCGGGCCCGGACTCGACGACGTGGCCCGGCGCTACCGGCAACTGACCGGGGCCGTGCTGTCAGCTCGCCGGCGCAGGCGTCAGTTCAGGGTCTGGATGAAGCCGATCTTGTCGACCTCGTCGCCCGAGCGGCCGTGGAAGCCGGTGATCTGCCGGCCCGGAGGGGCGGTGTGGGTGACGCAGTCGGAGGTCGGCGTGCCGCCGGACAGAGTGCGGCCGAGGTTCGTCGTGAACCTGGCGTGGAAGATCCGCGTGTGGCTGTCCTTCCGGGCTCGGCACAAATACGCGGTGGCGACGTACTCACCGCTGCCGAGTGTGAGGGAGGCGGCGGTGCCACCGGTGCCGCCGTGGGCGAGGGTCGTGCCGTTGTCCAGGGTGATGCTGATGCGGTCGACGCGGGAGCCGGCGCGCAGGGTGATGGTGGTGGCGCGAGCGCCGGCGGGGATGTCGTCGATGTCGTTGAAGTAGTCGCCGTGCGGTCCGCCGAACTGGTCGCTCAGCCGGAAGTCCGGGTTGCGCGACCAGGAGAAGCCCGCGGTGATCGGGTCGTGGTCGGAGAGCATGAGCCCGTCGCCGGTGAGGAACCCTGCGTGCTCGTTGTCGTAGGACGTGGCGTTCAGGGAGACGAGCGTGCTGCCGCGGTAGAGGACCTTGTCCACGACCTCGCAGGTGTTGGGCACCGTCGGCCCGGATTGGTCGCAGAGCAGGGGGTCGCTGCCCTTGGCGGGCGGGGTGCCGCCGCGGACCAGCTCGACCCAGGCGTCGGTGAGGCCGTTGGCGGCGGCGAACTCGGCGATGGTGTCGCCGGTGCGGGTGTAGCGGGTGTTGGTGTCGCCCATGACGACGACCGCGTTGCCCGCCGAGTGGGTCCGGATGAAGGTCGTGAGCTGGTTCAGGTTGTCGGCGCGGGACGCCAGGTCCCCGGCGCTCGTCCCCGCGTTGGTGTGGAGGTTGTAGAAGTCCACGTACACGCCCTCGGCGAGGCGCTCCCGCATGAAGGTGAAGCCCTTGGGGGTCAGGCAGTCACCCGAATCGTACTGGCACGACCTCCAGCGCACCCGCTCGAAGTCGTCCTCGTCGTAAGGGGTCTTCGACAGGGTGTTGAGTCCGCTGCCGATGCCTGCCCCGCCGCTGGTGGGGGTGCGGTAGGGGTGGGCGGTGTCGGCGGCGTACAGGCGGGCGTGGTAGTTGAAGTCCTCCTGGACGTGGACGATGTCGTACGGCGCGATCCGCCGACCGATCTCCGTCGTGGCCGGCTCACGGGGTGTCGGTGCGCTGGAGATGCTCTCGGGCAGGCCGGCCACGTTGTAGGTGAGCACGCTGAAGGTGCCCGAGTCGGCGGTCGTCGTCGCGGACGCCGTCGGCGCCGCGACGGTGAGCCCTGCGAGAGCGGCCGTCGCCGCGGTCAGGCAGGCGAGGAGTCTGCGCATGGGGGTGTCTCCTGTGGGTGCGTCGAAGCCGGTGGGAACACGTGGAGTGCGAGGTGGATCGCGAGGGCCCGGCCCGCCGCTCTCGCGCGGCGAGCCGGGCCACCGTGGGGTACGCCGAGCCGGTCAGGCGCAGGCGCTCCCGTTGAGCGTGAAGGCCGTGGGGGAGGGGTTGGTCCCGCTGTACGTTCCCTGGACTCCGAAACTCGTGGTCGCACCGGGGGCGATCGTCCGGTTCCAGTCGGCGTTGCGGGCGCTGACGGCGGTGCCGCTCTGGGTGACGGTCGCGTTCCAGGCGCTCGTGACGCGCTGGCCGCCAGGGTAGGACCAGGCCAGCTGCCAGCCGTCCACGGCCGTGGGGCCGGTGTTCCTGACGGTGACGGTCGCGGTGAAGCCGGTGCTCCAGGCGCTGTCGACCTTGTAGGTCACGGCGCAGGCCGCCGTGGGCTGCTCGCCGGTGGAGGTCCGCTCGGCGGCGTACGCGGCGAGCCAGGCCAGCGGGGCGTTCCAGTTGACCGCCACCTCGTTGGTCGAGTACGAGTCGATGTGGTCGATGTAGCAGGCGGCCGGTGCGCAGCCGGTCAGCTTCTCCTGCGCCACCGGGTCCTGGAGCCCGCTGTTGGGACCGCCCGCGAGCGACCCGGCCGGCGGGCGGGGCAGGGAGGCGTCCAACTGGTGGGCCCAGAAACGGTGGTGCTGGTTCTGCGAGGACGTCTCACCGTAGCCGGTCACGTACGACAGGCCGAGGGCGTTGCGG
This sequence comes from Streptomyces sp. NPDC006551, assembly GCF_040611675.1. Taxonomy (NCBI): domain Bacteria; kingdom Bacillati; phylum Actinomycetota; class Actinomycetes; order Kitasatosporales; family Streptomycetaceae; genus Streptomyces; species Streptomyces sp. NPDC006551. Next base: position 104,494 of record NZ_JBEXOT010000016.1, read on the forward strand.
CCCAGCAGGTAGTCCATCGTCTCCAACGCTCCTGCGCGGTAGCGCCCGTCGCCCGTCAGCTCACCGGCCACGGCCATGACGACCGCGTCGTTGGCGACCTCGCCGTTCGAGCCCCAGAAGTACCCGTCGGCCGGGACGGGCACCGCGTAGCCCTGGGCGGCCATCCGGGACAGGTAGCCGTCGGCCGCCGCGGTCACCGAGGCCCGGACGCGGGCGACGTCGGAGGCGGGCAGCCCGTTCGGGACCGTGGCCAGGACGAGCCGGCCGAGCGCGGCCGTGTCCGCCCAGCCGAAACCGTAGGGGCTGAAGGCGTCGGCGGAGGTGTGCCAGGACGAGGACGTGACCGCGTCCCGATAGGCATTCTCACCGGTCGCCGCGTACAACTCGGCCGCCGCCCAGTAGAACTCGTCGGTGACCCGGGTGTCCCCGTACGCCCCGCCGCCCGTGCTGTCCGACTCCGGCGCGTACACCGCTGGATTGGCCTGCGCCGCCGACCAGGCCCGGCGGGCGGCCGACAGGCAGCGGTCGGCGTACGCGGCGTCGTACGGCCGGAAGACTCGGGCGCACTGCGCGGCGGCCGCCGCGAGGTTGAGGGTCGCCGCCGTGGACGGGCGGTGCAGCTCGCGAGGCTGGGCGTCCTGTTCCGGGTGGGTCGGCATGCCGGTCCAGGCCGCGTCATGGATCTTGTGGAACGCCATGCCCGCGTATGGCTTGCCCTCGGGCACCTGCATGCGCATCAGGAAGTCGAGCTCCCACCGCGCCTCGTCCAGAACGTCCGGCGTTCCGTTGCCGCGCTCGGGGACGCGAAGGGTCGAGTCGCCGAGCGCGGCGTCCTTCCCGGCTCGCTTGGCCCGCTCGAAGGAGTTGACGACCAGCCAGGTCGAAATGCCGCCGTTCACCACGTACTTGCCGTGGTCGCCGGCGTCGTACCAGCCGCCCCTGACGTCCTGCGTGTAGTCGCACACGGTGGCCTGGCAGGGGACGGAGATGTCGCCCTTGTTCGGCGCGACGCCGAGGTGTCCGGCCGGGCGCGCGTACGCGGAGCCCACCAGGGAGGCGTCGATGGCGATGCCGCTGCGCTGGTGGTGGAAGAACGCCATGGAGTCGGACCGCAGCGAGTCGTAGAGATCCGCGCGGACGTCGAACGGCGCGCTGCTGCTGCCGTCCACCGCCAGGACGTAACCGGAGCCCGCCACCCGGTGGGAGGAGAAGTCGGCGACGTGGACGGACTGTCCCGAGGGGGTGTCCGCGCCGCGCGGGACGGTCGAGCCGGAGGCGATCACCGTCCCGGACGCGTTGCGCAGCTGCCAGGTGAGCGACTGCGTCGCCGTGGTGACGACGGTGGCGCGCTTGGGTCCGTCCGGCAGGTAGCCGACCTGGTTGACGCGCACGGCCGTGGTCGCCGCCGCGGTGGCGGGGACGTCCGCGGCGGCCGGTGCGGTCATGAGGCCGCCGAGGAGGAGCGCCCCGGTCAGCAGGGCGGTGGAGAGTCGTGGGGGGCGGCGTAACGACGAGGTGCGGGGCATGAGCGGCTCCTGTGTGTGGATGTGGGTGATCAGCAGGTGGAGTTGGTCGCACTCCCTCCCGACACGTCGAGCGCCTTGCCGCTGCCCCGGTTGACCAGCGCGTACCAGCCGTTCGTATCCACGGTGGCCGCCTGCGCCGACCCAGCGACGCCAAGTCCGGTCAGGAGCGCGGACGGCAGGGCGGCCACTGCGGCGAGCGCAGCGGTCGACCTGCAGGACCTTCGCTCGTCCTGCCCGAATGTGGTGTTCATGTCAATTCGGCCCTCCTTTGCTTTCGCGATTCTTTCTGGGAGCGCTCCCATTCTACGAAATCTCGAACAGCGGTCGACAAGTCGGAGATCTGGAGCGCAGATTAGTGACGCCCGCCATCACCGTCAACGGGCTCAACCCGCAGTGGCGCGAAGTCGGCCACCTGGTCGATTCGCCGCCACGCCCCCTGCCCGGTGCTGCTCGTCCGACCCGAGCCGCTGCCGGGTACCCCGGGGGCAGCCGCGCGGCTCGGGCGGTCGGAGGCGCCCGGCCACGAGTGAGTGCCTCGTGGCCGGACGTGGACGGGGCCGGACGGCGCTCAGCGGTTGAACGTCAGTCGCGGTGCTGCGTTGCGGGCCAGCGTGTGGGCCTGGTCGGGCCACCAGGTGCCGGCGGGCGGGTCGACGATGCCGTACTCGGGGTCGATGGTGCCGCCGGTGTTACGCGTGCAACTGCCGTCGGACTCGCCGGGGATCTTGATCCACAGGTAGGCGTCGACGAGCGGGACGCCGGTGTCGGCGGTCGGGCGCGGGCCGAGGCCACGGCCGGGCGCGTTGCACCAGATCTCCGGGTCTCCGGTGTACTTGCCGGGCTCCGGCGTCCAGGCGCCCAGACCGTTGCGGCTGGTGTCGATGACGAAGTGGTGCAGCCCGTCGTTCGGTGGGGTGCCCACGTTCTGGTCGAACCAGGCGTCGGTCCAGCGCCAGGTGGTGGGGTCGGCGGAGTCGACCGCGTTGCCGGGGGCCCCGTCGTTGGGCGCGGCGGGCGAGTAGTACTGAGTGGCACACCAGTCGGCGTGGCCGCGTGCGTACTCGGGTCCCTCGGTGGCGAACCACATGCACTTGGCCATCCAGGTGCCGTACCTGGCGTTGTGGTCGGTGGGGTGGGTGTTGGACACGTTGAGGGCGAAGCCGTCGCTGTACCTGACCCCGGCGTCCAGCAGCCGCTGCGCCATGTCGCCGACGGGCCGCCACAGTACGTTGCCCGCGTCGAGGTAGACCGTGGCGCGGGGCCGGGCCTTGAGGGTCTTGACGGCGTATTCGAGGTCGGCGATGCGGGTGGCCGTGAGTTCGCCGGTCGGGTCCACGGTGGGCCCGCAGTCCCTGGGGAGGAGGGCCAGGCCGTCGGGCTCGACCACGACCACCGCCTTGCTGTCGCCGATCCCGGCGGCGAAGGCGTCGATCCACTGGCGGTAGGCGGCGGAGGACGCGGCTCCGCCGCTGGAGTACTGCGTGCAGTCCCGGCCGGGTACGTTGTAGGCGACCAGGATGGGGGTCCGGTCGACCGCCCGGGCCTTGCGGACGAGCTTGTTCACCTTCACGCGCACCTCGCCGGGTGTGCCCTCGGTGAACCACTCGGCCTGCGGCCAGCTCGCGAGCTTGGCCATGTTCGTGGCGTTCGCGAAGTCGCCGTTCCTGAAGTCGACGAGAGCCTGCTTGGCGGCCTTGCTCTGCGGATCCACGTAGAACTTCGTGGCCGGGGTGATCCCGTCCTGCGCGGGCGCGGCCTGCGCCTGGGTCGCGGTGAGGGCGGCGCAGGCGGTGAGCGCCGCGATGGCGGCGGTCGCACGGCGCCGTAGGCTGCGTGGCTTCATGAATGCTCCTGGTCGACGGATGGGTGAGGAGTGGAGCGTCCGGCGCGAGGGCCGGCCCGGTCGCGGCATGGCGGATGGTCCCTGTGGCCCGGTCGCGGGAGCGGGGAGGTGCCGGGCCACAGGAGTCGGGGGTCAGTAGCCGTAGATCATCTTGTAGGCGACTTCGGGGAGGAACTGTCCGGCCGAGGAGCCCGCTCCGACGCCGCAGTTGCCGTCGGACTCGCCCGGGGCCTTGATCCACAGGAGCATCTCGGCGCCGCCTCCCAGCTGGGTGGGGGTGCCGATGCGGCGACCCGCTGCGTTGCACCACTCGCCGTTGGAGCCGTTGCCGTTCCGGCTGGTGTCGACGACGAACGGCTTGGTGTAGCCGTAGCGGGCGCCCAGTTCGCTGTTGACGGCGTTGCCGTAGGCGGTGTTCTGGGCGGTGGTGTAGTAGTTGGAGACGTTGAGGGAGAAGCCGTGGGCCTGCCGGAGGCCTGCTTCGTGGAGGCGCTGGGCCATCGTCGCCGGGCTCACCCAGCCGGGGTTGCCGGCGTCGAGATAGACCCAGGTGTTGGGCGCCTGGCGGTTGAACTCGGCGAGGGCGCCACTGATCATGCCCTGGCGTTCCTGGATCTGGGCCTGGTTCATGCAGCCGTAGTCCGCGATGGCGTCCGGCTCCAGGATGACGACGGCCGGGCGGTTGGCGATCCCGCCGGCGAACTGCGCGATCCAGCTCGCGTAGGCGGACGGTGAGGCGGCGCCGCCTCCGGAGTGACCGCCGCAGTAGTCGCGGTGGTAGATGTTGTAAGCGACGAGGATGGGCAGCTTGTCCCAGCGGTCCGCCGCCCCCACGTACGCACCCGTGGCGGTGCCGATGGTGCCGCTCCAGGAGCCGAACCAGCGGGCCATCGGGGTGTTGGCCAGGGACGCGTTGATAGCGGGCGCCCGGCCGTCACCAGGGTTGGCGGCGGCCCAGTGCTTCGCGCTGGAGTTCGGGTCCACGTAGAACCCGCTGGTCATGGTGGTCGGGTCGGCCGCGTGTGCGGACGGCGCGACGGCGAGTGCCAGCGGCAGCGCGAAGAAGGCTGCTGCGAGGGCGCGGAATCTGCGGCGCATGACTGTACCTCGATTTCCTGGCGGCGGATGCGCCGCACGCTCTCGTCCGGAGCAGGCGGCGCGCTGAGGAAGTGCGGTGGTACGAGCCCCCTGTGTCGGTGGCTCTCCGGCGGGGACGACAGTACTTCGGCCGTACGGAGACTCATGGGAGCGCTCCCATTGGAAGCGATCCCAGCGAGCACTCCGCATGCCTTGGGTGGTGGCCGGTATCGTGTGACGCCCTGCTCGGCCTGTCAAGTACCGCTGTATGACCGGCACTTCCCACGACGACGGGATCGGTCTACAGTCTCGGCACTGGAAGCGCTCCCAGTTTTCCGGTCCTCGAGGACTCCCCACCTGTTCACAGTCGCCCGACGGGCGGGGCGGGGGCGAGGCCCGGGGGACGCAACCGTCAGGTCGCGAGAGAAAAGGGCAGGTTCATGACGGAAGGTGTGCCACGCCGGCAGTCGACACTCCACGAGGTGGCCGAGCTGGCCGGTGTCTCGCGGTCGGTGGCCTCCCGTGTGCTCAACAACGCCCCGCACGTCAGCCGAGCCAAACGCGAGGCGGTCGAACGGGCCGTCCATCAGCTCAGCTACGTACCGAATCCGACCGCTCGGGCGCTGGCGACCCGTCAGACCGGGGCGGCCGCCCTGATCATCTCGGGAGAGGACCCGTCGATCTTCGCGGATCCGTTCTTCGCCCAGGTGATCGTGGGGGCCTCGGCCGCCCTGGAAGACGCCGATCTGCACCTGATGCTGAGCTTGGCCGCCTCCGACCGGGGCCGCACGCGGGTGGAGCAGCTTCTTCGGTCCAAGGGCGCCGACGGCGTGATGCTGATGGCGCTGCGTGAGGACGATCCGCTGGCCCGCATGGCCGAAGAGGCGGAGATCCCCGTCGTGTTCGGCGGTCGCCCGGTCGGTCTGGACCCCCGTTGGTACGTGGATGTCGACAACGTCGGCGGAGCGCGCCAGGCGACCGAGCATTTGATCTCGGCCGGCCGGACTCGCGTGGTCACGATCTGCGGGCGGCTGGACACCGCGGTCGGGCGAGCCCGATACCGCGGCTACCGGGATGCCATGCTGGCGGCGGGCCTCGATCCCTATCCGCCGGGCGTCGGGGACTTCACCGAGTCCACCGGAGCCGCCGCCATGGCCGCTTTGCTGGCGAACCATCCCGGCCTGGAAGGGGTGTTCGCCGCCAACGACAACATGGGGGCCGGGGCGCTGCGTACGCTGCGCAAGGCCGGCCGGCTGGTTCCCGGTGACGTGGCCGTGATCGGCTTCGACGACCTGGCCGTGGCCCAGATCGCCGATCCGCCGCTGACCACGGTTCATCAGCCCATACAAGGGCTCGGACGGGAGATGGCGCGCATGCTCGTCGCGCTCATCAACGGACAGGACCCCACCCCGCTGATCCTCCCCACTCGCCTGGTCACCCGCGCCAGCGCCTGACGAGAGACACCCCTGCGGTCACCCCCGCGAGCAGTGCCCGAGCCTCCCGGCCTCCACCCTTGACAGGCCATCAGAGGGACGGCAGCGTTCCGACGGCATCTGTTGGGAGCGCTCCCAGCCAGGGAAGAAGCCCCCAGGAATCTGTTCTCACCCCGGCCCTTGAAGGCCCCCCCGCGCCGACCGCCGACGAGGCGAGGCTCTGCCCGGCGTACCCCTCAACCCCGTTGACGCATCGAGGAGATGCCATGTCCCGCCTGTCCGTGCCGCGCGTCCGCACGCGCTCCGCCGTAGTCGTCTCCGCAGCCGTGGCCTTCGCGCTCGCTCTCACCGGCTGCTCGTCCTCCGACAACGGATCCGCCTCCGCCGACGGGAAGATCACCCTGACCGTCGGCACCTTCGGCACCTTCGGGTACAAGGAGGCCGGTCTGTACGACGAGTACATGAAGCAGCACCCCGAGATCACCATCAAGGAGAACCCGACGACCGTCGAGGGCAACTACTGGACCGCCCTGCAGACCCGGCTGTCCGGTGGCGGCCTCGACGACGTCCAGGCCCTCGAGGTCAGCCGCATATCCCTGGCCACCTCCGAGGACCTCGCCGACGCCTTCGCCGACCTGTCCGACGCCCCCGGCGTCAACAAGCAGGACTACCTGTCGTGGAAGTGGGACCAGGCCACCACCGCCGACGGCAGAACGATCGGACTGGGCACCGACGTCGGCCCGATGGCCATCTGCTACCGCCAGGACCTGTTCAAGGCCGCGGGCCTGCCCTCCGACCCCGAGGCGGTCGGCAAGCTGTGGGCGGGCGACTGGGCGAAGTTCGTCGAGGTGGGCAAGGAGTACCAGGCAAAGGCGCCTCGGGGCACCTCCTTCATGGACAGCGCCAGCGGATTGTTCAACGCAGTCGTCTCCAGCAGCCCCGTCCAGTACTACAAGGACGGCAAGCTCGCCTACAAGGACTCGCCCAGCGTCAAGGCCGCCTGGAACCTGGCCGTCAAAGCCGTCCAGGGCAATACCAGCCAGGGCCTGAAGATGTTCGACACCCCCTGGCAGACCGCGTTCTCCAAGTCCACCTTCGCCACCACCGTCTGCCCCTCCTGGCAGCAGGCCAACATCCAGCAGTTCTCCGGCCCCGACAACAAGGGCAAGTGGAACGTCGCCCAGCCTCCGGCCGCCGGCAACTGGGGCGGCTCCTTCCTGGCCGTGCCCGCCTCCGGCAAGCACGTCGACGAGGCCAAGAAGCTCGTGGCCTGGCTCACCGCACCCGAGCAGCAGGCGAAGGTCTTCCAGAAGGTCGGCAACATCCCCGCCAACCAGGCCGCCTACGGCCTGCCGGGCGTCGTCGACCACAAGAACCCCTACATCGGCCCCGACGCCGCCACCGGCCTGATCTTCTCCACCGCCGCCAAGGCCATCAAGGCCGCCGAGATCGGCCCGCGTGCGGGCGACCTGACCGGCGCCTTCGGCACCGGCGTTCTGCTCATGGAGCAGAACGGCAAGAGCCCTGAGGAGGCCTGGAACGCCACCGTCCGCCAGATCGACAGCACCATCCAGTAACCCTTCCCGCCCCTCCCCGGCCGCCGTCGCGGGGGAGGGGGCGGCCGGTCACCGGGGAGCCGGCCGCCCCCTCCCCGTACCGACGCGACCGGCCGTGACCACCGAAGGAACCCGCCCGTGGCCTCCACGACCGCACCCAGCCGCAACGGCCCCGCAGACCGGCAGGACACCCAGCCGCCGCCGGCCCGCCCCGCCGGACCATCGGCCTGGCGCAGCCGACTGCACCGCTGGGACACCAAAGGCACGCCGTACGCCCTCGTCGCGCCGTTCTTCCTCGTCTTCGCGGCGTTCGGCCTCTTCCCGCTGCTCTACACCGGATGGCTCTCCTTCCACCGGGTGAGCCTCTACAACGTCGACCGCGCCGAATGGGTCGGCCTGCGGAACTACGCGGACCTGTTCACCGGCCAGGTCAGTCACTACTTCTGGAACGCCCTGCTCAACACCTTCACCCTGGGGGTGCTGTCCACCGTCCCCCAACTGCTGATGGCGCTGGGACTCGCCCACCTGCTCAACTACCGGCTCCGCGCCCGCGGATTCCTGCGCACGGCGCTCCTCGCCCCGTACGCGACGTCCGTCGCCGCCGCCACCCTCGTCTTCGCCCTGATCTTCAGCCCCGAGGGCGGCATGGCCAACTGGCTCCTCGGCCTGTTCGGCGCCGGGCCCGTGCACTGGGAGGCCGGCCGCTGGAGTTCGCAGTTCGCGATCTCCGTGATCGTCACCTGGCGCTGGACCGGCTACAACGCCCTGATCTACCTCGCCGCCATGCAGGCCGTGCCGCGCGAACTGTACGAGGCCGCCGCCCTCGACGGCGCCAACCGCTGGCAGCAGTTCCTGCACGTCACGATCCCCGCCCTGCGCCCCACGATCCTCTTCACGGTGATCGTCTCGACCATCGGCGCCACCCAGCTCTTCGGCGAGCCCTATCTGTTCGGCGGCCAGAGCGGCCACCAGGGCGGCACCGACCATCAGTACGAGACCCTCGGCATTCTCATGTACGACCAGGGCTTCCACTCCAGCATGCTCGGGCGCGCCAGCGCGGTCGCCTGGATCATGTTCGGCCTGCTGCTGCTCATCGGGCTCGTCAACGCGCTGATCACCCGCCGCCTGCGCGCCTCCCAATGACGTGGAGTACGACATGACCACCACCACATCCGTTCCCGACCGCCGTCACCCCTCGGCAGTACGACCGTCGGCCCGTGCCGGCAGGGCCGGCGGCCAGCACCGGGCCGGACCACTCGCCCACATCGTGCTGGTCCTCGCGGCGCTGGCGTCACTGTTCCCCTTGTACTGGACGCTGGTCGCGGCCTCCACCGACAGCCACGCGGTGGTCTCCAGTCCGCCGCCGATGCTGCCCGGTGGCAACCTGTTCGAGAACCTCACCTATGTGTGGCACAACGCCGGCGGTCGCGGCATGGGCGTCGCCCTGCTCAACTCCACGCTCGTCGCGGGGGCCGTTACCGTCAGCACGGTGACCTTCTCCGTCCTCGCCGGCTTCGCCTTCGCCAAACTCCGCTTCCGCGGTATGAAGGTCCTGCTCGGCCTGGTCCTGTCCACCCTCGCGGTGCCCGCGCAGCTCAGCGTCGTGCCCCTGTTCATCCTGACCAAGAACCTGGGGCTGAGCAATCACCTCGGGGCGCTGATCCTGCCCGTGCTGGTCACCGCCTTCGGCGTCTTCTTCATGCGTCAATTCCTCTCCCAGGCACTGCCCACCGAACTCCTGGAAGCCGCCCGCGTCGACGGCGCCAACTCCCTGCGCGTCATCTGGCACGTCGTGTTCCCCGTCGCCCGACCGGCGATGGCGGTCCTGGGTATGTTGACCTTCGTCCAGTCCTGGAACGACTTCCTGTGGCCGATCATCGTCATGAACGGCTCCACCAATCCCACTGTCCAGGTCGCTCTCGCCGGGCTGGGTACAGGCTGGTCCACCGACTGGTCCGTCATCACCGCCGGAGCACTCATGGGCACCCTGCCCCTCCTCCTGGTCTTCGCCCTCTTCGGACGTCACGTCGTCGGCGGCATCACCCAGGGAGCCGTCAAGGGCTGAGCTCCTCCGCCTTCTCCCCTCGTCCAACACCCCCTGTCGGGCTGCCACAGGTCCCCCTGCCACACGCTGCCGTCCGGACACCGCACCAGGAGCCACCTCGTCCTCGGTCCCCGCACCGGCTACGCCCCTCTTCGGGCGCTGACCCGCCGTCACCACCCGCCGCCACGGCGCGGGCCGCGGCACACGCGTGGGCAGCGTGCCCGGCCGCGATCCGGCCCGCGCGCTCGCCGGGTGGCTCGCGCCCTTCCCGTGCGGCGGCCGGCAGGGCCTGCCGGATTCGGTCACCGCCGCCACCGGCACCGCCCCCGACGGCCGGCTCGTCCATGTCGTCCGCAACTGGTGCCGGCCGCCGGCCACCGCCCAGGTCCCGGTGGACCCCGTAAGGCTTCGGTGCCGGAGTCGGCTTCTTCAGGCGAAGGCGACGCGCGCGAGCCGCAGCGGGCCACGCAGTCCGAGGCGGACGTCGTGCACACCGGCCGCCACGACGACGGGGGCGCTCACCGTGGTGTAGTCGTAGGGCCCCGCCGTACCCGGGGACAGCGTGAGCACCGCCAGTACCGGACCGTCACCCAGCGAGAGTTCGACCGTGCCCCGGCCCGCGGCCTCCACCGTGATCCCGGCAGCCCCCTTTCCGAAGTCACAGTCACGGAACACCAGCTCGCCCCTCCGGCCGGTCACAGGGGTGACGGAGTCACCCGACGTCTTCGCGCGGTCCACGATCTCCGTGTCGCTCCGGTTGTCGAAATCCACCGCCTCCAGGCCGCCCACCATGACCGGCCGGGGGACGGACGGCTCGCCGTCGAGGTCGACGGTCCGGGCCAGGCGGATGTCCTCGCTGGACGCTCCGACGAGGATCTCGTAGAGGCCCGGGGCCACCCGCCGACGTCCCTGCGCCACGTCCCAGAACGCGAAGGCCGACATCGGCACGCGGAAGGCGATCTCCGCGACCTCGCCGGGCGCGAGCGTCACCCGCCGGTGCGCGGCCAGTTCCCTGCGGGGCCGCGGCACTGACGGCTCGACGGCCCGGGTGTAGAGCTGGGCGACCTCGTCCGCGGTGACGTCACCGGTGTTGGCGACCGTGAAGGACACGTGCAGTGTCCCGTCCTCGACACGGGTCGTGAGGCCTTCGTAGGAGAAGGACGCGTACGACAGGCCGTGGCCGAACGGGAAGAGAGGTGTGCCCTCGAAGTAGAGGTACGTCTGGCGGCCGCCGATCACGTCGTAGTCGAGGAGGTCGGGCAGGTCGGAGTCGTCGGCGTACCAGGTCTGCGGGAGGCGGCCGGCGGGGGAGACGTCGCCGGCCAGGATCCGGGCCAGGGCGCTGCCGGCCGCCTGGCCGCCGTGGGCCGTCCACAGCAGCGCCGGCACCTCCGTGTGATCGACCGCGTACGGGTACGCCGACACCAGCGCGAGCACCGTGTTCGGGTTGGCCGTGCGGGCCGCGCGCAGGAGGCGCTCCTGGTGGGCGGGGAGGGCCAGGGTCGTACGGTCCTCGGTCTCGCGTCCGTTGATGTGCGGATCGTTACCCGCGACCACCAGGACCACGTCCGCCCGCGAGGCGACCTCGCTCACCGCGTCCTCGCCGCTTTCGACGACGACGACCTCGAAGATCTCCCCGTTCCCGTCGGCAACCTTGAGGCCGTCGGCGGCGACAGAGACGGGGTGGCCCGTATCGATGTGCCGAAGAAGGTGTCCGTTCTCGTGTGGTTCCAGGCGGAAGGTCTCCTGGACGACCCAGCCTCCGGGCTGGTCGGCGGAGGCTCGGACATGGCCGTCCTCGGCGACGGAGAGATAGCGGCCGTCGGGGGCGCGCAGGGTCAGCACGCCCTCGCCCCAGTCGATGAGGGAGAGCGCGGTGCCGGTCGCGTCGGTGGCGAGCGGGGGCAGGTCCGTCCGGCCCGCGAGCAGGGCCGGGTCGAGGGCGCCTTCGGCGGCGCGCACCTCGTCGGCGGCGTCCGCCTCGGGGACGTGCAGGAAGGTTCCGGCCGAGGTCTTCAGCAGGATCCGGTCCACGCCCTCCGCGAACTGCACGCACTCGGAGCCGAACCGCTCGGACAGGCCCGCCAGCGGCGTGCGGCGGTGCAGGAACGTGCCGCTGTACCAGTCGAGCTTGCACTCGTCGGCGAGCAGGCCGACGACCGCGAGCCGGGTGCCGGGCGCGAGCGGCAGCAGGCCACCGCTGTTCTTGAGCAGCACGACCGCCTGCTCGGCCGCCTCCTGGGCGAGGGCCCGGTGGGCCGGGGTGTCGAAGTCCGTGGTGAGTGCGTGCGGGTCGTACTCCGGGTCGAACTCGCCGAGGCGGAAACGGACCGAGAGCTGGCGGCGGACCGCCGCATCGACGTCCGACTCGGTCAGCAGGCCCTGCTCCAGGGCGCCGCGAATCCGTGCGGTGATCCTCGAGCTGTCGGTGCCGTGGTCGGTGAAGCTGTCGACGCCGGCCAGCAGCGCGGCGGCCGTCGCCTCCTCGTGGGTGTCGAAGTAGTGCTCGGAGTCGACCAGGTTGGAGGGCGCGCCCGCGTCCGAGCAGACAAGGAGATCCTCGTCGGTCCAGGTGCGCAGATGCTCGCGCAGATACGGCGAGACATGGTTCGGGCGGCCGTTGACCAGGTTGTACGCCGGCATCACACCGGCCACGGCGCCCGCCTCGACCGTCTCGCGGAAGGCACGCAGGTCGTATTCGTGCAGGACGCGCGGGCGGACCGAGGAGGACGTGACGTCGCGGCCCGTCTCGTTGTTGTGGGCCAGCCAGTGCTTGAGGACGGGCGCGGTACGCCAGTACGTCGGGTGCTCGCCGCGCAGGCCGTGCGTGTAGGCGGTGGCGATGGCCGAGGTGAGCTTCGGATCCTCCGAGTAACCCTCCTCGTTGCGGCCCCACAGAGGGTGGCGCAGCAGGTTCACGGTCGGGGCCCAGATGTTCAGCCCCACGCGGTCGTCGCGGGCGCGCATCGCCCGGGCCTCCTTGGACACCGCCTCGCCGACCCGTCGTACGAGATCCGTGTTCCAGGTCGCGCCCAGGCCAACCGCCTGCGGGAAGACGGTGGCCGGACCCATCCAGGCCACGCCGTGCAGGGCCTCCTGGCCGGTGCGGAACGCGGCGACGCCGAGCCGCTCCACGGCGGGCACGAACTGGTGCAGGAATCCGATCTTCTCGTCGAGGGCGAGCCGCGACAGAAGGTCGTCGATGCGCTTCGCGAAAGGCAGCTGTGGATCGTGGAAAGGTGGCGGTGTGTGCGGCGAGTGGGCTGACACGTGGGATCTCCTTGGAGGGAGCGGCAAGGGGCCTTCGAAGCGCTTCGATGCTCATCGGGCACCACAGCGAGTGTCAAGGGATCAAGCACCGATACATCAAGCCCCGCATGGGGAGAGTCGCCTCCAGATCTCGGAGGAATCTTGGGAGCGACCCTTGTGCGCCCATGGGGGCTCACTTAATCTCACTGCAACATTGAAGCGCTTCGACTATGAGTCGCACCCCAGTGGTCGGATGTCCGCTTCAGCTCAGCCAGTTCCCGTCACGACACCGCAGCCGACGGCCCACCGCCGGGTGTCCAGGTGTGCCACGAAGGGTTGACGCAATGACGCCGAATGCCGCCTTCTCCGGACCGAGCCGGAGAAGCTTCCTCGCCTCCACGGCGGTCGCCACCGCAGCGGTGGCCGGGGGAATGCCGCTGCTCGCCGCCTGCGGCGGTTCGGACAGCGAGTCGCGCGAGGGTGCCACGTCGGGCAAGGCGGCGGACAAGCTGCTCCCGACGTTCGTCGCCAGTACGGTCGCGAAGCCGGACCTGCCGTCGAAGAACGGTTCGGCGGCCGGCTACACCGGCAAGGTCGACCTCGCGGCCCTCGCCACCTCGGTACCGGAGAAGCTCGGCACCGGCTCCCCCTTCAAGATCATGTCCCCGTTCTGGGGCTCCCCGCCGAAGCCCGGCTGCGCCTACTACACGGCGCTGGACTCCGCGGCGGGCACCAAGGTCACCTGGCAGAACCAGGACGGCAACACCTACGGCGAGAAGCTCGGCGCCGTCCTCGCCTCCAGCTCCATACCCGACATGGTGGTCGTTCCGGGCTGGGAACTGGTCGGCAAGATCGCGAACGCGGTGACCGCGAAGTTCATGGACCTCGGCCCCTACCTGGCGGGCGACAAGGTCAAGAAGTACCCGAACCTGGCCGCGATCCCCTCCGACGCATGGCGCATGGGCATCTTCGGCGGCGCGCTGCGCGGCATTCCGATGCCGGCCGCCACCGCCAACTGGATCACGCCCTTGTACCGCAAGGACATCTTCGACAAGAAGGGCTACTCGGTACCCAAGTCGACCGACGAGTTCATGAGCTGGGCCAAGGAGGCCACCAGCGCCAAGGCCAAGGTGTGGGCCTGCGGTGACATGACCTGGTCCGCGTGGAGCATGTTCGGCGTCCGCGGCTCCGGGACGATCGGCTGGGACATCGGGTCCGACGGCAAGCCGACGTACCGCGTCGAGCAGCCCGAGTACCTCGAGGCCCTGGAATGGGTCCGCAAGCTGTTCGACGCGGGCGTGGTCCATCCCGACGACAAGGCGCGCTCGGGCGACGCGGGCCAGCGCTTCACCGCCGGGCAGATCCTGGTCTGGAACACCAACATCGCCGACTGGTACGGGAGGACCGCCGAACAGGCCCAGTCCAACCCGGACCTGAAGATCGAGGCCATGGACCTCTTCGGCGCGGACGGCGGTGACCCGCAGCTGTACGCGTCCCAGCCCGCCATCATCTGGTCGCTGATCCGCAAGGGCGCCTCGAAGGAGACCGTGGAGAACGCGCTGGCCGCCGCCGACTTCGCGGCCGCGCCCTACGGCACGAAGGAGCGGATGCTCGTCGACTACGGCGTCGAGGGCACCCACTACACGGTCAAGGACGGCGTCCCGGTCAAGAACGACCTGGGCAACTCCGAGGTGCTCAACGCCTGGGTGATGCTGGCCGCACCGGCCGCCTACTTCGCCCACCCCGACTTCCCCGAGGTCGCCCGCAAGCAGGTGGAGTGGCAGCAGCGGATGGGCGCCTTCATGAAGAAGACGTCCACGTACGGAATGAACATCGTCGAGCCCTCCCGCTACGCGAACCTCGCCAGCCAGTTCGAGCAGCTGGAGATCGACTACGTACGCGGCAACAAGAAGCTGTCCGACGTGCAGGCGGCCATCTCCACGTGGAAGTCCTCCGGCGGCGACAAGCTGCGCGACTGGTACAAGGAGCTCATCGACAAGAACGGCAGCGGCAACTGATGTCTCTCACGGCCGGGAGCAGGCCGGACGGGACTCGTCCTCCCGCGGCCGTCGAGGAGCCGACGGCCGCGGTCGCCACCGCGGTGACGAAGGACCAGGTACCGGGCAAGGCGGGCCGGGCGGGCCGGGCGGACAAGGTTCCCTTCCGGATCCGGCTGCGCCGCGACCGCGCGCTCATCCTGATGACGCTGCCCGTCATCCTCCTGCTCCTGCTCTTCAACTACGTCCCGCTGCTCGGCAACGTCGTGGCCTTCCAGGACTACGACCCGTACGTCTCCGGCAACGGCGTCACCGCGATCTTCCACAGCCCCTGGGTCGGCGTGGAGCAGTTCTCGCGGATGGTCGACGACCCGCTGTTCTGGAGCGCGGCGAAAAACACCCTCGTGCTGTTCGTGCTCCAGCTGGTGCTGTTCTTCCCGGTCCCCATCGCCCTCGCGCTGCTCATCAACAGCGTGATCCGGCCCCGGGTGCGGGCCGTGGCTCAGGCGATCATGTATCTGCCGCACTTCTTCTCGTGGGTCCTCGTCGTCACCGTGTTCCAGCAGATCTTCGGCGGCGCGGGCATCATCGCCCAGACCCTGGAGGACCACGGCTGGAGCGGCTTCGACCTGATGACCGACGCGGACCTCTTCAAGTACCTGGTCACCGCGCAGGCCGTCTGGAAGGACGCCGGCTGGGGCATCATCGTCTTCCTCGCGGCGCTGGCCGCGGTCAGCACCGACCTGTACGAGGCCGCCGCCATGGACGGCGCCGGACGCTGGCGCCGCATGTGGCACGTCACGCTGCCCGCGCTGCGCCCGGTGATCGCGCTGCTGCTGGTGCTGCGCGTCGGCGACGCGCTGAGCGTCGGATTCGAGCAGTTCCTGCTCCAGCGCCACGCCGTGGGTGCGGGGGCCAGCGAGGTCCTCGACACGTACGTGTGGAACATGGGTATCCAGAACGGCGACTTCAGCTACGCGGCCGCGGTCGGCCTCGTCAAGGGAGCCATCGGAGTGTGTCTCGTCCTGGGCGCGAACAAGTTCGCGCACCTGCTCGGCGAGCAGGGGGTGTACAGGAAATGAGCCTCAACACGCAGCTCATCCGCAGCCTCAAGGCTCCCGCCCGTCCCGTCTGGGAGGAGCCACCCGGCAAGGCCGGACTCACCGCGAAGGGCGGCCTGCTGGTCCTGTGCTGCCTGGGCGTGCTCGGTCCGCTGTGGATCGTGATCGTCACCAGCCTCTCCCCGAAGCCGGTGATCGACCGGGTCGGCGGTCTCGTCGTGATCCCCCAGGGCATCACCTTCGTCAACTACACGGAACTTCTCAGCGGGGGCCAGGTCAGCCGGGCGATCATGGTCTCGGTCGGGGTCACGCTCGCCGGCACCCTGTTCTCCATGACGGTGTCGGTGCTCGCGGCCTACGGCCTGTCCAGGCCGGGCAGTCTGGGACACCGGTTCTTCCTGATGACCATGATGGCCACGATGTTCTTCGGGGCCGGCCTCATCCCGACGTACCTTCTGGTGCAGTCGCTGGGCCTCACCGACACCTATCTGTCGCTGGTCCTGCCGAGCGCGGTCAGCGTCTTCAACATCCTCGTCCTGCGGGCCTTCTTCATGGGGATCTCACCCGAACTCACCGAGTCCGCCCGTATCGACGGGGCCAGTGACCTGCGCATCCTGTTGACCATCATCATGCCGCTGTCGCGAGCCGTACTGGCCGTCATCTCGCTGTTCTACGCGGTCGGGTACTGGAGTGCCTGGTTCAACGCGTCCATCTATCTCAGCGACCAGGAGATGATGCCGCTGCAGAACGTGCTCATCCAGCTGGTCCAGAAGAACACCGAGGCGCCCACGGGGCTTCAGCAGGCGGTTCGTACCGGGGAACTGTCCGCGCTGGGGTTGCAGATGGCTGTGATGGTCCTTGCGCTGATCCCGGTCGCCGTGGCCTCCCCGTTCGTCCAGCGGCACTTCAAGAAGGGCATGCTCACCGGCGCGATCAAGGGCTGAAGCGGCGGAGCCGCATATCGCGACAGCCCCGCGCCCCTGTCCCGGTTCCCCACCCCTTTCTCACAGACCGAGGTATGTGTCATGCATGCGTTCAATCTGGGCAGACGAGCCGTTCTCGCCGGGACCGCGGCCGCCGCCGCGCTCACCACCGTGCCGTTCCTCCCCGGGCGGGCGCAGGCCGCCGCACCGGCAGCCACCACCGCCCCCGCCCACCGCTGGCGCAACGCCGTCATGGGCGGCACCGGCTTCGTCACCGGCGTCCTCTTCCACCCCTCCGTCCGCGGCCTCGCCTACGCCCGTACCGACATCGGCGGCGCCTACCGCTGGGACGACCCCACCGCGAGCTGGATCCCCCTGACCGACCACCTCGGCTCGGACGACTGGAACCTGCTCGGTGTCGAGGCCATGGCCGTGGACCCCTCCCACCCCGACCGCCTCTACCTCGCCCTCGGCACCTACACCCAGTCCTGGGCCACGAACGGTGCCATCCTGCGCTCCGACGACCGCGGCGCCACCTGGCGGCGCACCGACCTCACGGTGAAGCTCGGCGGCAACGAGGACGGACGCGGCTGCGGCGAGCGGCTGCTCGTCGACCCGCGCGACAGCGACGTGCTGTGGCTCGGCACCCGCCACGACGGGCTGCTGAAGTCCACCGACCGGGGCGCCACCTGGAAGCCGGCGACCTTCCCGGCCGCCCCGAGCGCCGCCGGACAGGGCATCACGCTCCTCGTCGCCGCCGGCCGGGTCGTCTACGCCGGCTGGGGCGACTCCGACGGCACCACCCCGAACCTCTGTCGCACGACCGACGGCACCACCTGGACAGCCGTCCCCGGCCGGCCCACCGGCACCGCCGCCAAGCTCCCGGTCCGCGCCGCGTTCGACAAGCACACCCGCGAGCTGTACGTGACGTACGCCAACGGGCCCGGCCCCAACGGGCAGACCGACGGTAGCGTGCACAAGCTGTGCACCACGAGCGGCAAGTGGACCGAGGTCACCCCCGTGAAGCCGGGCGGGACCGCCGCCGACGGCTCCCACGACAGCTTCGGCTACGGCGGCGTGGCCGTCGACGCCCGCCGCGCGGGCACCGTCGTCGTCTCCACCAACAACCGCTGGGCGGAGATCGACACCGTGTTCCGCACCACCGACGGCGGCCGTACCTGGACGTCCCTGAAGGACAGCGCCGTCCTCGACGTCTCCGAGACGCCCTACCTCAAGTGGGGCGCGGACAAGCCCAAGTTCGGCACGTGGATCCAGGCGCTCGCCCTCGACCCGTACGACTCCCGGCACATCGTCTTCGGCACCGGCGCCACTGTCATGGGCACCCGCGACCTGAAGAACTGGGCACCACAGATCCGCGGCCTGGAGGAGGCCTCCGTGCGTCAGCTGCTCTCGCCCCCGGCCGGCGAGGCGCACCTGATCAGCGGCTCCGCCGACGTCGGCGTGATGTACCACGAACGGCTCACGGCCTCGCCCTCGCGCGGCATGGCGACCAACCCCCTGTTCATCACGGCGACAGGACTCGCGCAGGCCGCGCTCAAGCCGTCGTACGTCGTGCGCACCGGCTCGGGTGACCAGGGCAACGGCGCCTACTCCCACGACGGCGGGCAGACCTGGGCGCCCTTCGAGGCCCAGCCCGCCATCGCCGAGGACGCGCCGGGGCCCATCGCCGTGAGCGCCGACGGCAGCGTGCTGCTGTGGTGCCTCGTGCACTGGGACGGCACCAGACACCCCACCTACCGCTCGGCGGACGGCGGCGCCACCTGGTCCGAGGTGGCCTCCGTCCCGAAGGGCGCCGTACCGGTCGCCGATCCGGCCGACCCGGCGCGCTTCTACGCGTACGACACCGCCACGGGAACGCTCCACGCCAGCACGGACGCGGGCGCGACCTTCACGGCACGCGCGACCGGGCTGCCCTCCGGGGACAGCGAGTTCAAGCTGGTCGCGGCGCCGGGCAGGTCCGGCGACCTGTGGCTCAGCGGAAAGGGGGAGGGCCTGCACCGGTCCACCGACGGCGGCGCGAGCTTCTCGAAGATCACCGGCGTCCGGGCCTCGTTGTGTCTCGGCTTCGGCAAGGCCGCCACCGGCGCCGCCTACCCGGCGATCTACCACGTCGGCTCGACCGAGACCGTCACCGCCGTCCACCGCTCCGACGACGAGGCGAAGACCTGGACGCGGATCAACGACGACCAGCACCAGTGGGGCTGGACCGGCGCGGCCATCACCGGTGATCCGCGTGTCCACGGCCGGGTCTACCTCGCCACCAACGGGCGCGGCGTGCAGTACGGGGAGCCCGTCTGATGCCCGACCTGAGTGACGTGACACGAGGCCGTCTGCTCTTCGGCGGCGACTACAACCCGGAGCAGTGGCCCGAGGAGACCTGGCACGAGGACGTCCGGCTGACGAAGGCGGCCGGCGTCAACTCGGCACGACCTGCTCACGGGGACGGCCGTCACGGACCGGGTCACCCTCGGCCGCTACGGCGTGGCGGTACTGCGGCCATGACCCGAACGCCGGTCCCCGGAACCCGGGAGCCGCAGCCGCCCGCCCGTTGGGAGGACGCCCTCCGCAGTGCAACGGCCACGGTCCCCGGAACCGGGAGCCGCAGCCGCCGACCCGTTGGGAGGACGCCCTCCGCAGTGCAACGGCCACGGTCCCCGGAACCGGGAGCCGCAGCCGCCCGCCCGCTGGGAGGACGCCCTCCTCAGCGCAACGGCCACCACGGCACCCTCGTGCTCGGTGACCCGAACGACGATCGTGTCATCGTCGGGCATCACACCCTGGTGCGCCCCGACGGCAGCGACGCCCGGCCCCCGCGGTTCGCCGCCGAACTCCCCGCCCTCCAGGACCGCCTCCCGGCCGGCGACCGCACCGCCGCGGAGAGCCTCCCGCGCCGACGTCGCGCACACCCTCCCCGGCGTACCGGTCGAGATGCTTCTCCAGTCGCCTCCCCAACGACTGGTCCTCCTGCCCGCGCCGCCGCCCGCTCTCCCGACGGGCCGACTCACGGGCGTACGCACGCGGTTCGGCGCCGAGGTCGAACTGACCCGGACGCCCGTCGGGGCGGCGGCGGTCCTGAAGCCGACCCGCACCGCCCGTATCGAAGTCTGGACTTCTTCCGGTGACGCCGAGTCGATCGATCGCGTCGCCGGAGAGGACCACGTCCTCACCATGGAGGCGTGGTAACACCCCCACAATTCCCCCCACCCGTGGAAGGACACCATGGTCAAAAGCGCGATACGCAAGGTCACCATGGCGGTGCTGGCGCCGGCGATGGCTCTCGGTGCCACCGTCGGCCTCGCCTCCGCCCCCGCTTCGGCGGCAGTCTGGAACACCTGCGACCGATGGGGCAGCACCAGTCTGGACGGCTACAAGCTCTACAACAACATCTGGGGCTCCGGCGCGGGCAGCCAGTGCCTCTGGGCCAACTCCGGGACCGGCTGGGGAGTATGGGCCAACCACCCCAACACCGGCGGCATCAAGTCCTACCCCAACTCAACGAAAACGATCAACAAGACGATCGACTCGCTCGGCCGGCTCACCAGCAGCTACAACGTCAGCGTCCCGTCGTCCGGCGCGTACAACACGTCGTACGACATCTGGGACACCGACCACCAGTACGAGATCATGCTCTGGGTCAACGACAACGGAGCCGTCGGCCCCATCGGCACCTGGCAGGCCAGCGTCTCGCTCGGCGGCCACAACTGGAACGTCTACAAGGGCAGCAACGGATCGAACCAGGTGTTCTCGTTCCTGCGGACGTCCGACTCCCGCTCCGGCACCGTGGACATCAAGCCGATCCTCAACTGGATCGCCTACACCAAGGGCTGGATGCCCGGCAACGAGACCATCGGTGACGTCCAGTTCGGCTACGAGATCACCTCGTCGTCCGGCGGACTCGACTTCCACACGAACAACCTGACCATCAACAGCGGCTGATCCGACACCAGGGCCGAGGTCGGTCCGCGTCCTTCTCGGGCGCGGTCGACCTCGGCCCGCAGTGCGTTGTAGGCCCCGAACGCGGACTCGACGTCCGCCCGGCTCAGGCCGTAGCGGGGCAGGTCGTAGGTGTGCCTGCGGGTGCCCTTGGGACGGGCTCCGGCGGGCCGCATCGGCGGGTGGATCTCGCTGCGGGCCAGGCGGGAGTCGTCGTCGACGGCGGAGTGGACGTAGTGGATGCCCATCTGGCTGCGGGTGGCCAGGCCGGCTTGGCGGCCCCCGGGTCGTCCGGGGCGGGGCTGTGATGCGGGGTCGAGTGCGGGCGGCTGGAACGGTCGGTCAGACCAGCCTCATCCTCGACGCGCCACCGGCGCATCCACTTGTGCGCGGTGGCCCGTGAGATGCCCATCTCGGCCGCGACGTGCGTGACCGGACGGCCGGAAACGTTCGACCAGCAACCGCCCGCCGAAAACGGTCAGCCTTTGTCGCGACGGTGTGGCGGTCCCGGGACGCGACGGTGAAGCGGTTCCGGGAGCAGCCTGGTGGTCCGCGAATTCCGGCATGCCATGGCGCCGCGTGTCCGGCCGCCGAGCGGTGCCCGGGGAGGTGAGGGGCCGTCAAGGCCGGGGTTTCCGGGGCTCATGTGTGACGGGGATCACGCTTGAGGGAAAACCTGCCGTTCGGGCCGGGCGTCTAGCAGGTGTGAGATCAGTCAGGGCGGCAGCGCCGCACGAGCTGGACGAGGAGCGTCTCGTCCGGCTGGTGGCAAAAGGCGACCGTGCCGCGTTCGAGGAGCTGTACCGGCGTACGTCGCCGTGGCTGGCGGTGCGGCTGCGCCGCCGGTGCGCGGACGAGCAGATCGTCGCCGAGGTCATGCAGGAGACGTATATGGCGGTGTGGCGCGCGGCGGGCGCGTTCGCCGGGGCCGCGGCCGGAGGGACGGCTGTCGGATGGCTGTGGACCATCGCGGCGCGCCGCCTGGTCGACGCTTTCCGGCGCAGGGCTCACCACGCGGAGCCCCCGCCCGCGGCAGCCCCGCAGCCCCTGGCGCCCGCCGCCGAGGAGGAGGTGCTCGCGGCGACCGTCGGCGGTGACGTCGGGGACGCGCTGCTGCGCCTCGCGCCGGAGCTCAGACAGGTACTGCAGGCCATGGTGCTCGACGGGATGTCCGTCCGGGAGACCGCGGTCCTGCTCGGGCTGCCCGAGGGGACGGTCAAGACCCGTGCCCGCCGGGCCAGGACCGCGATGCGAAAGGCGCTGGCATGAGCGTGGAACACGCGTCGATGCGGATCATCGACGGTTACGCGCGCGGCGACATGGACATCGCCGCCGACGAGGTGTGGGCCCTGGAGGCCCACCTGGAGGTGTGCCGGGTGTGCCGTGACCGGCTGGCGGCCGCCGTTACGGCGCAGGCGCCCGCCGTGGCGTCACTGGTGGACACCGTGTGGTCCGACCTCGAACCCCAGCTGGCCGGCACCGCCACGATGCCGCGCAGGCGGCGCTGGGCGGCGCGGTTGCCGGGGTGGGTGACGCCCGCGATGGTGCCGTGGCTGGCCATGGTCGTGAGCGTGACACTGCTCGCGCTCCTGCTCGACCTGGTCGGCCCCGGCTCCGGCGAGATGTCGCTGGTGCTGCTGTTCTCCCCGGTCCTGCCCGTGCTCGGCGTCGCGGCGTCGTGGTCGCGGGGTCTGGACCCGGCGTACGAGCTGACGGCCTCGGCGCCCAGGGCCGGGCTCTCTCTGGTGCTGCGGCGCACCGCCTCCGTGCTCGCCGTGGTCGTCCCCGCCCTGCTGATGGCCGGATGGGTGACGGGGATGACGGCCGCCCAGTGGCTGTTGCCCTGTCTGGCCCTCACCTCGGCGACCCTGGCGTTCGGCGGTGTCGTCGGGGTGACCCGCGCCGCCGTCGCGCTGGCGGGCGTGTGGACCGCTGTGGTCGTGGCGCCCACCCTGGCCGCCAGCCGTCCGACCTTCGCCCTGCAGTCGGACGGTCTGCCCGTATGGGGGCTGATCCTCGCGCTCAGCATCGGTGTCGTGATCGCCCGCAGGGGCGCGTACTCCGTGCTGGGAGCCCATCGATGACCCTCGGAAAGGAACACCACATGACATCCGCGGTGAACGCGGCTGACATCGCACCGACTGCCTACGCCTGGGAGATCCGGGCCACCGGGCTGCAGGTCAAGGTCGGCAGGAAGCGGATGGCGGTCGACGGGCTCGACCTGAAGCTCGGCATCGGCGTACACGGCCTCCTCGGACCCAACGGAGCGGGGAAGACCACCCTCATCCGGACGCTGGCCACCGTACTGCGCCCCACCGAGGGCACCCTGGAGCTGCTCGGCGAGTCCGTGGGCGGCCTGGGCGAGCACCGTCCGCTGCGCCGTCGGATCGGCTATCTGCCGCAGGAGTTCGGCTACTACAAGCGTTTCACGGTGCGCGAGTTCGTCGAGTACATGGCGTGGCTGAAGGAGGTGCCCAAGGCGGACATCCCCGCGGCGGTGCAGCGCGCCGTGGAGCGGGTGGGTCTGGCGGACCGCGCCGACGAGAAGATGAAGGCCCTGTCGGGCGGCATGGTGCGCAGGGTCGGCATCGCCCAGGCCATCGTCAACGACCCGACGATCCTGCTGCTGGACGAGCCGACGGTCGGCTTGGACCCGGCGCAGCGGCTGCGCTTCCGCGAGCTGCTGCAGGAGCTGGGTAAGGACACCTGCGTGCTCGTCTCGACCCACCTGGTGGAGGACGTCGCCGCCGCCTGCACCGACGTGGTGCTCTTCGCCGAGGGCCGGCTGGTCTTCCAGGGCCCTCCGGACGAGCTGGCCTCGATGGGCGGCCCCGAGCACGTGGGCGACAGCCCGCTGGAGCGCGGCTACTCGGCGCTGCTGCTCAACCCCGAGCAGGGAAGGGGCACCTGGTGAACACCCGCGTCCTGCGCATCGAGCTGAAGCGCTCCATCGCCCCGTGGGCCGGAGCCGTGGTCCTGACGACGGCGCTGGCGTTCCTGTACCTGCTGAGCGGTCCGTGGTGGAAGGGCACCACGGCGTGGACGGCCCAGTGGACGCCAATGGCCCTGTGGACCCGCTCCGTGCTTTTCTACCTGTGGCCGCTCGCCGTGGGGCTCGGGGCGTTGCAGGGCCTGCGTGACCACCGCTCGAAGATATCCGAGCTGCTGACGACCACTTCGCGTCCCGCCTGGCACCGCGCGGCCACGGGGGCGGGCACGACGGCGATCACGCTCGCCTCGGCCTTCGCGCTCCTCGTCCTCGTGGGCGCGGTCCAGGTCCTCGCCAACACCGAGTACACGCACCTCGGGTGGCTGCCGATCTCGCTGGTGGGGGCACTCTCCCTCGTCGCGGGGGCCGTGCTGGGCAAGGGGGCCGGGCGGGCGCTGCCGTCCGTGCTCACCCCGCCCGCGCTGGCCATGGGCGCCCTCGTCTTCACGGCCCTCATGCACATGTCGTTGGGCCGGACGGAGACGACCACGGCGACGGGAATCCCGGTCATGGAGCCGAACCGGGTCTCCCTGCTGTCACCGGGGGTGGAAGAAGTGCGCGAGGTGCTCGTCACGCTCTCCGCCTCCGTGCACGTCGGGCAGACGATCTGGCTGCTCGGCATGGCCGCGACCGGCTTCGCGCTGCTGGTCGCCGCGACGCCGCGCATCCGGCTGCTCGCCCTGACGCCCGTCCTGGCGGGCGTGGTGATCGCCCTGCTCGTCCTCCCCTCCGACCCGCGCCGGATGTACGTCGTCGACGAGGCCGCCGCGGAGTTGGTGTGCGACGGCCCGGTGTGCGTGACGAAGACGCACCAGGCGCGACTCGCCCATCTGGCGGGTCCCGGCAAGGAGGCGCTGCGCCTGCTGCACGGTGTCCTGGGCAGCCAGGCGCCGGTCTCGGTCCGGGAGAACACCGCCGTACTGCCGGAGGGCTCCACGCCGCAGTGGTCCCGCAAGGCCGTGCTCTTCGACTTCGACGACGACGTCATCGCCGCCGCGAAGGGCGAGGAGCTGACCTGGGCCCTGATTGCCAAAGGCATGGTGCCAGGGTGCACCCCCGTCGGCTGGAGCGGCTTCGGGAACGATGAGTTCGCGCAGACCGTCGCCGTGGGCTGGGTCCTCGGGGACCTCAAGTCGCTGCCCGGCGCAGGGTCGGCAAGTCTGCGCCGCGAGGTCGACGCCGAGGCCCGCCCGGTGTGGACGGAACTCAAGGCGCTGCCGCGGGCCGAGCAGCTCTCGCGGATCGACGCGATGCGCGCCGCCGCTCTCTCCTGCAAGGGCGACGCGTTCGACGCGCTGAAGGGCGGTGCGTCCCGGTGAGATGGCTGACGCTGTATGCGCGCTCGCGGCAGGTGCCCGCTTCACTCGCCGTGGTGGTGATCAGCGCGGTGGTGGTGTGGGCACTTGTCCGGGACGGCAGCGGGGGGCCCGGCGATCCGCGGATGCCGGCGCTCGTGATCGCCGCGGGGGCGACGGCGGCCTCGATCGGGCTCGGCGGGCAGGACGTCGCGCTGGACCGGACGGCCGCGGTCCGCTGGGTGCTCCGCAGGGCGGCGCATGTGCTCCTCATCGGCGCGGTTGTCGGCGCGGTGCTGCTGGCGGTGCAGACGATGGGCGAGGACCTGGCCACCACCGCGTTCGTCGTCCGGAACAGCGCGGGGCTGATGGGGCTCGTCGCCATCGGGGCGACGATATGCGGGGCGCAGTACGCGTGGACGCTGCCGATCGCCTGGGTGTCGTTCTCGCTCTCCGCCCCGCTCCCGACAGATGTGCCGATGCAGGTGGCGAGCTGGATGCTGATGCCGCCCGGCACGGCGGCGGGCACGTGGACGGCCCTGGTCCTCGCGGTCGTCGGCACCGCGACCTACGCCGTCGCCGGTCCCCGGCGGTAGCCGGGCCGGAGCACGCCCGTGAGCGCCGCGGCGGCCCGCCGCGGCGCCCACGGGGTGGATCGCCGGCGCGGCGATCTCACGAGCGTTCTCCTTGCCGCAGGCCGCACCCAGCCGTTCACGGCGAACCGGCCGCCGGTCCTCACGTACGGATGATGTGTGTGTGCGGGGGACCCTTCCTCGCGCAGAGCCGTCCTTCACCCGCGTGAGGGCGGCACGGCAGTCGGACCGCGGCACGCGAAGCCGAACGTCGGCCAGTGGGGCCGGCTGAGGCACGGTGGCCCATGCCTGCCATGCCGCCGGTGTATCGGCGTGGGGGAGTGTCGTTGGGATCGCCGGGCCGTCCGAGGCAGGGGCCGGCCCAGGCGGAACGCCTGGAGCGCGAGCTGGAGCGTGGTCCGCTTGCGCCGGTGAGCTGGGGACTGCCGCTGGAACTGCCGGCTCTCATGATGCTTACGGGCTGACGGAACCGTTGCCGGGGTCATCTCCGGCTTCAGCTACTGCCTCTGAGCGTTGCCCTGTTCCTCGGAGGCCGACCGGCCTGTGCCTCGGCATGGACAGCCAGTGCTTTCAGGGCATCGACAGTGCGGCGTGTACCCGGCCGACGGCTGCACCACCCGTGCGGAGCTGCGTCAGCAGATCACCAGGAGGGCGTAAGAATTCACCGGAGAACCGTTCCAGCCCTGAGCTATGGACGAGGGGTGAGCGCTCCCGGCCGCAGTGAGGAGCCGGGGGATCCTGCGCGTAACGACCGGTGCCCCAGTGCCGGACGTTGCGCCGCGTCGCCGACCGCCCCGATTCTCACGGCGCTCTGTGCTGAGGTCGTCCAGAGCAGTCCGCCGCGAGCGAGGCCTCGGAGCCCGGACGGGGGAATGTACGGTGACAGGCCCGAATACACAAGTGCCGCGTCCCCGGAAAGGGGACGCGGCATGGTTTGTGCTTGGCGCTAGTGCCGGGAGGGCATGGGGCACGCCCGGCACCAGCGGCTGCTACGTCAGGGCCAGGGGTTGATCCCCTGGTCCATCATTTCGGCTTCCTCTCGAGTGCTGAGGAACCGCGGGGCTTCCATGCCGAACAACGATTCATCGCTGAGCGGGCACTCATCGAAGTCCGCGCGACGGATCCGAAGGATGAATTGCGTCATGTTGCAGTCATGGACGACCCAGGCCAGGTCGCTCCGGCTGTAGACAGCGATCGGCCACCTGTCGGAGTCGCTTACCGCCGCCTCGTCCGGGATCTCGGCGTGAAGCCGCTGATCGCCCGTCGGGGCACCGAGTACGGCTCCGGACTCGGCACCCAACGCTGGGTCGTGGAGCGAGCATTCGCCCACCTGCACTGGCTCCGCCGCCTGCGGATCCGCTGGGAGATACGCGACGACATCCACGAAGCCTTCCTCACCCTCGGATACGCACTGACCTGCTGGCGACGCCTGAAC
>NZ_JBEXOT010000017.1:0-129328 GCF_040611675.1 Streptomyces sp. NPDC006551
AGGGCGCGTTGCCGGTGATGCCGGTGACGTTGACCGTGGAGGTCACCGCGGCGCCGTTGTCCGGGATCGACACGTCGGCGGTGTTCTCGAAGACCTTGCCGGTGCCGGGGTCGCCGCCGGGACGGGAGCCCACGTTGACGCCGGCCCAGGCGTGCTCGACCGCCTTGACCTCGGCGCTGCCCGCGCCGTACAGCTCGGTGGCCACCGCGACCGTGCCGGTGCGGGCACCGGCGTAGTTGGTGTTCGAGCTGAACTTGGTGGTGAGCGCCTTGAACCAGATGAGCGAGGCCTTGTCCCGGCCGATGCCGGTGACGGGCAGACCGTCGGAGGTCGGCGAGTCGTAGTTCACGCCGTTGACGGTCTTGGCACCGCTGCCCTCGGAGAGCAGGTAGTACCAGTGGTTCGCCGGGCCGGAGGAGTAGTGGACGTCGATCGAGCCGATGCCCGAGTACCACGCGTCCTTGGAGGAGCCGTCCTTGCTCGGCTTGTCCATGTAGCGCAGCGGCGTGCCGTTGCCCCGGATGTCGATCTTCTCGCCGACGAGGTAGTCGCCCTTGTCCTGGGCGTTGTTGGCGTGGAACTCGACGGCCGCCGCGAAGATGTCGGAGGTGGCCTCGTTGAGACCGCCGGACTCACCGCTGTAGACCAGGCGGGCGGTGTTGGAGGTGAGGCCGTGGGTCATCTCGTGCGCGGCCACGTCGATCGAGGTGAGCGGCTTGGTGTTGTTCGCGCCGTCGCCGTACGTCATGCAGAAGCAGGAGTCCTGCCAGAAGGCGTTGACGTACGCGTTGCCGTAGTGGACCCGCGAGTACGGCGCGACACCGTCGTTCCGGATGCCGTTGCGGCCGTGCACGTTCTTGTAGTAGTCCCAGGTGAGCGCGGCGCCGTAGTGCGCGTCGGCGCCCGCGGTCTCCAGGTTCTGCGGGGTGCCGTCGCCCCACACGTCGTCGGAGCCGGAGAAGAGCGTTCCGGTGCCGGACGTGCCGCGGTTGAGGTTGTACGTCCGGTGGTTGCCGCGGGCGGCGTCGGTCAGCGTGAACGGGCCGGTCCCGCTGGTGCCGAGGGTGACCTGGCCGGCGTACTGCGTGTTGCCGGTGCCGGTGTGCACGGCCTGCCACTCGTACAGCTTCTTGCCGGTCTTCGCGTCGGTGACGACGTGCAGCTCGTTCGGGGTGCCGTCGTGCTGGAGGCCGCCGACGACGGTCTCGTACGCGAGGACGGGCGAACCCTGCGCCATCCAGACGACCTTGCGCGGGGCGTGCTCGGTGGTGGCCTTGTCCGCGCCCTCCGCCTTCGCCTCCGCCAGCGCCTGCTTCTCGGCGGCGGCCGGAGCGACGGTCACGGCGTTCACATCGACGTGCTTCAGCTCCGCGCGGGACGCCTTGGTGACGCCCTGCGTCTGTCCGGCCTTGCTCTCGGCGACGATCAGGTCGCCGCCGAGGACGGGGAGTCCGGCGAAGGTGCGCTCGTAGCGCGTGTGGGTCGTGCCGTCGCGGTCCTGGACGACGTCACGGACGACCAGCTTCTCCTGGGCGCCGAGGCCGAGGGCCTTGGCGGTCGCCGCCTTGTCCGCGTCGGCCGCCCGTATGAGCGCGGTGCGCTGGGCGGGGGAGAGTTCGGCCGGCAGCTTGCCGGGGTCGGCCTGGCTGCCCGACTGCGCCTTGGGGGCGATGGCCCGGCCCTCGTCGGCGGTGGCGGCACCGGTCTGCACGCCCACGGCGAGCATGGCGGCGGCGGCGATCAGAGCGCCGGTGGCGGTGGCGCGACGGCTTGGCGTGGATCTCACGCGAACTCCTTTGCGAGGGGGGTACCGGTCGACTGGGTGGGTCGAACGGGCAGAGCAAACAGAGCTTTGGTGCGCGAACGGTGATGCGAAGAGCCGGGGAGAGAGTGGCAGTCATGAACACCCCGTGTCAGGAGCGCGTCAAGAAGTTGGCCGGAAATCGTCCGCTGTCCGAAAGGCCGTGTTCGTTGAGCGGACGTTTCGCCGCACGGCACGGGCCCGCGAGCCCCTGCCCCCGTCAGCCCACCAGGCTGTCGCGCCACGCGCGGTGAAGGGTCGCGAAACGGCCCTCCCCGCCCACGAGCGCCGCGGGCGAACCGTCCTCGACCACCCGCCCCGCCTCCATCACCAGGACCCGGTCCGCGATCTCCACCGTCGACAGGCGGTGCGCGATCACCACGGCCGTGCGCCCCGCGAGCACCGTGTCCATCGCCCGCTGCACCGCCCGCTCGCCCGGCACGTCCAGCGAACTGGTCGCCTCGTCCAGGATCAGCACCGCCGGGTCAGCGAGCAACGCCCGGGCGAACGCGACCAGTTGCCGCTGACCCGCCGAGATCCGCCCGCCCCGCTTGCGTACGTCCGTGTCGTACCCGTCCGGAAGCCCGGCGATGAAGTCGTGCGCGCCGATCGCCTTCGCCGCGTGCTCGATCTCCTCCCGGGTCGCGTCCGGCCGCCCGATCGCGATGTTCTCCGCGACCGTCCCGGAGAAGAGGAACGCCTCCTGCGTCACCATCACCACACCGCGCCGCAGTTCGGGCGTCGCCAGCTCGCGCAGATCGACCCCGTCGAGCAGCACCCGCCCCTCCGTCGGGTCGTAGAAGCGGGCGAGGAGCTTGGCGAGCGTCGACTTGCCCGCGCCCGTCGAGCCGACCACCGCGACCGTCTGCCCCGCCGGGATGGTCAGATCGAAGCGGGGCAGCACCTCGCCACCGGTCCGGTACGCGAACCGCACCCCCTCGAAGACCACCTCCCGCCCCGGGATCCCGGACCGGGCGGCCGGCAGCTCCCGTGGCGCGGCGGCCTCCGGAACGCCCGGCTCCTGGGCCAGCAGGCCCGCGATCTTGCCGAGCGAGGCGGCCGCCGACTGGTAGGAGTTGAGGAACATGCCCAGCCGGTCGATCGGGTCGTACAGCCGCCGCATGTACAGCACCGCCGCCGCGAGCACCCCGAGCGCCAGCGTCCCGTCGGCGACGCGGTACGCGCCCCACAGACACATTCCGGCCACCGCCGTATTGGCGACGAGCCGAGAGCCGACGACATAACGCGCCATCTCGAGGAGCGCGTCGCCGTTGCTGCGCTCGTGCCGGTGGTTGAGCGCCGCGAACTCGCCGTCGTTGGCCGGCTCCCTGCGGAAGGCCCGCACCGGCCGGATCCCGTTCATCGTCTCCGCGAACTTCACGATCACGCTCGCGATCGCCGTGGACCGCTCGGCGAAGACCACGGCGGCGCGCCGCTGGTACAGCCGTACGAGCAGATACAGCGGTACGAAGGAGGCGACGGCCACCGCTCCGATGCCCAGGTCCAGCCAGAGCAGCATCGCCGAGATCGAGACGAAGGCGAGGACGACGCCGATCAGCTCCTGGAGGCCCTCGGCGAGCAGCTCGCGCAGCGACTCCACGTCGGTCGTGGAGCGGGAGATCAGCCGGCCGGAGGTGTAGCGCTCGTGGAAGTCCAGGCTCAGCAGCTGGGCGTGGCGGAAGATCCGGCCGCGCAGGTCCAGGAGCACGTCCTGGTTGACCCGGGCGGCACCGCGGACGAAGGCGTACTGGAGGAGCCCGGCGCCGGCCGCGCAGAGGAGGTAGCCCAAGGCGACGGCGGCGAGGGGGCCGTGGTCCCCCTTCCGGAAGGCCGGGACGCCGCTGTCGATGGCGTACGCGACGAGCAGCGGACCGGCCTGTACGGCGGCCTGCTGGAGGAGCAGCACGAACGCGGCGACGCCGACGCGCACCCGGTGGGCGGAGAGCAGCGACCGCAGCAGAGCCCCGGTCGCCCCGGGGGCCGCGGGCAGATCGTCCCGGTCGAACGGGTCACCGCCGCCCGGTTCCCCCGTCCCGGCCGCACTCGCCGCAGGCCCCGCCTTCGCCGCGCTCGGCGTCGCGTCCGTCATCGCTCCTCGTCCTCCTCGCCGGACATCAGCCAGGCGTACTCGGCGTTGCCGCGCAGCAGTTCGTGATGGGTGCCCACCGCCGCGATCCGGCCCCCGGACAGGAGCGCGACCCGGTCCGCGAGCTGGACGGTCGACGGGCGGTGTGCCACGACCAGGGCGGTCGTCCCGCGCAGCACGTCCCGCAGCGCCGCCTCCACCAGCGCCTCCGTGTGGACGTCCAGCGCCGACAGCGGGTCGTCGAGGACCAGGAAGCGCGGCCGTCCGACCACCGCCCGCGCCAGGGCCAGGCGCTGACGCTGACCGCCGGAGAGGCTCAGACCCTGCTCGCCGACCTGCGTGTCGGGGCCCTCGGGGAGCGCCGCGACGAAGCCGTCGGCCTGGGCGACCTCCAGCGCGCGCCGCAGCTCCGGCTCACCGGCCCCCGCCGCCGCGCCCATCAGGACGTTCTCGCCGACGCTCGCCGAGAAGAGCGTCGGTTCCTCGAACGCCACCGACACCAGTGCGCGCAGCCGTTCGCGCTCCATCAGCGTGATGTCCTCGCCGTCGAGCAGGATCCGGCCGGCCGTCACCTCGTGCAGCCGCGGTACGAGGGCGGTGAGCGTCGTCTTGCCGGAACCCGTCCCGCCGACCAGGGCCAGCGTCTCGCCGGGCCGAATGTGCAGATCGATCCCGTCGAGCACGGGCGGGGCGTCGTCGGGCGCGTCCGGGTAACGGAACGAGACGCCCTCGAACCGCACCCCGTCCCGTACGCCGTCCCGTACGCCGTCCCGCGCCCCGTCTCGTACGCCGTCCCGTACCCCCGTGGACCGCCGCTCCCGGCCCGGCCCCGAGGACTCCTCCGGCTCGTCCATCACCTCGAAGTACCGCTCGGTCGCGGTCGCCGCCTCCTGGCTCATCGCGAGCAGGAAGCCGATCGACTCCACCGGCCAGCGCAGCGCGAGCGCCGTCGACAGGAAGGCGACCAGCGTGCCGGCCGACAGCTCGCCGTCGGCGACCTGGACCGTGCCGAGGACGAGCGCGGCGCCGATGGCCAGCTCCGGAAGGATCGTGATGAGCGCCCAGATCCCGGCCAGCAGCCGCGCCTTGACCAGCTCCGTGGAGCGCAGCCGCTCGGCCAGCGCACGGAAGGCGAGGGCCTGGCTGCGATGGCGGCCGAAGCCCTTGACGACACGGATGCCGAGAACGCTCTCCTCCACCACCGTGGTCAGATCGCCGACCTGGTCCTGCGCCCGCCGGGCGACCACGGCGTACTTGCTCTCGAAGACGGAGCAGAGGATCACCAGCGGCACGACCGGAGTCAGCAGCACCAGGCCAAGCGTCCAGTCCTGGGCGAGCAGAAGGATGTAACCGGCCAGAATCGTCACCCCGTTGACCAGCAGAAAGGTCAACGGGAAGGCGAGGAACATCCGTACCAGCATCAGATCGGTCGTGCCGCGCGACAGCAGCTGCCCCGAGGCCCACCGGTCGTGGAAGGCGATCGGCAGCCGCTGGAGGTGCCGGTACAGATCCGCCCGCATCCGCGCCTCCACCCCGGCCAGCGGCCGCGCCACCAGCCAGCGACGGAAGCCGAAGAGCAGCGCCTCCGCGATGCCGAGCAGCAGCAGATACAGCGCGCCGAGCCACACCCCGCCCGGCTCGCCCGCGGTGATGGGCCCGTCCACCATCCACTTCAGGACGAGCGGAATGACGAGGGACAGACACGAGGCGACGATCGCGACCACGGCGGCCGCTGCCCACCGCCCCCGCACCGGACGCACATAGGGCCACAGGCGCAACAGCGCGCGCACGGCCGAGCGGTCGGCGGAACCGTCGGCGGAATCCTGGGAGGGTGTGGGTTCTTCAGGCATCAGGCCCGAGCCTACGGTTCACCCCTGACAACCCTCACGTGGTTTTCCGGCCTCCGCCCCCACCCGGATCGGTCGGCGCCCCTCACCCCCCGACCCGCAGCAGCACCACCGACCGCGCTCCCACCGTCACCCGCTCCCCGGCGCGGTGCACGGTCCCCGGCGCCCGGGTCTGGTCCTCCGCGGTGGTGTCCAGGACCAGTTCGTACGTCTCCGCCCACGGCGGTCCCGGCAGCAGGTACTCCACCGGCTCGGCCCCCGCGTGCAGCACCGCCAGGAAACTGTCGTCCGTGATCTGGCCGCCCCGCGCGTCCCGGCCCGGTATGTCGCGGCCCGACAGATACAGGCCGAGCGTGGCCCTGGGCGCGTACCAGTCCTCTTCGGTCATCTCAGCGCCGTCCGCCGTGAACCAGGCCAGGTCCCGCAGCCCGTCCGCGCCCTGCGGGCGGCCGGAGAAGAACGCCCGGCGGCGCAGCACCGGGTGGGTGTGGCGCAGCGCGAGGAGCCGGCGGGTCAGTTCCAGCAGACCGCGCCGGCCGGGGTCCTCGGGCAGCGACCAGTCCAGCCAGCTCGTCTCGTCGTCCTGGCAGTACGCGTTGTTGTTGCCGCCCTGCGTGCGCCCCATCTCGTCGCCCGCGACCAGCATCGGCACCCCGGTCGACAGCAGCAGCGTCGTCAGCAGATTGCGCAGCTGCCGCAGGCGCAGGGCGTTCACCTCCGGATCGCCGCTCTCGCCCTCGGCCCCGCAGTTCCAGGACCGGTTGTCGTTCGTGCCGTCCCGGTTGCCCTCGCCGTTCGCCTCGTTGTGCTTCCGCTCGTACGTCACCAGGTCCCGCAGGGTGAAGCCGTCGTGCGCGGTGATGAAGTTGACCGAGGCGTACGGCCGCCGGCCACCCCACGCGTACAGGTCGCTGGAGCCCGACAGGCGGTAGCCGAGATCCCGTACGTCCGGCAGCGCGCCGCGCCAGAAGTCGCGGACGGCGTCGCGGTAGCGGTCGTTCCACTCCGTCCACAGCGGCGGGAACGCGCCGACCTGGTAGCCGCCGTTGCCCACGTCCCACGGCTCGGCGATCAGCTTGACCCGCCGCAGCACGGGGTCCTGCGCGATGACCGCCAGGAACGGGGAGAGCATGTCGACGTCGTGCATCGAGCGGGCGAGCGCCGCCGCCAGGTCGAAGCGGAAGCCGTCGACGCCCATCTCCGTCACCCAGTAGCGCAGGCTGTCGGTGATCAGCCGCAGCACCTGCGGCTGGACGACGTGCAGGGTGTTGCCGCAGCCGGTGTAGTCGGCGTACCGGCGGGCGTCGTGCTGGAGCCGGTAGTAGCCGCGGTTGTCGATGCCCTTCAGCGACAGCGTCGGCCCCAGCTCGCCCGCCTCCGCCGTGTGGTTGTAGACCACGTCGAGGATGACCTCGATCCCGGCGCCGTGCAGCGCCCGCACCATCCGCTTGAACTCACCGACCTGCTGCCCCGCCGTCCCGGACGAGGAGTAGCCCGCGTGCGGGGCGAAATAGCCGATGGAGTTGTAACCCCAGTAGTTGCGCAGGCCACGCCGCAGCAGATGGTCCTCGTGCGCGAACTGGTGCACCGGCAGCAGCTCGACCGCCGTCACCCCCAGCCGTACGAGATGCTCGACGGCAGCCGGATGCGCCAGCCCCGCGTACGTGCCGCGCAGCTTCTCGGGGATGCCGGGGTGGAGCCGGGTGAAGCCCTTCACATGCAGCTCGTAGATGACCGAGTCCGGCCACGGGGTCTTCGGCCGGCGGTCGTCGGACCAGTCGTCGTCGTCCTGGACCACCACCCCCTTCGGCACGAAAGGCGCCGAGTCCCGGTCGTCCCGCACGGTGTCGGCCACATGCTGCTGCGGCCAGTCCCGGACGTGCCCGTACACCTCCGCCGGCAGCGCGAATTCGCCGTCCACCGCCCGCGCGTACGGGTCGAGGAGCAGCTTGGCCGGATTCCAGCGGGCTCCGGTCCACGGGTCCCAGCGGCCGTGCACCCGGTACCCGTACCGCTGACCCGGCCTCACCCCCGGCACGAAACCGTGCCAGATCTCATGAGTGAGTTCGGTCAGCGGCAGCCGTCTCTCGGCGCCGTCGGCGTCGAAGAGGCAGAGCTCGACGGCCTCCGCCCCACCGGCCCACAGCGCGAAGTTCGTCCCCGCCACCCCGTCGGGGCCGACGCGGCAGCGCGCCCCCAACGGGGTGGGCGCACCCGGCCACACGGCCGGTCCGCGCCGTTCCGCGACGGGGGAGGGCCGCTCCACGACAGGGGAGGGCCGCGCTCCCTTCCGCGACCCGTCCTCCTGTACCGCCTCCTGCTCGGCTGCGCTCGACACCTGTCCGGCCTCCCGCGGCTCGTCGGGCCCCGTGCTGTCCGGAGCGCGGCGTCCCGGCCGCGGCCTCCCGCACATGGTCCTCCCACCTGTTCTGCCCGGAGTGCCGCACTCCCAACATGACCCGCACGCACGTTTCCCCTGGAGGGTGGCCGTCGTTGGGCCGGTCGTGAAACACGTACTCAAGCGGGTGTGGGCCTGTCTTCCGGGTCGCGAACCCGGAAAGACCCGGAGGAAGAGCCCGGGGGCCGGTGCGGTGCTCGCCCTGGCGGCGGCGGGACTGGTGGCCGGGCTCGCGGGCTGCACCGGGAACGGTGATGGCGGTGGTCTCGGCGTATCACTGCCGGGGAAGGCCCGGGCGCCGGGCGATGTCATCCGGATCAGCCCGGAGGACGGCAGCCGGGCCGTGCCGGCCGAGGGCCCGATCGAGGTGAGGGTGGACAGCGGCCGGCTCGAACGGGTGAAGGTCGTGCGGGTCGAGGACGCCCAGCGGGCCGAGGTGCCCGGCGAGATCAGCGCGGACGGGCTGCGCTGGCGGCCCCGCGCGGACACCCGGCTCGCGCTGGCCGCGAAGTACAGCGTGGACGCGGTGGCGCTCGACGGGCACGGCCGGCGCTCCGCCCGGCACACCACCTTCACCACGGCCGTCCCCGAGCACCGTTTCATCGGCTACTTCAAGCCGG
This sequence comes from Streptomyces sp. NPDC006551, assembly GCF_040611675.1. Taxonomy (NCBI): domain Bacteria; kingdom Bacillati; phylum Actinomycetota; class Actinomycetes; order Kitasatosporales; family Streptomycetaceae; genus Streptomyces; species Streptomyces sp. NPDC006551. Next base: position 8,753 of record NZ_JBEXOT010000017.1, read on the forward strand.
AGAACCGTTCCACGGTCGGCACCGGAATGATCGTCTCCTTCGGGTTCAACCGGCCCATCGAGAACCGCGCGGCGGTCGAGCGGGCCATCAGGGTCACCTCCGACCCGCCGGTGGAGGTGGCCGGCCACTGGTTCGGCAAGGAGCGGCTCGACTTCCGCCCCGCCGAGTACTGGAAGCCCGGGACGAAGGTCACCGTCGAGCTCGCGCTGCGCGATGTCGAGGGCGCTCCCGGGGTGTACGGCATCCAGAACAAGAAGGTCGGGTTCACCGTCGGGCGGTCGCAGGTCTCCCTGGTCGACGCGGCCGCGCACACCATGGAGGTGCGCCGGGACGGCGAGCTCCTGGCGACCCTGCCGATCACGGCCGGGGCGCCCAAGACGACGACGTACAACGGCAGGATGGTGGTCACGGAGCTGTACGACGTGACCCGGATGGACGGCCGGACGGTCGGCTTCGGCGGCGAGTACGACATCAAGGACGTGCCGCACGCCATGCGGCTCACCGAGTCCGGCACCTTCCTGCACGGCAACTACTGGGCCTCGGCGGACACCTTCGGTTCCGCCAACGTCAGTCACGGCTGTGTCGGTCTGCGGGATGTGAAGGGCGGCAGCTCCGACTCCCCGGCCGGCTGGTTCTTCGACCGGACGCTCATCGGCGACGTGGTGGAAGTGGTCAACTCCCGTGACCGAAAGGTGGCTCCCGACAACGGCCTCGGGGGCTGGAACATGGAGTGGAACCAGTGGAAGGCCGGTTCCGCCGTGCGGTGAGACTCCGTCATCCCCTCGCTGACCTGCACCGCCCGCGCACAACTGGGACTGAACGGTGACATTCACGTGGAACTTTCGTGTCCTGCGGTGTGATTATCTAACGCCGTGTGCGCGGAGGACGCGCGCGGGGGTGCGGGCGTGGCGTGGCCAGGCCGTGCGAGGGGAGACGAACCATTGTGAACGGGCAGCCGATATCGGGGGCATCGGTCGGGGCTACGCGGCGAAGGGGCCGTGGACGTGGCGGGGCCGCGCGTCTGCAGGCCGTGGCCGTGGGCGCCCTGCTTCTCGTCCTGACGGCGTGCGGGGGCGGGGACCCGGCAGGCGGGGACAAGGGCGGGCAGGATCCGGCGCGGAACGGCGGCGGAAAGCAGGAGACCACGGCGTCGCAGGCGGTCGTGACGATCGCTCCGAAGGACGGCGCCGAGTCGGTCGCCACCTCCGGCGCGCTGAAGGTGACGGCGGAACAGGGCAAGCTGACCACGGTCACGGTCGCCGACTCCAAGGGCACCGAGGTCGAGGGCGAGATCGCCGCGGACGGTACGAGCTGGCAGCCCGTCGGCCACCTGGCCGCCGCCACCCAGTACAAGGTCCACGCGATCGCGAAGGACGCCGAGGGCCGCGAGTCGGCGAAGGACACCACCTTCACCACCCTCGTCCCGAAGAACACCTTCATCGGCCACTACACGCCCGAGGACGGTTCCACCGTCGGCGTCGGCATGCCGGTCTCCATCAACTTCACCCGGGGCATCACCGACCCGGAGGCCGTGGAGAAGGCCATCAAGGTGACCGCGGAGCCGTCGGTGCCCGTCGAGGGCCACTGGTTCGGCAACGACCGGCTGGACTTCCGTCCGGAGAAGTACTGGGCCGCGGGCACCAAGGTGACCGTGGAGCTGAACCTGGACGGCGTCGAGGGCCGTCCGGGCGTCTACGGCAAGCAGAAGAAGAAGGTGACCTTCACCATCGGCCGCCGCCAGGTCTCGACCGTGGACGCCGCGGCCAAGACGATGAAGGTCGAGCGCGACGGCAAGATCATCAAGACGATCCCGATCACCGCGGGCGCCCCGTCGACCACCACGTACAACGGTCAGATGGTCATCAGCGAGAAGTACAAGGTGACCCGTATGAACGGAGCCACGGTCGGCTTCGGCGGCGAGTACGACATCAAGGACGTGCCGCACGCCATGCGCCTGTCCACCTCGGGCACCTTCATCCACGGCAACTACTGGGCCTCGTCCGGGACGTTCGGTTCGGCCAACGTCAGCCACGGCTGTGTCGGTCTGCGCGACGCGCGCGGCGCCGGCGACAGCTCCACCCCGGCGGCCTGGTTCTACGACCGCTCGCTCATCGGCGACGTCGTGATCGTGAAGAACTCCAAGGACAAGCAGATCAAGCCGGACAACGGCCTGAACGGCTGGAACATGGACTGGTCGGAGTGGATCAAGTAGTCGTACGCGACTGAGGGCGGGCCCGGTGCTGTGACCAACGGCACCGGGCCCCGTCTCGTTAACGGCCACTAACCTGCGGGGTATGACTGTGAACCTCGAAGTCGCCGAAGGCGTCGGCACCATCCGTCTCGACCGCCCTCCGATGAACGCCCTCGACATCGCCACCCAGGACCGGCTGCGGGAACTCGCCGCCGAGGCGACCGACCGCGACGACGTGCGGGCCGTGATCCTCTACGGCGGCGAGAAGGTGTTCGCGGCCGGCGCGGACATCAAGGAGATGCAGGTTATGGACCACGCGGCCATGGTCAAGCGGTCACGCGCGCTCCAGGACTCGTTCACCGCCGTCGCGCGCATCCCCAAGCCGGTCGTGGCCGCGGTCACCGGCTACGCCCTCGGCGGCGGATGCGAACTGGCCCTCTGCGCCGACTACCGGATCGCCGCCGACAACGCCAAGCTCGGCCAGCCCGAGATTCTGCTCGGTCTGATCCCGGGCGCGGGTGGCACTCAGCGCCTCTCCCGTCTCATCGGCCCCTCGAAGGCCAAGGACCTCATCTTCACCGGACGGATGGTCAAGGCGGACGAGGCCCTGTCGCTCGGACTGGTGGATCGCGTCGTCCCGGCCGCCGAGGTGTACGAGCAGGCGCACGCCTGGGCCGCGAAGCTCGCCCAGGGACCGGCGCTCGCGCTGCGGGCCGCGAAGGAGTCGGTCGATCAGGGCCTGGAGGCCGACATCGACACCGGTCTGGCGATCGAACGCAACTGGTTCGCCGGCCTGTTCGCGACCGAGGACCGGGAGCGCGGGATGCGCAGCTTCGTCGAAGAGGGCCCGGGCAAGGCCAAGTTCGTCTGACCCGGCGGCGGGGCTTCCGGACCGGCGCCCCGCCTCTGGCATATGCCAAGCGAATCCCCCGGAATTGTCGATTCCGGGGGACCGATTCCCGCGGAACGGCCACGCGGGCCCGTCGGTGCGGCCATGATGGGGGCATGGCGGGCCTGGAAGGTATGGAACAGCCGCGGCAGCACGGCGGGGCGACCGCCGCACGGTGGGTACCGGCCGCCGAGGACGAAGAGGCCCTCGAAGCGCTGGAGTTGTACGGCAATCCGGCGGAGGACGATGTGCGGCTGCCGTCCCGGCCCGAATCCGCCGCCGTCGCCCGCCGTCTCACCCAGTGCGTCGTCCTGCGCCAGTGGGCGCTGGCCCCCCAGATCGCCGAGCACGCCGTGCTCCTCGTCTCCGAACTCGTCGGCAACGCCGTCCGTCACACCGGAGCGCGCGTCTTCGCGCTGCGCCTGCTGCGCCGACGCGGCTGGATCCGGATCGAGGTGCGCGACCCCTCGCGCGGGCTGCCCTGTCTGATGCCCGTCCATGAGATGGACATCAGCGGCCGCGGGCTCTTCCTCGTCGACAAGCTCTCCGACCGCTGGGGCGTCGACCTGCAGCCGCGCGGCAAGACCACCTGGTTCGAGATGAGGGTGAGCGACCGCTGAGCGTGGCCCGGACGCACAGAAGCCCCTGTCCGCCGTGATGAGGCGCCGAGGGGCTTCTATGGGGAGCGCCGTGGATCAGGGGGGTGTATCCACGGCCGCTTGGACGACCTGGCCCGGGTCAATGGGGGTCGTGGCTCCGACTATCGCAGACAAGGGGCCTTGCCGCCAAAAGTCCCTCCAGGGGTAAACATCGCCATAACGGGACATATCGCAGATGAATCCTTGGTGACCTAGAGCACTCACCTTGTAAACTATGAATAAATATGGGCTTCACTGATTGATTCATCGAGTCGTCCCGCATGCTGGACGGGCGAGGGTGCCATGCAAACGTCCTGATATGGCTCAATCATCACTTCTTGGGCATACCGGCCTTTAAATAATCGGGTGATCCTGACCGACCGCCGCACCGCACTGCGGGCCGGTACGGCCGCCGCCGTCGCCGGAGCCCTCACCACCGCCTGCGGAACGGAACCCCGCCCCCGGCACACCCCGCCCGTGCCCGCGCCCGCCGCCGCCCCGTTCCCGCGCCGCTTCCCCGGCCACCCCACCGAGATCGCGCACGGCCCCCGCGACCGCCCCCGCGTCGCCCTCACCTTCCACGGCCAGGGCGACCCCGCCATCGCCCGCACCCTGCTCACCCAGGCCGAGGGAGCCGGTGCCCGGATCACCGTCCTCGCCGTGGGCGACTGGCTCGACCAGCACCCCGCGCTCGCCCGCCGCATCCTCGACGGCGGCCACGACCTCGGCAACCACACCCAGCGCCACCTCGACATCACCGCGATGACCGAGACGGAGGCGTACGCCGAGATCAGCGCCTGCGCCACCCGGCTGCGCCGGCTCACCGGCTCCATCGGCACCTGGTTCCGGCCCTCCCGCACCCGACACGCCACCCCCGCCGTCCAGCGCGCGGCCCGGCGGGCCGGATACCCGCACGTCCTCTCGTACGACGTCGACTCCCTCGACTTCACCTCGCCCGGCGCCTCGGCCGTCGTCGCAAACGTCACCGGGCGGATCCACAACGGATCAGTGGTGAGCCTGCACTTCGGCTACGCGGACACGGTCGCCGCGCTGCCCCTCCTCCTCGCCGACCTCGACCGCCGCGGCCTGCGCGCGGTGTCCACCACGGAGCTGCTGACCTGATGCTGCCTCTCACCAAGCGTTCGAAGAGTCTCCTCGCGGCCGCGCTGCTCGCCGCGCTCGCCGGCTGCGGAACCGCCGACACCGGCGCCGAACCCCAGGGCGGAGCCCGCGAGGAGGCCGCCGCGCACCCCGCCGTGACGAAAGGCGCCGCCCCGCCCGGCCTGCCCGGGATGCCGCCGGTCCTCGACCCCAAGGACGTGTACGCGGCCGACCGGCCGAACAACCTCTCCCCGGTGGTCAAGAACTTCCCGTCCCGGGTCTACGTCCCCAACACCAACTCCAACACCGTCTCGGTCATCGACCCGGCGACGTACCAGGTCATCGAGACCATCCCGGTCGGCATCCAGCCGCAACACGTCGTGCCCTCCTGGGACATGAAGACCCTCTGGGTGAACAACAACCGCGGCCACACCCTCACGCCCATCAACCCGGCCACCGGCGTCGCGGGCGATCCGGTCGAGGTCCACGACCCGTACAACCTCTACTTCACGCCCAACGGCAGGTACGCGGTCGTCATGGCGTCCCTGGACCGCGAACTCGTCTTCCGCGACCCGCACACCATGGAGCGGAGGAAGACCGTCCCCGTCTCCTGCTACGGCGTCAACCACGCCGACTTCTCCGCCGACGGACGGTACTTCGTCGTCTCCTGCGAGTTCTCCGGCGAACTGCTGAAGGTCGACACGGAGAAGATGGAGGTCGTCGGCCAGCAGAAGCTTCCCTTCGAGGGCGCGATGCCGCAGGACGTGAAGATCTCCCCGGACGGCAAGACCTTCTACATCGCCGACATGATGGCCCACGGCATGTGGGTCCTCGACGGCGACAAGTTCACCACCCCCAGCCTCCTGCCGACCGGCAAGGGCTGCCACGGCCTCTACATCTCCCGGGACTCCAAGGAGATGTACGTACCGAACCGCGGTGAGGGATCCATCTCCGTCTTCGACTTCGCGCGGAACAAACTGACGAAGAAGTGGTGGCTGCCGGACGGCGGCTCCCCGGACATGGGCGGAGTCTCGGCCGACGGCAAGGTGCTGTGGCTCTCGGGCCGCTACGACTCCGAGGTCTACGCGATCGACACCACGACCGGCCGCCAACTCGCCCGCATCCCGGTCGGCAGCGGCCCCCACGGCCTGGCGGTCTACCCCCAGCCGGGCCGCTACTCGCTGGGCCACACCGGCATCTTCAGGTGATTTCCGGGGCCCTGTTCCCCGGCGCGCGCTTCGGGGCACTCGCCGGGGGCGGGCACCCGCGCGACCTGTTTCCCCGGCGCGCGCTTCGGGGCACTCGCCGGGGGTCTCCGCGGGGCGGTCAGACCGCGACGAGGAGGGCCTCGGAGGCCACCGGACGGTAGCCCGCGGCCTGGAAGACGCGGACGCTCCGGGCGTTGCCGGGCGACTGCTGGGCCCAGACGACCTCGTCCGGGGTCAGATGCCGGGCGGCGAGGGCCAGGGCCCGGCCCAGACCGCGGTGCCCCACCCGCTCGTCGACCTCGATCGCGGCCTCCCAGCGCCCTGCCACGCCCCGCCCCAGGATCACCACACCGCCGTCCGCCGCCCACACCCGTACGTCGTCACGGAACTTCATCGCCCGCGCCACCCGGGGATGCTCCGGGTCCTCGATCTCCCGCAGCGGCAGCTCGGGCTCGCCGGGCAGCGCCGGAGCGACCGTCAGCAGGTCGATGGTGTTCATGTGCCGGCCCGTCCGCCGCATCAGGGCGGCGAGGAACCCCGGGTTCATCGAGGCCGACAGCGGGTCGCTCGACGCGGCCGCCAGCTCGGCCCGCACCCACCGCGGGTCCTCGTCCGTGAAGACCACCGAATGGGCCGTGAAGGCGAGGACTCCGGCGTCCCTCCCGTTCGGCTGCGGCACCACCGCCGTCGTCCCGTCCGGCGGCGGGAACCGCCCGCGCGCCGCCGCCGCCAGGATCCGCGCCACATCGCTGCTCATACCCCCATGATCCGCCATGCGACGGCCCGATAATCTGACCCCGTCATCGAAGCATCGAGAAGGGGCGGAAACAGTGGCGGACATCGAGTCGGCACGCAGGGCATTCGAGCGGTTCGACGTGGACGGGGACGGCCTGATCACCGCCGCCGAGTACAAGAGCGTCATGGCGCAGCTGGGTGACTTCCACGTCACCGAGACGGTCGCCGAGGCGCTGATCAACCAGCGCGACGGCAACGCCGACGGCAAGCTCTCGTGGGACGAGTTCTGGGCGCACCTCGACAAGGGCGCCACGCAGGCCTGACCCGCCGGGCGGGGACGGGCGGCTCGCGCGTACGTACGTGAGTTGCCGCCCGTCCGGCCCTCGGTGACGATCGACCGGTGACGCCTCCCGGACCGATAGGTACCCCGATACGTCTGACGGCGGCCGTCCTCGCCGCGCTCACCGTCCTCACCGTCGCCCTTCTGGGCGCCGGATTCGCCCAGGCGGGCACCGGAGAACTCCCGATCCCCGCCGCGGGCACCACCACGCTGCTGCGGACGTTCGTCCTGGCCGCCCTCGCGGTCCACCTCGGCGAACTCGCCGGCGTCCGGCTGGCCGGCCAAGGCCCGCTGCCGCGCCGCTGGGCCGTGGCCGCCGCACTGCTCGGCGCCGCGGCCTCCGCCGCGCTGCTCCTGCTCCTCGCCGCCGTCAGCGGCCTCGGCCTCACCACCGTGTACGGCATGCGCGAGGGCCGGCTGCTCCTCGTCACCGCCAACGCCTTCGCCCTCGCGGCCCTCTGCGCCGCGAGCCGCCGCCCCGCGCTCGCGCTCCTCCCGCTCGCCGCCGCGATCGGCGCCGAGGCGCTGCGCGCGCACCCGGAGACGTACAGCCCGGCGGTCGGCGTCTCGCTCACCGTCGTCCATCTGACGGCGGCCTCGCTCTGGTTCGGCGCCCTGCTGTACGTCCTGCGGACCATGCGAATACGGCGGGGCGGCCGCGAGGTGCTCGTCCGCTACGCCCGGACGGCGGCCTGCCTCTACGCCGCCCTCGTCGTCACCGGCACCTTCTCGGCCCTGCGCCGCCTGCCCCTGGACGTCGTCCTGTCCACGGCGTACGGCAGGGTCCTGCTGGCCAAACTCGCCCTGCTCGGCGTGGCGAGCGCACTCGCCCTGACCGCCCGGCGGCGCATGCTCCGGGGCGGTGACGCCGAGGCACCCGCCAGGATCGAGCTGGGGGTGCTGGCCGCGATCGTCCTGATCTCCGCGGTGCTCACGGTGGTGCCGGACCCCCACTGGCTCAGCCCCGCGTGATCCCCCGGTCACACGGATGGCGGTACGGCCCCTCTCGCGCACACCGGACGGCCGCACCGACCCGCCCTGGCGCGGGCCGCCCTTGACCGCGTACCGTGCCGTGCTGATTCTGTCGAACACATGGGTGGGGATGAGGGGCGTCGTGACAAGTACGCGAAGGCTGTTCCTGGGGGCGTTCACGGCGGGGGCCGTGACGGTGGCGGCGGGGGCCGGTACCGCGTCGGCGGCCGAGGCGGGCAGCCAGGCGGAGGAGGACGTGACCTTCGCGGGCGAGGTGAAGGCCCAGAGCTTCCGGACCGAAGCCGGCGCCACCTCGACGTTCCGGACGACGTCCACGGCGACGACGTCGAAGCTGCACGCGGTGACCGTGGTGCAGGACGGAGTGGCCGGGAACGGCGTCGCTCTGAACGTCGTCTCCCAGAACCCGGACGACTCGGCGATGTACCTGTCCGGCACGGAGAAGGCCCGGGGCACGCTCAAGATCGCCCACCGCGGCTATACGGACGCCTCCGACGGGGGAGCCGCCGCGGTCTCCATCTACCTGGAGACGACGGGGGTCACGGACGCGTCGGGCGGTACGGCCGCACAGGGCATCCTCGTCACCCACACCACCGGGGCCACGAAGGGCAACCTCATCACCCTGCGGAACAACGCCGTGGACGACTTCGTGGTGAAGGGCACGGGAGCGGTGGGGATCGGTGTTCCGATCGGCGCCACGCCCCGGGGCCGCGTGGAGATCGCTCAGCGGGACTCCGCGATCGGGCTGCTGATGCAGGCCAACTCGGACTCCGCCAGCCGTCTGGTGGAGCTGCGAGACCGGGCGGGCGTCGCGAAGGTACGGGTCCTCAACAGCGGGACGCTGGCCGCTCACAACGCCCAGTTCGGAGTCGCCGGCGCCGAATCGTACGGCGGTGGGGACGGCGTCGTGGGGATCCGCAACGCCACCACCCCGCCCACCACCAATCCGTCGAACGGCGGCGTCCTGTTCGTCGAGGCCGGCGCCCTGAAGTGGCGCGGCTCGGCCGGCTCCGTCACCGTCATCGCGCCGGCCTGATCCGCACCCGAGTCTTCGAGGCACCCATGGAACTGACCCCCGAGCAGCTGGTCTCCGAATTCCACGACGCCGTGATGGAGCTGTACTTCGCCCGCAAACGCATCTCCCTCCTCGAGTCCGAGAACGAGGCACTCCGCCGCCGACTCAGCCTCGGCGCCGAGCCACCCGCCACGGAGGGCTCCTGACCCAGCCGAAGGCGCCGAACGCGCTGGTCAGGGCTTGTCCTAGAACCTCAGCACTCGATGATGTTCACCGCGGGACCGCCCGCGCGGTCTCCTTGAGTTCTCGGCTCAGAGTCGCCGCATCAGGGACTTCCAGGGACATTTCATTCTGACCAGGGACTGTCTAAGTTCTACGTTGCTACCGGGAATGATCGCGTGACAGCATTCTTGAGTGACTGGGAACGGGGAGGGCATACGGAAGCGCCAACACGTGTCGAGCCTCTCTGAGTTGGCGGCTGCGTCGGTTCCGGCGGCGCAGCCGGAACCGCGGTCGGAGCCGGAAGCGGCCGCCGAGGTGACGTTGGCGCGCCGGGAGTTCGCGCGTTTGCTGGGGGAGTTCCGGCGCAACGCGGTTCTGGTGCCGTTCGATGCGCAGGGGAGTCTGTGGACGGCGGATTTCAACGGGGTGCGGTGGATCTGTGCGTTCTCGGACGAGGAGGCGTTGGCGCGGTTCGCGGTCGCGCAAGGGGATGCGGGGCGTGAGTGGACGTACCGGACGATTCTGGGTGCGCGGCTGCTGGACGTGATGGTGCCGATGCTGCCCGGTCCGGGCGGAGTCGCTCTGGACGCGGGCAGTGCTGACGGGATGCTGTTTCCGCCGGTGGCGGGCGTCGTCCCGGATGAGGTGGCGGTGGATCTCGGGGGAACGGGGACGCGGTGAGTGGTGAGGAACCCGATCTCGCGGCGCTGGCGGGGGCGTTGGCGGAGATCGTGAAGGGCATCAACCTGGCGCATTCCGAGCTGAAGGAGCTCGGGTTGATCGGTGAGGCGTCGGCGGGCCGCGGGTTCTCCGATCTTGCCTTGTCCGGGTTGGAGTTGGGACACAGCGGTCTGACTTCGGAGTTCGAGACCTTCTGCAACCGGTGGGAGTGGGGCGTACGGGCACTGACTCTCCGAGGAAATGGTTTTGCGCAGGGTGTGGGCCTGTCGGCGGGCTCGTTCGCGGAGCAGGAGCAGTACGTCAAGGACTCGTTCAAGATCGGGGTGAACTCGCTCAACGGGAACCCGCATCTGTCCGAGGACGAGGTCAAGCAGATGAGCTGGGAAACCATTCGTGACCAGCACACGTGGGACAACGCCGACTGGAGCCCGGAGTCGTTCTCCGAGGTGCACGGCGAGGTGAAGCAGACCTGGAAGAACACCGCGTACGACGTTGAGGACTCGATGCTCGACTCGATGGAGCGTTCGGGCGTGCTGGACGCGAAGCTGCGTGACGGGATGGATGAGGAACTCAAGGAGATGCTCGGTCCCGACCAGGCGACCATCGATCAGGCCGAGCAGCCGCGCTGGGGGGAGAACCCCTGATGGTGGACTGGCGGGGGTGGGGCGACAAGATCGTCGACGGTGTCGACCAGGGCCTCGACAAGGGCAAGGAGATCGTCGGCGAGGGTGTCGACTATGCGACCGACAAGGCAGGCCAGGGCCTGGACAAGGTCGGCGCGCACGACTGGGCGGACGCGGTCGAGGACTGGGGCGACGAGACTGCTTCCTCTCTCGGTGCGGAGGTCGGGGAGAAGCAGCTCGGGCAGACGGAAGAAGCGAACGAGCTGATCCACGGCAAGCCGGAGAAGATCGCCTCCGCGGTGAAGAACCTGCGGGACTTCCGACGCGCGTTCGACCTGGTCGGCGGTGGCATGAAGAAGCTGGACTCCGACCATTGGAGGGGCGAGGCGGCCAACGCCTTCCGGGAGAAGTTCCAGACCCTGCCAACCGACTGGCTGCACGCGGCGGACGCGATGGAGAACGCGGCCAAGGCGCTGGAGACGTACTCGAGCGCGATCACGAGTGCGCAGGGTAAGGCGCGTGAGGCGATCGCCCTCTACAACGAGGGCGACAAGGACTCCAAGGCTGCGGACGACGCCTACCGCAAGAAGGCCGCAGCCTACGACGCCGCCCGCGACAGCGACAGCCCGCTGCCCCATCCCGGAACGTTCTCCGACCCCGGCGAAGCCAAGCGGCAGCGCGCCCGGGAGATCCTGACCGACGCCCGGACCGCGCGGAAGGAGGCCGCGGAGACTGCCAGGGCAGCGGTCCATGCCGCGCTCGCGCATGCGCCCAAAGAGCCGACCGGAGTCGAGAAGGCCAAGCTCGAGTTGCTGGACTACGGCCTGGGGCAGGGCTTCGAGCTGGCCCACTTCGGCGGCGGTGTGGTCAAGGGCACGGCGGGTCTGGTCAACTTCGTCCGCTCGGTCAACCCGCTGGACCTGTACAACCTGACCCACCCGGCGGAGTTCTACAAGGGCGTCAACATGACCCTCGCCGGCCTGGTGTCCACAGCGGCCAATCCGGACAGGGCACTGAAGAACGCCTGGGACGCGGCGAAGGGCGACCCGTCGGAGTTCCTCGGCCGCCTCATACCGGAGCTGATCGGGACGAAGGGCGCAGGCGTGGTCAGGGGAGGTCTGCGCGCCGGCATGAACGGCACCAAGCACCTGCCCGACGGGCGGAAACCGGGCGGCAGCCGCGGGGAACACGAGAAGGATCCCCACAGCAACGGCAAGACGTGCGGCGAGACGGCGTGCAAGAACGACCCGATCGACATCGCGACGGGCCGCATGCTGCTGCCGCAGACGGACATCACCCTGCCCGGCTCACTGCCGCTCGTCTTCCGGCGCACCTTCGACTCCTCACGCCGTTCGGGTCGGTGGTTCGGCCCGGCGTGGTCGTCGACGGTCGACCAGCGGCTGGAGATCGATTCCGAGGGTGTGATCTTCAGCTGTGACGAGGGCAGCCTGCTCGCCTATCCGCACCCCGCCCCCGGCGTCCCGGTCATGCCCACCCACGGACGGCAGTGGCCACTGGACCGGGTCGAGGACGGCTACATCATCACCGACCCCGGCACCGGCAGGGTCTGGCACTTCGTCGACCACAGCGACGAACTCGCGCTCCTGGCCCAGATCGACGACCGCAACGGCCGCTGGATCGCCTTCGAGTACGACGCGGCGGGCACTCCCACGTCGATCATTCACCACGGCGGCTACCACCTGAAGCTCACCACGAGCGAAGGCCGCGTGACCGCCCTCCACCTTGCGGCAGCGGCGGCGGACGGATCCGATCAGGAGATCCTGCGCTACGGCTACACCGACGGCCACCTGACCGAGGTCACCAACTCCTCCGGCCGTCCCCTGCGCTTCGGCTGCGACGAGCACGGCCGCATCACCTCGTGGACGGACACCAACGGCAGCCGCTTCGACTACGTCTACGACGACCAGGACCGGTGCATCTACCAGTCGGGCACCAACGGACACCTAGAAGCCACGTTCACCTGGGACGGTGTCGACCCGACGACCGGGCTCCGCCTGACCACCTTCACCGACGGCATGGGGCACACCGAGCGCCATCTGATCAACGAACGTGCGCAGGTCGTCGCCGAGATCGACGCACTGGGCGCGGTCACGCGCTTCGCGTACGACCACCACAACCGACTGCTGTCACGGACGGACCCACTGGGCCACGTCAGCCGCTCCACCTACGACGAACACGGCCGCGTGACGGTGCTGGAGCGCCCGGACGGACGGCAGGCGCGAGCGGAGTACGACGACGACGGGATGCCGGTACGCATCGTCGGCACCGACGGCAACGTCACGCGCCAGACCTTCGACGAGCGCGGCAACCGCACGTCGGTGACCGATGCCTCGGGCGCGACGACGAAGTTCGCGTACGACGCGGTCGGCCGGCTCACCTCGGTGACGGACCCGCTCGGCGCCACCACCCGGCTGGTCCTCGACCACCGGGGCCTCCCCGTCGAGGTCACGGATCCGCTGGGTGCCACAACCCGCTACGAACACGACGCCTTCGGCCGTACGGTCCGGATCACCGACCCCCTCGGCGCGGAGACCCGGATGGAGTGGACGGTCGAGGGTCGGCCGTCCCGGCGCACCGCACCCGACGGCACGGTGGAGTCCTGGACGTACGACGGCGAGGGCAACTGCCTCAGCCACACCGACGCGATGGGCGCCACGACCCGTTTCACGTACACCGACTTCGACCTACTGACCTCCCGCACCGGCCCGGACGGAGTCACTTACGAGTTCTCCCACGACACGAACCTGCGACTGACCCGGGTGACCAACCCACAGGGCCTGACGTGGGAATACGCCTACGACGCGGCGGGCCGGCTGGTCACGGAGACGGACTTCGACGGTCGGGCGCTGAGCTACGACTACGACGTGGCAGGCCGTCTGGCCTCCCGCGCGAACGGCCTGGGGCAGACGATCCGGTTCGACCGCGACAGCCTCGGCCGGATCGTCCGCAAGGACGCCGAAGGGGCGGTCAGCACCTATGAGTACGACATCTTCGACGAACTGGCGGCAGCGACCGGGCCGGATGCGACACTGGGGCGTCTCCGGGACCGTTACGGGCGCCTCGCCTCGGAGACCGTGAACGGCCGCACCCTCTCGTTCTCACACGACGCCGTGGGGCGGAGAACGGGTCGGACGACTCCAGGCGGTTCCACGAGCGCGTGGTCGTACGACGCAGCGGGCCGTCGTACGGAACTGACGTCCTCGGGCCGGAGGCTGTCCTTCACCCACGACGTTCTCGGCCGTGAAACCAGCCGCAATGTCGCCGACTTCGCCGTCCTGACCTCCTCGTTCGACGCGATGGGCCGCCTCACCGATCAGGAGGTCACCGCCGACTCAGGTCGCCGCCTGCAGCACCGCACGTACACCTACCGTGCGGACGGCGGACTCATCGGCATCACGGACGCGCTCTCCGGCGCCCGCCGCTTCGACCTGGACGCGGCCGGCCGCGTCACGGCCGTCCACGCGCGGATCTGGACGGAGCGGTACGCGTACGACGACGCCGGAAACCAGACGGAGGCCTCCTGGCCGGCCACGCACCCGTCCCACTCCGCGACGGGCACACGCGCCTACCAAGGCACGCGGATCACCGGCGCCGGTGCCGTCCGCTACGAACACGACGACCAGGGCCGGATCGTCCTGCGCCAGAAGACCCGTCTCTCCCGGAAGCCCGACACCTGGCGCTACGAGTGGGACGCGGAGGACCGCCTCACCGCGGTGACGACACCGGACGGAACGGTCTGGCGGTACGCGTACGACCCTCTGGGCCGCCGTATATCGAAGCAGTCCCCTTTCGAGACGGTCCACTTCGTCTGGGACGGGGCGACCCTCTGCGAGCAGACGACCGAGGACACGATCCTCACCTGGGACCACGCCGGTCTGCGTCCCCTGACCCAGACGGAACGTCGTCACGGCTCCACCGACGACCGCTTCTTCGCCATCGTCACGGACCTGATCGGCACCCCGACGGAACTCGTCGACGAATCTGGCGCCTTGGCCTGGCGCACGCGCACCAACCTCTGGGGCACCACCGCCTGGACCCGCGACGCGACGGCATACACCCCGCTCCGCTTCCCGGGCCAGTACTTCGACCGCGAATCGGAACTCCACTACAACTTCTTCCGCTACTACGACCCAGAGTCGGCCCGCTACCTCACCCCCGACCCACTCGGGCTTACCCCGGCCGACAACCCGGTCACGTACGTCCACAATCCACACACGTGGAGCGACCCGCTCGGGCTCGGTCCCTGTCCGCCCCGGATCGAGGGTGGAGGCTGGGACCTCCGTGGGGATGCAAACCCGCTCAGCATCATCCCGAAGGACGCCGTTCAGGAACCTTGGAAGCCGATCCCGGGTGGTGTCGAGCACGGCATCAAGTGGAAGTGGACGGACGATGTCACGGGTAAGACGGTGCGTATGCGTGTTCACGGGCCCGACCTCGGCCCACACGCCGGCCCCAATGCCAGCAGCGGTCCCATCTACCGCATCCAGATCGGGCACCAATTTCAGGACGAGGCAGGCACGCTATATCACGCGAAGATCGGAAACCCGAACAGTCCGAACTATAATGAGGCGGCCATCAACGATACCCACATTCCGTGGCCCAGTCATCTGCCAATACCGTACCCGCACTGATCTGGAAGATGAAACGGATGGAAAGAAAGTATTACGTCGACTTCCTCCGGGACCTTTTGAGTCCCGATGAAGCGGTGCGTACGGAGGCGAGCGACCGCGTACAGGACTTCGTGAACCTCCTCTCCGACACCCAGGCCAGAGTGGCCGGTGACCTGATCGCCATGCTGGCCTCGCACGAGGAGTCCCGGGTGGCTCTGGAGGCCCTCCTGCACGCGCTGACCGATCTCGACGGGTGCGGGATGCTAGAAGGTGTCGATCTCTCACCCTTGGGGGAAATCCCGGAATCCGCTATCCAGGTGGAACACCGTGAGTACATGGAAGAATTCGCCTCGCGCATCACGGGAGCGAATATCGGAACGGCAGAGTGAGCGTAGAGACGTGCTCGGTTGAGGGCGAGCGACTACGTTGGTCGAGCGAGCTGGTCAGGACCCGCCGTAACGCCGTCGTAGAAATCGATCTGGCCGAGGGTGCCATTCCCGAGTCCGCGTCGCGTTGCTGGATCCCGACGAGACCGCACTGGTCGCCTGGCCGGCAGAGAGAGTGGCCCCACCGCAGCGTCGCCCGCGACGAGGACGCTGGTAAGCCCCGCTGTCAGAGAAAGGGGCGGCAGTTGTGTGGCCAGGGCCGAACTGGCCGATGTCCTGGTCGGACGCTGAACGCGGGCTTCCACGTAGCACCGCGAAGGGGCCTTCATGCAGCGAGACGGATACGGGGCCGGACTGGTCCTTTGCCGGGGGCCGGGAGGGGGTAGCCGTGGAGCGACGTCAATGAAACCCTTGCCATCGCGTCCTGGGGCGTGACCGCCCGAGGAAGGCCCTGACCAGCGCTGAAGAGACACAAGCGCCAGTCAGGGCCGGGTCTAGACCTCAGCACTCGATGATGTTCACCGCGAGACCGCCGCGCGCCGTCTCCTTGTACTTGACCGACATGTCGGCGCCGGTCTCCTTCATCGTCTTGATGACCTTGTCGAGGGAGACCAGGTGGCTGCCGTCGCCCCGCATCGCCATCTTCGCCGCCGTGACCGCCTTGACCGCCGCCATGCCGTTGCGCTCGATGCACGGGATCTGGACCAGGCCGCCGACCGGGTCGCAGGTCAGGCCCAGGTTGTGCTCCATGCCGATCTCCGCGGCGTTCTCCACCTGCTCCGGGGTGCCGCCCAGGACCTCGGCGAGGGCGCCGGCCGCCATCGAGCAGGCCGAGCCGACCTCGCCCTGGCAGCCGACCTCGGCGCCCGAGATCGAGGCGTTCTCCTTGAAGAGCATGCCGACCGCGCCGGCCGCGAGGAGGAAGCGGACCACCCCGTCTTCGTCGGCGCCGGGCACGAAGTTCATGTAGTAGTGCAGGACCGCGGGGATGATGCCGGCCGCGCCGTTCGTCGGGGCGGTGACCACCCGGCCGCCCGCCGCGTTCTCCTCGTTCACGGCCATCGCGTAGAGGGTGATCCACTCCATCGCGAGCCCCGCCGGGTCGCCCTCGGAGCGCAGCTTGCGGGCCGTGTTCGCGGCGCGGCGGCGGACCTTCAGACCGCCCGGCAGGATGCCCTCGCGGGACATGCCGCGCGAGACGCACGCCTGCATCACACGCCAGATCTCCAGGAGACCCTCGCGGATCTCCTCCTCGGTGCGCCAGGCCTTCTCGTTCTCCAGCATCAGCGCCGAGATCGACAGACCCGTGTCCTTCGCCAGGCGCAGCAGCTCGTCACCGGTACGGAAGGGGTACTTCAGGACCGTGTCGTCCGGGACGATCGGGTTCTCGCCCTGGACGGCGTCCTCGTCCACGACGAAGCCGCCGCCGACCGAGTAGTACGTCTTCTCCAGGATCAGGGCGCCCTCGGCGTCGTACGCGAAGATCGTCATGCCGTTGGCGTGGTACGGCAACGCCTTGCGGCGGTGCAGGATCAGGTCCTCGTCGAAGTCGAAGGGGATCTCGTGGGCCCCGACCAGGTTGATCCGGCCGCTCGACTTGATCCGCTCGAACTCCTCGTCCGCCGTCTCGACGTCGACCGTGCGCGGAGAGTTCCCCTCCAGGCCGAGCAGGACGGCCTTCGGGGTGCCGTGGCCGTGGCCGGTGGCGCCCAGGGAGCCGTACAGCTCCGCCCGTATCGAGGCGGTGTGGGCCAGCAGGCCCTCGTTCTTCAGCCGGCGGGCGAACATGCGCGCCGCGCGCATCGGACCCACGGTGTGGGAGCTGGACGGGCCGATGCCGATCGAGAACAGGTCGAAGACCGAGATGGCCACGGGGAACTCCTTGTGGGGTGGTAGACGCCGTTGTCTGCCGGGGTGGTGCAGAACAGAGCAGAGCGGGGAAACGGGCTGGGGCACCGCGCTCACTGTCCAGTGTGCGCGGTGCCCCGGAACAATCGTACGAACGAAACCTGGAACTAAAGCGTACGAAATTACTTCAGGCCGGGGTACAGCGGGTGCTTCTCCGCGAGTGCGGACACCCGGGCCTTCAGCGCCTCGGCCTTGTCGGCGTCGAAGCCGGGCTTGAGGGCCTCGGCGATGATGTCGGCGACCTCGGTGAAGTCGTCGGTGCCGAAGCCGCGGGTCGCGAGCGCCGGGGTGCCGATCCGCAGGCCGGAGGTGACCATCGGCGGGCGGGGGTCGTTCGGGATGGCGTTGCGGTTGACGGTGATGCCGACCTCGTGGAGACGGTCCTCGGCCTGCTGCCCGTCGAGCTCGCTGTCGCGCAGGTCGACCAGGACCAGGTGGACGTCGGTGCCGCCGGAGAGGATGGCGACGCCGTGCTCGGTGACGTCGGCCTGGACCAGACGCTCGGCGAGGATGCGGGCACCCTCGACCGTACGCTGCTGGCGCTCCTTGAACTCCTCCGAGGCCGCGACCTTGAAGGAGACCGCCTTGGCCGCGATCACGTGCTCCAGCGGGCCGCCCTGGAAGCCGGGGAAGACCGAGGAGTTCAGCTTCTTCGCGAAGTCCTTCTTCGCCAGGATGATGCCGCCGCGCGGGCCGCCGAGCGTCTTGTGCGTGGTGGAGGTCACCACGTCCGCGTACTCGACCGGGTTCGGGTGCAGACCGGCCGCGACCAGGCCGGCGAAGTGGGCCATGTCGACCCACAGGTAGGCGCCGGTCTCGTCCGCGATGCGGCGGAAGGCGGCGAAGTCCAGCTGACGCGGGTAGGCGGACCAGCCCGCGATGATCACCTTGGGGCGGTGCTCCTTGGCGAGGCGCTCGACCTCGGCCATGTCGACCAGCCCGGCGGCGTCGACGTGGTAGGCGACCACGTTGAACTGCTTGCCGGAGAAGTTCAGGCGCATGCCGTGGGTGAGGTGGCCGCCGTGGGCCAGGTCCAGGCCGAGGATGGTGTCGCCGGGCTGGGCCAGGGCGAACAGCGCGGCCTGGTTGGCGGAGGCGCCGGAGTGGGGCTGGACGTTGGCGTACTCGGCGCCGAAGAGGTCCTTGACCCGGTCGATCGCGATCTGCTCGGCGACGTCCACGTGCTCGCAGCCGCCGTAGTAGCGGCGGCCGGGGTAGCCCTCGGCGTACTTGTTGGTGAGAACGGAGCCCTGGGCCTCCATGACGGCGACCGGAGCGAAGTTCTCCGAGGCGATCATCTCGAGGGTGGACTGCTGGCGGTGGAGCTCGGCGTCGACAGCGGCGGCGACGTCCGGGTCCAGCTCGTGAAGAGGGGTGTTCAGCACAGACATGAATCGATCCCTAAGGGGTCTCAGTTCCCGGCGGAGAACTCGGCGTACTCGTCGGCGGAGAGCAGGTCGTCCGGCTCGCCCGTGACGCGTACCTTGAACAGCCAGCCACCCTCGAACGGAGCGGTGTTCACCAGCGAGGGGTCGTCCACGACGTCCTGGTTGGCCGCCACGACCTCGCCGGTGACGGGGGAGTACAGGTCGCTGACGGACTTCGTCGACTCCAGCTCGCCGCAGGTCTCGCCCGCGGTGACGGTGTCGCCGACCTCGGGGAGCTGGGCGTAGACGACGTCACCGAGCGCGTTGGCCGCGAACTCCGTGATGCCGACCGTCGCGACGCCGTCCTCGGCGTCCGACAGCCACTCGTGCTCCTTGGTGTAGCGCAGCTGCTGGGGGTTGCTCATGACCTGATTCTCCTGGATCGGGGGAGTGCTGATGAACGTGGGTCTTGCGGGATGAGACAAGAGGTGAGACGGGGCGAGTGAGCCGAAGAGGCGCGAAGCGCCCCGGAGGCGAACCGAGCCACCGGGGCGGTGGGACCGGTCCTGCCCGGAAACGTCACTTCCGGCGCTTGTAGAACGGCAGCGCCACGACCTCGTACGGCTCGTGGGTGCCGCGGATGTCCACACCTACACCCTGCGTGCCCGGCTCGGCGTGCGCCGCGTCCACGTACGCCATGGCGATCGGCTTTCCGAGGGTCGGGGAGGGCGCGCCGGAGGTGACCTCGCCGATGACCTCGCCGTTCGCGACGACCGGCATCCCGGCGCGCGGGACCCGGCGGCCCTCGGCGATCAGGCCGACGAGCTTGCGCGGCGGGGCGGTCTCGGCGCGCTCGGCGGCCTTCTCAAGCGCCTCGCGGCCGACGAAGCGGCCTTCGTTGGTCGTCTTCTCGAACTTGACGACCCGGCCCAGACCCGCGTCGAACGGGGTCAGGGAGGTGGTCAGCTCGTGCCCGTACAGCGGCATGCCCGCCTCCAGGCGGAGCGTGTCACGGCAGGACAGACCGCAGGGGATCAGGCCGACCGGGGCGCCGGCCTCGGTCAGCGCCTTCCAGACGCCCTCGGCGTGCTCGGGCTTCAGGAACAGCTCGAAGCCGTCCTCGCCGGTGTAGCCGGTGCGGGCGATCAGCGCGGGGACCCCGGCGACCGTGCCGGGCAGACCGGCGTAGTACTTCAGCCCGTCCAGGTCGGCGTCGGTCAGCGACTTCAGGATTCCGGGGGACTCGGGGCCCTGGACGGCGATCAGGGCGTAGGCGTCACGGTCGTCCCGCACCTCGGCGTCGAAGCCGGCCGCCCGCTCGGTGAGCGCGTCGAGGACGATCTGCGCGTTGGAGGCGTTGGCGACGACCATGTACTCGGTGTCACCGAGGCGGTACACGATCAGGTCGTCCAGGATGCCGCCGTCCTCCCGGCAGATCATCGTGTAGCGGGCCCGGCCCACGCCCACCGTGGAGATGTTGCCGACCAGCGCGAAGTCGAGCAGCTCGACGGCCTGCGGCCCGGTGACGGTGATCTCCCCCATGTGGGAGAGGTCGAACAGACCCGCCTTGGTGCGGACGGCGTTGTGCTCGTCGCGCTCGCTGCCGTAACGCAGCGGCATGTCCCAGCCCGCGAAGTCGGTCATGGTCGCGCCCAGGGAGCGATGCAGGGCATCGAGGGCGGTCAGGCGGGGGGCAGTGCTCATGGGTGTGGCTCCCGGGTCCCAGGGCGAAAAAAATCATGACGGACGAGGACGATCCTCCCCATCTGTCATGGAACCTGAGAGGTTCACCGAGAGCATCCTCGGCTTGCACCTTGGGTGGGGCGCGACAGCGCGCCCGCTTTTCAGATCTGCCTCATCCGCGCGGTACGGGGCCTGAGAGATTCAAGGGAGGGTCTTGCTCCTTCGGCGCCCGGACTGCTACAGCACTGCTACAGCCTGTCCGGGACTCTCCCGCGCGGATTCGAGCGGCCGGTATGTGGTTGTGTGCGCTTGGCGCGCACATCATTGCACGCGGGTCCTGATCGGCAAATCGCTTGTGCCTCATTACCGTCTCTTTACACTTCTTGGGGAAGGGTCTTCAGGACCCGACAGGGGGAGAAGCGATGACGTTCCAGCGAACCGGCGCCTACGCGGCCACCGGCATACCGGCCCAGCGCGCCCGGGCCAGGACCCGGCGCGGCACCGCGCGCCTGCTGCGCGACCTGCGCGAGCGGGACGGGCGCGGTCCGCGCGTGCTCGCCTTCGCCGCCGGTGACCTGGTGGTCGTCTCCGGGCTGCCCGGCAGCGGCAAGTCGACGCTGATGCGGCAGGCCGCCGACGGACGCGGCATCGACTCGCAGGACGCCCGCGAACGCTGGGAGGCGCGGATGCCCCGCTTCCTGCCGTACGCCGTCTACCGCCCGCTGGTACGGATCGCCCACTACGCCGGGCTGCGCCGGGCCCTGCGGGCCGGCCGGAGCGTCATCGTCCACGACTGCGGCACCCAGTCGTGGGTGCGCAACTGGCTGGCCCGGGAGGCCCGCCGCCGGGGCCGCTCCCTGCATCTGGTCCTGCTCGACGTCACCCCCGCCGCCGCCCGCGACGGCCAGCGGGAGCGGGGCCGCGGAGTGTCCGGGTACGCCTTCGCCCGGCACCGCCGGGCGGTCGGCCGGCTGCTGCGCTCCGTCGAGGCGGGCCGGCTGCCCCGCGGCTGCGCCTCGGCGACCCTGCTCGACCGGGACGCGGCGGGCGCACTCCGGAAGATCGCCTTCCGGGACGCGCACTGACCGGCGGGGGAGCGGCGGCGTTCCGGACCGGCGCGGTCCGTACGCTTGTGGCCACGACGGCGTCGGGGCGGCGTTAGGGTTCTGCCCCGAGGGCGCGTGACCAGGCGCGTGAGAAGGGGAACCGAGACCGTGGACGTTACGTGGCCGGGCAATGAGCTCGAAGAGGTGCTGGCCGCCTCGCTCGGCAACCCCGCCGCAGGCGGCCGGCTCGTCGAGGTGCTCGGCCGCAGCCCCGTCTGGGTGCCGCTGCCCAACGGCGGCAGCCCCGAGAGCACCGACCTCGACCTGCCCACGATGGAGATCGACGGCATCCCGTACGTCCCCGTCTTCAGCTCCGAGCAGCAGTTCCTGGCCTGCGTCGGCAGCCACATGTCCTTCACCGTCGCGCCCGCCCGCGAGTTCGCCCGCGGTCTGCCGCCGCAGCTCGGCATCGCCGTGAACCCCGGGGGCACCGTCGGCGCCCCGCTGCCTCCGCCCGCCGTCGCCGAACTCTGCCGGGTCGGACGCACCCCGCTGGACGGCCCCGCGACCGGCGGCCGGGTCCGGCTCTTCGAGCCCGACTGGCAGGACGACCCCGTCGACTTCCTCTCCGCCGCGGCCGCCGAGTTCGAGGCCACCGGAGTCGTCCTCACCGCCCGCCGCGCCCTGGCCAGCGTCGAGGGCACCGAACCCGCCCTGTTCGTCGGCGTCCAGCTCGTCGGCTGGGACGGCGTCGACCGCAACGCCCCGCTCGACGCGCTCGGCCGCGCGCTGGGCCGGGTCGAGGTGGCCTGGCCGGTCAATCTCATCCTCCTGGACGTTGCGCAGGACCCCGTGGGCGACTGGATGCTGGAGCGGGTGCGCCCCTTCTACCAGCGGACCGCCGGCTGAGCGGCGCACCACGGCATTGAGCGTCATTAAGCTGAACCGGTGGACGGAAGAGGGGCGGGACACAGGGTGAGCGCGTCAGGCACCGCTGCGGCCGGACAGGTCGAGCACATGCTGCGCCAGGTGGCACCCGGACGCTATGAAGCGTACGAGCGACTGCTGCACGCCCTCGCGGACGGTGACGTCTGGATGCTGCTCTGGCACGGCCAGGCGGGCGCGCCCGACGCCCAGTACGGCAACATGGAGATCGACGGCCTCGGCTACGCCCCCTGCGTCACCTCCGCCCAGGAACTGGCCGCCTCCGGCTGGAACCGCGCCCACGAGGTGGTCACCGGCCGCGACATCGCCCGCGCCCTCTACCCCGACCGCTGGGGCATCTGGCTCAACCCGCACGACTCCGGCGGCGGCGTCGGCATCCCCTGGGCCGACCTGCGCCGGATCGCCACGGGCCTCGACCGGATGCCCGCCGGGCCGCTGCGGCTGACCGAACCCGCCCTGGAAATCCCCCAGTTCTACGCCCTGCTGACCCAGAACGCGCACCGCACCCCGTCCGTACGGGCGCTTCGCCGCGCCTGGGTGCAGCCCGCGCTCGGCTCCCCGTACCTCGCCATCGGACTCGACCTCTACGACACCTCCCCGGCCTCGGTCGACTCCGTGCGGGCGATGATGGGCCAGTCGATCTCCGCCGTCCCCGACGGGCTTCCCGTCTCGACGGTCGCGATGTCCGACGAGTACGACCCGGTGGCGATGTGGCTGCGCGCCAACGCCCGCCCCTTCTACGACCGGGACGCCCACGCGGCCCCCGCTCCGCACGGCCCGGGCCACGGATACCCGTCGGCCGCGCCCCGTACGTACTGATTCCGACTGTTCCGTTCCCCCAATTCCGGCCCGCGCGAGCACAGTTGAGCGACATGTCCGTTCTGCTGGATTAGCGGGTGAGATGGTCCGCTCACGCGATCACGACGTCCGGATAACGGAAGGCAACGCACCGCATCACGTTTGAGCAAACATTCACCGCTGGGTCTGGCGGGTGATCGCGAACCCATTGAAGACTCCCCGGAACACCGGGCGTTCGGCCGTCATGGCCAGTGCCCCGCAGTTGTTCCACCAAGCCGCTACCCGCGGCGGGCAAGGGCCGGCTACCGGCGGCCGAGAGGGGTCCTCACCACGATGACGGCACCACTGCACGAGACGAGTGCGGCCGAGTCGACCGCGGCCGTCGACGCCGTGCCCGAAGGCCCCGCCGACGTGATCCAGGGCCGTTCGCCCTGGCAGATCGCCTGGACGCGCCTCAAGCGCGACAAACTGGCCCTCGCGGGCGGCGCCGTCGTGATCTTCCTGGTCCTGGTCGCGATCTTCGCGCCGGTGATCGTGGGCCTCCTCGGCCACCCGCCGGACGAGTTCCACGAGGACCAGATCGACCCGCTCTTCGGCACCCCGATCGGCTCCTGGGGCGGTATCAGCTCCGACTTCCTCCTCGGGGTCGAGCCGGTCAACGGCCGCGACGTCTTCAGCCGCGTCGTCTACGGCGCCCGGATCTCGCTCCTCGTCGCCGTCCTCGCGGCGCTCTTCGCGGTCGTCCTCGGCACCGTCCTCGGCATCACCGCCGGCTTCTTCGGCGGCTGGGTCGACGCGGCGCTCAGCCGGGTCATGGACGTCATGCTCGCCTTCCCGCAGCTGCTCTTCACCATCGCCCTGGTCTCCGTACTGCCCAACGAGATCCTCGGAGTCTCCGGTTCCGGCGTACGCATCGGCGCCCTGGTGATCGTCATCGGCTTCTTCGGCTGGCCCTACGTGGGCCGGATCGTCCGCGGCCAGACCCTCTCGCTGCGCGAGCGCGAGTACGTCGAGGCCGCCCGCAGCCTGGGCGCCGGCCGCCTCTACATCCTGCGCCGGGAGCTGCTGCCCAACCTGGTCGCGCCGATCATGGTCTACGCGACCCTCATGATCCCCACCAACATCCTCACCGAGGCGGCGCTCAGCTTCCTGGGAGCGGGTGTGAAGCCTCCCACCGCTTCCTGGGGCCAGATGCTGTCGACGGCCATCACCACCTATGAATCGGACCCCCTGTTCATGGTGATCCCCGGCCTCGCGATCTTCATCACCGTTCTGGCGTTCAACCTCTTCGGCGACGGCGTGCGTGACGCGCTCGACCCGAAGGCCGCTCGCTGAGCACCTGCCACCCCGCACAGACCCGCCCCTGCCGCTGGTGACAGGAGGCAATCAACACCGGCGGACCGCCCCGACGGCCGCCACTATTCCGGAGGTTGCGAGACCATGAACCTGAACAGCTCTTCCCGGCGCAGAATCGCCGCGGGCGCTCTGCTCGCCGCGGCCACCATGGTCGTCACCACGGCGTGTGGCGGCGGAAACGGCGGAGGCGACAGCAAGTCCGGCGCGCCCGGCTTCAACGCAGCGGTGAACAAGATCGCCAACCCTTCCGACAAGAAGGGCGGTGAGCTGAAGTTCATCGGCTCGCAGGAGGCCGACTCCTGGGACCCGCAGCGCGGTTACTACGGCTTCGTGTGGGACTTCGCCCGCTACTACACGCGCCAGCTGGTCACGTTCAAGGCCGAGCCGGGCGCCGCCTCCACCGAGCTGGTCCCCGACCTCGCCACGGACGCCGGCAAGGTCTCCCCCGACGGCCTCACGTACACCTTCACGCTGAAGGACGGGGTCACCTGGGAGGACGGCAAGCCGATCACCTCCAAGGACATCAAGTACGGCATCGAGCGCATCTGGGCCCAGGACGTGATCTCCGGCGGCCCGATCTACCTCCAGCAGGTGCTCGACCCCAAGGGCGAGTACAAGGGTCCGTACAAGGACACCTCCCCGGACAAGCTCGGCCTGAAGGCGATCGAGACCCCGGACGACAAGACCATCATCTTCAAGCTGCCGGTCGCCAACGGTGACTTCCTGCAGATGCTGGCCATGCCGGCCGCCTCCCCGGTGCGCCAGGACAAGGACACCAAGGCGCAGTACGGCCTGAAGCCCTTCTCCTCCGGCCCGTACAAGTGGCAGTCGTACACGCCCAACAAGTCGATCATGCTCGTCCGCAACGACAAGTGGGACGCGAAGACGGACACCGTCCGCAAGGCGCTTCCGGACAAGATCAGCGTCAAGTTCACCACCAACGCCGACGACATGGACAACCGTCTGATCGAGGGCGAGTACGACCTCGACCTCAACGCCACCGGCGTCGGCGCGTCGGCCCGTGGCAAGGTGCTCCAGCAGCACAAGGCGAACGCGGACAACCCGCAGACCGGCTTCATCCGGTACGCGGTCTTCCCCCAGACGGTCATCGACAACGTCGAGTGCCGCAAGGCGATCATCTACGCGGCCGACTCCAAGTCCCTCCAGACCGCCCGTGGCGGCCCGCAGGCCGGTGGCGACATCGCCACCAACATGCTGCCGCCGGCCATCAAGGGTGCCGACCCGAAGGCCGACCCCTACGGCAAGCTCTCCGGCAAGCCGGACATCGCCAAGGCGAAGGAGGCGCTGAAGAAGTGCGGCAAGCCGAACGGCTTCAAGACCACCATCGCCGTCCGTAACAACAAGAAGATCGAGATCGCCACCGCCGAGTCGCTCCAGCAGTCGCTGAAGGCCGTCGGCATCGACGCCCAGATCGACCAGTTCGACGGCGCCCAGACCTCCGGCATCATCGGTTCGCCGAAGGTGGTCAAGGACAAGGGCTACGGCATCATCATCATGGGCTGGGGCGCCGACTTCCCCAGCGGCCAGGGCTTCCTGCAGCCGCTGGTCGACGGCCGCTTCATCCTGCAGAGCGGTAACAACAACTTCTCCGAGCTGAACGACCCGGCCGTCAACAAGCTCTTCGACGAGGCGCTGAAGGAGACCGACCCGGTCAAGGCCGGCGAGCTCTACAAGCAGATCAACACCAAGGTCTCCGAGGCGGCGGTCTACCTGCCCTTCACCCACGAGAAGAACATCATCTGGCGCTCGTCGCGACTGACCAACGTCTACACGGCCGACGCCTACAACGGCCGCTACGACTACGCGTCGCTCGGCGTCGTCAAGTAAGTCGAGTCAGTCGAGTGTCCACCAACTCGCTCCACCGGCGCACCACCCGCCGCTAGGTCCGAAGGGCAGGTGATGGCCGCTCACGGTGGCCGGGGACCCCGATCGGGATCCCCGGCCACCGGTCGGCCGACCGCATGCTTGCATATATCGTCCGACGGCTGTTCGCCGTCGTAGTGATGCTGATGGTCGTCACCCTGGTGACGCTCAGCATCTTCTTCCTGATCCCCAAGATGACCGGCAGCGACCCTGCCGCGATGTTCGTCGGCAAGCAGGCGGACCCTGCCTCGATCGAAGGCATCCGGCAGAAGCTGGGCCTGGACGAGCCGATCCTGGTCCAGTTCTGGCACTTCGTCTCCGGAATCTTCGTCGGCCGCGACTACACCGGCGGCGGCAGCACGATCCACTGCGCGGCGCCCTGCTTCGGCTACTCGTTCCGCACCGAGCAGGACGTCTCGGTGATGCTGGTGGACGCCTTCCCCGTCACCCTCTCCATGGTCATCGGCGCCGCGATCCTGTGGCTGCTCATGGGCGTCTCCACCGGTGTCGTCTCCGCCCTCAAGCGGGGCACCATCGTGGACCGTGTCGCGATGATCACCGCGCTCGCCGGTGTCTCGCTCCCCATCTTCTTCACCGCCATGCTGGCGATGCTGATCTTCCGCACCCAACTGGGCTGGCTCAACGCCTCGTACGTGCCGATCAGCGAGTCCTTCGGCGGCTGGTTCGGCGGCCTGCTGCTGCCCTGGATCACCCTCGCCTTCCTCTACGCGGCGATGTACGCGCGGCTCACCCGCGCCACGATGCTCGAAGTCCTCGGCGAGGACTACATCCGTACGGCACGGGCCAAGGGTCTGCCGGAGCCGGTCGTGCTCGGCAAGCACGCCATGCGTTCCACGATGACGCCCATCCTGACCATCTTCGGCATGGACCTCGGCGCCCTCGTCGGCGGCGCGATCCTGACCGAGACCGCGTTCAACCTGCAGGGCCTCGGCTGGATGGCCATCAAGGGAGTGAGCGAGCGCGACCTGCCGCTGATCATGGCGGTCACGCTCATCACCGCCGCCTGTGTCGTTCTCGCGAACCTCGTGGTGGACCTTCTGTACGCGGTGATCGACCCCCGAGTGAGGCTCGCATGACGGACAAGCTTCTGAAGACCGGAGCCGCTGTGGGGGAGCCGGTCGCGTCCGGGAAGTCCGCGCCGTCCGACGCCTTCCTCGACGTACGCGATCTGAAGATCCACTTCCCGACCGACGACGGCGTGGTCAAGTCGGTCGACGGCCTCACCTTCCAGCTGGAGAAGGGCAAGACCCTCGGCATCGTGGGTGAGTCCGGCTCCGGCAAGTCGGTGACCTCTCTCGGCATCATGGGCCTGCACACCGTCGGCCAGTACGGCCGGCAGAAGGCGCGGATCTCCGGCGAGATCTGG
Organism: Streptomyces sp. NPDC006551; assembly: GCF_040611675.1. Taxonomy (NCBI): domain Bacteria; kingdom Bacillati; phylum Actinomycetota; class Actinomycetes; order Kitasatosporales; family Streptomycetaceae; genus Streptomyces; species Streptomyces sp. NPDC006551. The sequence goes on from NZ_JBEXOT010000017.1 coordinate 36,777, forward strand.
CTCAACGGCCAGGAGCTGCTCTCCGCGGACGCCGAGTCCGTCCGCAAGCTGCGCGGCCGCGACATGGCGATGATCTTCCAGGACCCGCTCTCCGCGATGCACCCGTACTACACGGTCGGCGCCCAGATCGTGGAGGCGTACCGCGTCCACCACGACGTGGACAAGAAGACCGCCCGCAGGCGGGCCGTCGAACTCCTCGACCGCGTGGGCATCCCCGAGCCGGCCAAGCGGGTCGACAGCTACCCGCACGAGTTCTCCGGCGGTATGCGCCAGCGCGCCATGATCGCGATGGCGCTGGTCAACAACCCGGAACTGCTCATCGCCGACGAGCCGACCACCGCGCTCGACGTCACCGTCCAGGCGCAGATCCTCGACCTGATCCGTGACCTGCAGAAGGAGTTCGGCTCCGCGGTCATCATGATCACGCACGACCTCGGCGTCGTCGCCGAGGTCGCCGACGACATCCTCGTGATGTACGGCGGCCGGTGCGTGGAGCGCGGACCGGCCGAGGCGGTCTTCTACGAGCCGCAGCATCCCTACACCTGGGGCCTGCTGGGCTCGATGCCGCGGATCGACCGGGAGCAGACCGACCGGCTCATCCCGGTCAAGGGCAACCCGCCCAGCCTCATCAACATCCCGAGCGGCTGCGCCTTCAACCCGCGCTGCCCGTACGCGGACGTGCCCAAGGGCGGCATCACGCGCACCGAGCGCCCGGAGCTGCGGCTCGCGACGAGTGACGAGGGCTCCGGCCGTCACCACTCCGCCTGCCACATGTCGCAGGAAGAGCGGACCCGGATCTGGACCGAAGAGATTGCGCCGAAGCTGTGAGCGAGAACAACACGACGGGGACGACCCCCGAGCCCCTGCTCAAGGTCAGCGGCCTGGTGAAGCACTTCCCGATCAAGAAGGGGATGCTGCAGCGCCAGGTCGGGGCGGTCAAGGCGGTCGACGGCATCGACTTCGAGGTGCTGCCGGGCGAGACCCTCGGCGTCGTGGGTGAGTCCGGCTGCGGCAAGTCGACGATGGGCCGGCTCATCACCCGGCTCCTCGAACCGACCGGCGGAACCATCGAGTTCGAGGGCGTGGACGTCTCCCACCTGGGTGTGGCGAAGATGCGTCCGCTGCGCCGCGACATCCAGATGATCTTCCAGGACCCGTACGGCTCGCTGAACCCGAGGCACACGGTCGGCTCGATCGTCTCGGCGCCGTTCAAGCTCCAGGGCGTCGAGCCCGAGGGCGGGGTGCGGCAGGAGGTCCAGCGCCTGCTCGGCCTGGTCGGCCTGAACCCCGAGCACTACAACCGCTACCCGCACGAGTTCTCCGGCGGCCAGCGTCAGCGCATCGGCATCGCCCGGGCGCTGGCGCTGAAGCCGAAGCTGGTGGTGGCCGACGAGCCGGTCTCGGCCCTGGACGTCTCGATCCAGGCGCAGGTGGTCAATCTCCTGGACGACCTCCAGCAGGAGCTGGGCCTCACGTACGTGATCATCGCCCACGACCTGTCGGTCATCCGGCACGTCTCGGACCGGATCGCGGTGATGTACCTCGGCAAGATCGTGGAGCTCGCGGACCGCAAGTCCCTGTACGAGTCGCCGATGCACCCGTACACCAAGGCCCTGATGTCGGCGGTCCCGGTGCCGGACCCGCGGCGCCGGGGCGTGAAGAGCGAGCGGATCCTGCTGACCGGCGACGTACCGTCGCCGATCGCCCCGCCGCCGGGCTGCCGTTTCCACACCCGCTGCTGGAAGGCGACGGCGGTCTGCAAGACCGACGAACCGCCCCTGCTCGAACTCCGCCCGGGCCAGCGCGTGGCCTGCCACCACCCGGAGAACGCCGAGGGCCTCACGGTGCCGGTGGCGCGGGAGTCGGTGGAGGTGTCGATCACGAAGACGGCGTCGTCGTCGGGGACGGAGGCTCCGGACGGGGCGGCCGTGGCCGACGCGCCGGAGGCGAAGGACGAGGCCGGCACGCCCAAGGAGTGACGGCAGCACGAAGCCGCCGGACGGGGGCGCGGGGGGCGAGCCCCTCGGCGTCTCCCGTCACGGTTTCGGGAAGGGGCGGGGCGGGGGGGAGTTCCCCGCCCCGCCCCTTCGGCGTCCGTCGCGCGGGGAAGGGCCGGGGACGCACCCGCGTCCGCCCGCCAGGGCCGTCAGTGCAGGTGCCCTCGCCCGGCAGGGGCCCGGTGCCCGCCCGCAGGTCGTTCAGGGCGGCCACCCGCGCCCGCTCGCCCGCCCGGCAGCGGGCCCGCTCGCCCGCCCGCCAGCGGACTCGCTCGCCCGCCCGGCAGGGGCCCGGTGCCCGCCCAGGTCGTCAGGGCGCCCACCCGCGCCCGCTCGCCCGCCCGGCAGGGAATCCGCGCGCCACCCGTCACAATGGGCGCCGTGGTTCACGATCTGTTCACGCCTTCCGTCCAGCACGCGCTCGACCTCGTCGGCATCTTCGTCTTCGCCATCTCCGGTGCCCTGCTCGCCGTCCGCAAGAACTTCGACGTCTTCGGCATCGCCGTCCTCGCCGAGGTCACCGCACTCGGCGGCGGCCTCCTGCGTGACCTGATCATCGGCGCCGTACCCCCCGCCGCCTTCACCGATCTCGGCTATTTCCTCATGCCGCTCGTCGCCACCGTGCTGGTCTTCTTCCTCCACCCCCAGGTCGAGCGCACCCAGACCGCCGTGAACGTCTTCGACGCCGCCGGCCTCGGCCTCTTCTGCGTCACCGGAACCACCAAGGCGTACGAATACGGCCTCGGCCTCACCTCCTCCGCCGCCCTGGGCCTCGCCACCGCCGTCGGCGGCGGCGTCCTGCGCGACGTCCTCGCCAACGAGGTCCCGTCCCTGCTCCGCTGGGACCGTGACCTCTACGCCGTACCCGCCATGGTCGGCGCCACGATGGTCGTCCTCTGCATCCGCTTCGACACGCTCAACGCGTTCACCAGCGGCGCAGCCGTCCTCACGGCCTTCGCGCTGCGCCTGCTCGCCATGCGCTACCACTGGCGCGCCCCCCGGGCCTGGAACCGGCGCTCATCCGCTCGCGAGGAGCCGGAAAAAGCTACCGCTCAGTAGTTACCTGCTGTACCGTCGGGCGCATGAGCACGAGCACCGAGACGGCCGCGTCGACGGTCGCGTCGACAAGCCCCGCGACGAGCCCCGCGACGAGCGAGTTCGACCGCGACACCGCCGTCACCCTCCGCGCCCCCGGCGTCTACGACGCCGATCTCTCCGCCGGCTGGACGATCATCCACGCCGTCAACGGCGGCTATCTCCTCGCCCTGCTCGGCCGCGCCCTCGGTGACCACCTCCCGCACCCGGACCCGTTCACGATCTCGGCGCACTACCTCACGCCGTCCGTGCCCGGCCCCGCGGTGATCCGCACCGAGACGGTCCGTACCGGCCGCACCCTCTCCACCGGCCAGGCGTCCCTCTTCCAGTACGCCGAGGACGGCACCGAGGTCGAGCGCATCCGCGTCCTCGCCTCGTACGGAGACCTCGACGCGCTCCCCGACGACGTGCGCACCTCCGCGCAGCCCCCGGCCATCGCGCCCATCGAGAACTGCTTCGGCACCTCCGACGGCCCCACGCCCCAGATCCCCGGCTCCTCCGCGATCACCGAGCGGCTCGACATCAGGCTCGACCCGGCCACCGTCGGCTGGGCCGTCGGCGCGCCCTCCGGCAAGGGCGAGATGCGCGGCTGGTTCGGTCTCGCCGACGGCCGCGAGCCCGACCCGCTCTCGCTGCTCCTGACCGTCGACGCCCTGCCGCCGACCTCCTTCGAGCTCGGCCTCAAGGGCTGGACCCCGACCGTCGAGCTCACCACCCACATCCGCTGCCGCCCGGCCCCCGGACCGCTGCGCGTCTCGATCACCACCCGCAACCTCGCCGGCGGCTTCCTGGAGGAGGACGCCGAGGTCTGGGACAGCGCGGACCGCCTCGTCGCGCAGTCCCGCCAACTGGCCCGCGCCCCGCGCGGCTGACCCCCCGACAGCGTGAGCCGGTGACGTCCCACCGCGCCGCTCCGAACGGACGTCACGGGGCTCACGGCCGACGAGTCGAGGGGCCGGTGACGTCCGACCCGCCGCTCCGAGCGGACGCTCACGGGGCTCACGGCCGACGAGTCGAGGGCGCGAACCGGCCACGGGGCCGAGGCACGGGAACGGCCTCGTAGAATCAAGTAACCATGGCTTACCTCGACCACGCCGCGACCACGCCCATGCTGCCCGAGGCGATCGAGGCGATGACCGCCCAGCTCGCCGCCACCGGCAACGCCTCCTCCCTGCACGCGGCCGGGCGGCGCGCCCGGCGGACCGTCGAGGAAGCGCGCGAGACGCTCGCCGCCGCCCTGGGCGCCCGGCCCAGCGAGGTCGTCTTCACCTCCGGCGGCACCGAGGCCGACAACCTCGCCGTCAAGGGCCTGTACTGGGCCCGGCGGGACGCCGACCCCCTCCGTACCCGCGTTCTGGCCAGCCCCGTCGAGCATCACGCCGTGCTCGACGCCGTCGACTGGCTCGCCACCCACGAGGGCGCCACCGTCGAGTACCTCCCCGTCGACCGGTACGGCCGCGTCCACCCCGCCGCCCTGCGCGAGGCGATCGCCCGCGAGCCCGAGACCGTGGCCCTCGCCACCGTCATGTGGGCGAACAACGAGATCGGCACGGTCATGCCGGTCCGCGAACTCGCGGACGCGGCGAGGGAGTTCGACGTTCCCCTGCACGCCGACGCCGTCCAGGCGTTCGGCCAGATCCCGGTCGACTTCGCCGCCTCCGGCCTCGCCGCCATGACCGTGTCCGGCCACAAGATCGGCGGCCCCTACGGCATCGGCGCGCTGCTCCTGGGCCGCGAGTACAGCCCCGTACCCGTCCTGCACGGGGGCGGGCAGGAGCGCCATGTCCGCTCCGGCACCCTCGACGTACCCGCCGTCGCCGCCTTCGCCGTCGCCGGACGGCTCGCCGCCGAACGGCGCGAGGAGTTCGCCCGCGAGATCGGCGCCCTGCGCGACGAACTGGTCGCGGCCGTCCTCACCGCCGTCCCCGACGCGATCCTCGGCGGCGACCCGGTCGACCGGCTCCCCGCCAACGCGCACTTCACCTTCCCCGGCTGCGAGGGCGACTCCCTGCTGCTGCTCCTGGACGCCCAGGGCATCGAGTGCTCCACCGGCTCCGCCTGCACCGCCGGCGTCGCCCAGCCGAGCCATGTCCTGCTCGCCACCGGCACCGACCCGGACCTCGCCCGGGGCACCCTGCGCTTCACCCTCGGCCACACCTCCACCCAGGAGGACGTGGCGGCGGTCGCCGGGGCGATCGGCCCGGCCGTGGAACGCGCGCGTACCGCCGGCCTCACGTGACCTCGGTGCGCGGGAGCTTCGCGGACGCCTCCCGTACGAGCTTCATGTAGCGCGGCCAGTCCCAGTGCGGGCCGGGATCGGTGTGGTCGGTGCCCTCGACCTCCACGTGCCCGATGATGTGCTCGCGGTCCACCGGTATCGCGTACCGAGCACATATCCCGGCGGTCAGCCGCGCCGACCCTTCGTACATCGCCTTCGTGAAGTCCTGCGGCCGGTCGACGAAGCCCTCGTGCTCGATGCCGACGCTCCGCTCGTTCATGTCCCGGTTCCCGGCGTGGAAGGCCACGTCGAGCTCGCGGATCATCTGCGCGACATGGCCGTCCTTGCGGACGACGTAGTGCGTGGCCGCCCCGTGCCCCGGGTTCTTGAAGACCTTCAGGGCCGTGGCGTAGCTCCCCTGGACGACATGGATCACCACCCGGTCGATGGTGAAGTCGTCCGGCCGGTCGGCCCGCCGCCAGTTCGCCCGGGACGCGGCGGACCAGTCGGCGCCCTTGTGGTCGAGCGCGCCCTCGATCCGCTCCTTCTCCGTCCCGGGCAGCCGCCACCAGGCACGTCTCAGCTCCTCCTGGGCCAGCACCGCCGTACCCAGGACCGCCGCGCCACCGCCGAGCAGGACGGCTCGCCGACCCACCCCCCGCTTCTTCTCACTCCCCATGTGAGCGTGAACGCCTACACAGGCGACCATGGTTCCCGGGCCCCGTACCCTGGTAGGGCTATGACTCAGACTCCCCAGCACCCCCACCCCCGCCCCCTCCGGGTACTGGCCGCCATGTCCGGCGGTGTGGACTCCGCCGTGGCCGCCGCCCGCGCCGCCGAAGCCGGCCACGACGTGACCGGGGTGCACCTCGCGCTCTCCGCGAACCCGCAGTCCTTCCGTACGGGCGCGCGCGGCTGCTGCACCATCGAGGACTCGCGCGACGCACGCCGGGCGGCCGACGTCATCGGTATCCCCTTCTACGTCTGGGACCTCGCCGAGCGATTCCGCGAGGACGTCGTCGACGACTTCGTCGCGGAGTACGAAGCGGGCCGCACACCCAACCCCTGCCTGCGCTGCAACGAGAAGATCAAGTTCGCCGCGCTGCTCGACAAGGCGCTCGCGCTCGGCTTCGACGCGGTCTGCACCGGCCACTACGCCACGGTCGTCCTCAAGGAGGACGGCTCGCGCGAGCTGCACCGGGCCTCCGACATGGCCAAGGACCAGTCGTACGTCCTCGGCGTGCTCGACGAGAAGCAGCTCGCCCACGCCATGTTCCCGCTGGGCGACACCCTCACCACCAAGGACGAGATCCGGGCGGAGGCGGAGCGGCGCGGTCTCGCGGTGGCGAAGAAGCCCGACAGCCACGACATCTGCTTCATCGCCGACGGCGACACGCAGGGCTTCCTGGCCTCCCGGCTCGGCACGGCCGAGGGCGACATCGTCGACGAGGCGGGGCGGAAGCTCGGCACGCACGAGGGCGCGTACGGCTTCACCATCGGCCAGCGCAAGGGGCTGCGGATCGGACACCCCGCGCCGGACGGCAAGCCGCGCTACGTCCTGGACATCTCGCCGGTGAACAACACGGTCACGGTCGGCCCGGTCGAGGCGCTCGACGTGACCGCCCTGACCGCGATCAAGCCCCGCTGGTGCGGCACGGCCCCGGAGGGCACCGGCCGCTACACCGCCCAGCTGCGGGCGCACGGCGGCGAGACCGCGGTGACGGCGGAGCTGGTGGAGGGCGAGCTGCGGGTGAGCTTCGACGAGCCCGTCCGGGGCGTGGCCCCGGGGCAGGCGATCGTGCTGTACGACGGCACGCGCGTGGTGGGCTCGGCGACGATCGCGACGACGGAGCGGCGTACGTCCGAGGCGGCGGCGGTCTGAGGGTCGCGGCGGTCCGAGCGGCGCGGCGGTCCGAGTGCCGCGGCGGTCCGAGGGCCGTGGCGGTCCGAGCGGCGCGGCGGTCCGAGTGCCGCGGCGGTCCGAGGGCCGTGGCGGTCCGAGCGGCGCGTAGCCCGGTGGCGGCGCCGGGAAGACTCCGCCGCCGCCCTCACTCCTCCGTGAAGAACTCCTCCAGGGCCGGCGCGAGCACATGCGGCGCCACCACATGGGTCTGGCCCGTCAGAGTGCGGTGGCGGCCCCGGGGGAGAGCGGTCGAGACGGCCAGGGCCGCGCGCCGCATCCAGGCGGGGCTCGCGCCGCCGTCGACCACCAGCACGCGCGCGTGGACCCCGCCGAGCCGTCCGTACGGCACCAGACCGTCGCCCAGCACCGCGTGGTCGTACGCGAGGGTGTGCGCCACGGCCTCGAGCCCCGGCCACGCCGCCGAACGCCGCATGCCGGCCAGCGCCTCCGGTGCCATCGCGTCGGCCAGGAACAGCTCGAGCGCCGCTGCCCGCTGTCCCCGGTCCAGGAGCCCGGTCAGACGACGCCGGTGGGCCGCGTAGGTCTCGCGCGCTCCGGAGTCGGCCGAGTAGGGCGGCTCGTACACGGACAGGCGCTCGACCGGCAGCCCGGCGGCCACAGCGGCCAGCGCCAGCGCCCCGCCCGACGACATGCCGTGGACGTACGCGTCACCCCCCGCCTCCTCGATCAGGGCGGCCAGGTCGTCGATCTCCCGCTCCACCGCGTACGGGCCGGTGTCACCGCTCCCGCCGCGGCCCCGCCGGTCGTACGTCACGACCGAGAAGTGCGGCGCGAGGAGGTCGGCCAGCGGCCGCTCCCCACCGGCGGTGCACAGGGCGCCGCTCACCACGATCAGCGGCGGGCCCTCGCCCTGCCGCTCGTACGCGATCCGCGTACCGTCCCCCGACGTGACCCGCCCCCGGGCCCTGCTCAGTGTGCTGCTCGCCTCGTCCATGCCGGTTACGACCGGGGCCGTTCCCGGAACTCATCGGTGCCCGGCGCGTTTTCCCGGAAAATCTTGAACCCCGAGGCCAGGCCCTACGGTGGTGCCCATGAACATCTGCGTCTTCCTCTCCGCCGCCGACCTCGACGAGCGCTACACCGCCCCCGCCCGCGAGTTCGCCACCCTGCTCGGCAAGGCCGGCCACACCCTCGTCTGGGGCGGCTCCGACGTCGGCCTGATGAAGGTCGTCGCCGACGGGGTCCAGGAGGCGGGCGGCCGGCTCGTCGGCGTCTCCGTCGACTTCCTCGCCGCCAAGGCCCGCCCCGGCACCGACGAGATGGTCGTCGCCAAGGACCTCGCCGAACGCAAGGCGCTGCTGCTCGCCAAGTCCGACGCGATCGTCATCATGGTCGGCGGCACGGGCACGCTCGACGAGGCGACCGAGATCCTGGAGCTGAAGAAGCACGCCCTGCACACCAAGCCGGTGGTCCTGCTGAACACGGCGGGCTTCTACGACGGCCTGAAGACCCAGTTCCGCCGCATGGAGACCGAGGGCTTCCTGCCGCTGCCGCTCACCGATCTCGTCTTCTTCGCGGAGGACGGCGTGGCGGCGCTCGCGTACCTGGAGGAGTCGGCGGGCATCCACTGAGTTCGCGAACGTGAGTGCCAGGGCGCGACCGAGACCCACCGGTCCCCTGCGATCATCGCCAGATGACTGATGACCAGCGCATACACCCGTCCAAGACTGCAGGCGACCGCGCGTCGCTGATCGCGTTCCTCGACTACCAGCGCGCGACCCTCGCCATGAAGTGCCAGGGGCTGACCGGCGGCCAACTGAAGCGGAAGGCGGTTCCGACCTCGGGCCTGTCCCTCCTGGGCCTCGTACGGCATGCGGCCGAGGTCGAGCGGAGCTGGTTCCGGTCGGCGCTGAGCGGAGAGGACCGCAAGGCCCTCTGGCCCAGCGTCAAGGGCGAGTTCGCCGAATTCCACGTGGACGACGCCGACGTGGACGAGGCGTTCGTGTTCTGGCGTGAGGCGTGCGAGGACTCCCGTGCCGTCACGGATGCCTTCGAGTCCCTCGACGACACGGTGGACTTCCGGGGTGAGGTCATCTCGCTCCGCTACGTCCTCACCCACATGATCGAGGAGTACGCGCGCCACAACGGCCACGCCGACCTGCTCCGCGAAGCGATCGACGGAGAGGTGGGCGAATAGGACCCAGGGCGACCTGGCTCGATCCACCCCCTCCGGCTGACCCCCCGCCCGCCCGCCGGAGTGCGACGATGGCTCCCATGGCTACTCATGTGATCACCGGAGCGGGCTCCGGCATCGGCGCGGCCGTCGCGCGGCGGCTGCACGCGCGCGGGGACGAGCTCGTGCTGCACGCGCGCGACGCGGGGCGGGCCAAGGAGCTGGCGGGGGAGTTTCCCGGGGCGCGGACGCTCGTCGGGGACCTCGCCGATCCTGACCGGCTGTCCTGGGCGTTCTCGCACCAGAGCCTGCCCGAGCGGGTGGACACCCTGCTGCACATCGCGGGCGTCGTCGACCTCGGTCCGGTCGGCGAGCTCACCCCCAAGACCTGGCACCACCAGCTGAACGTCAACCTCGTCGCCCCCGCCGAGCTGACCCGGCACTTCCTGCCGCAACTGCGGCTCTCCAAGGGGCACGTGGTGTTCGTCAACTCCGGCGCCGGGCTCAGCGCCCACGCCGAGTGGGCCGCCTACGCCGCCTCCAAGCACGGGCTGAAGGCGCTCGCCGACTCCCTGCGCCAGGAGGAGCACGGCCACGGGGTGCGGGTCACGTCGGTCTACCCGGGGCGGACCGCGAGCCCGATGCAGGCGAAGGTGCACGCCCAGGAGGGCAAGGAGTACGACGCCTCGCGGTGGATCGACCCCGAGTCGGTCGCGACGGCGATCCTGACGGCGATCGACCTGCCCCGCGACGCGGAGATCAACGACCTGACCGTGAGGCCGGGACGGTAGCTCCGCACCGGCTCCGCGTACGCTTCCCGGTGTGAGCGAGAACACCGAGAAGACGTCCTTCACCTGGGGCCCCGCGACCGGCGTCGGATCCATGCCCGGCGGCGACGCGCGGGAGGCCGCCAAGACCGTCGCCGGGTCCTTCGAGGACTTCCCCTTCCTCGCGGAGCTGCCGGCCCGCGGACCCGGCGCCGACATGATCGGGCGGACCATCGGCCTGCTCGTCGAGATGTACGCGCACGTGGAGCCCAGCGGCTGGCGGGTCAGCGACCGGCCGGGGCGGGACACCCGGCGCGCCCGGTCCTGGCTCGGTGAGGACCTCGACGCCCTGGAGGAGTACACCCAGGGCTACGAGGGTCCGCTCAAGGTCCAGGCGGTGGGGCCGTGGACGCTCGCCGCCGCCCTGGAACTCCGCGGCGGCGAGGCCGCCCTCGGCGACCCCGGGGCCTGCCGCGATCTGACCGGCTCCCTCGCCGAGGGGCTCCGCGCCCACCTCGCCGAGCTGCGCCGGCGCGTGCCCGGCGCCCGGCTCGTCCTCCAGCTCGACGAGCCGTCGCTGACGGCCGTCCTGCGCGGCCACGTCCGCACCGCCAGCGGCTACCGCACCCACCGCGCCGTCGACCGGCAGGTCGTGGAGAGCGCCCTGCGCCAGGTGATCGCCGTCCACGACGGCCCGGTGATCGTCCACTCCTGCGCCCCCGACGTACCGTTCGCGCTGCTGCGCCGGGCCGGAGTCGCCGGTGTCTCGTTCGACTTCGGCCTCCTCACCGAACGTGACGAGGAGCCGATCGGCGAGGCCGTGGAGTCCGGCACCCGGCTGTTCGCGGGCGTGGTGCCCTCCACCGACACGGCATTGTCGGACCCTGGCGGTAGCGTCATGGGTGTCAGGACGCTGTGGCGCAGGCTGGGGCTGAATCCGGGGACTCTCGCCGAGTCCGTGGTCGTCACCCCGACATGCGGGCTCGCGGGCGCTTCGCCCGCATATGCCCGAGCTGCCCTTGCCCACTGCGCGCGGGCGGCGAGATCGCTCGCGGACAACCCTGAGTGACAGGGCTTCGAGGCAACGGGAGGACGAGTAACGGTGGCAGTCGAACAGGGGGCTCCGCCCGCCGAGGCGCGGGAGAAGCACGCCGACCTGGCCGAGCGGATCGAAGAGCACCGCTTCCGGTACTACGTGAAGGACCAGCCGGTCATCAGCGACGGCGAGTTCGACAAGCTCCTGCGCGACCTGGAGGCGCTGGAGGAGGAGTACCCGGAGCTGCGCACGCCCGACTCGCCCACGCAGAAGGTCGCGGGTCAGTACGAGACGGAATTCACGGCCGTCGAGCACCGTGAGCGCATGCTCTCGCTCGACAACGCCTTCGACGACCTCGAACTGGCCGCCTGGGCCGAGCGGATCGCCCGGGACGTGGGCACTCCCGACCACCATTTCCTGTGCGAGCTCAAGGTCGACGGCCTCGCCGTGAACCTCACGTACGAGCACGGCCGGCTGACCCGCGCCGCCACCCGCGGTGACGGCCGCACCGGCGAGGACATCACTCCCAATGTCCGTACGATCGCGGACATCCCGGACCGGCTGCGCGGTGAGCGCATCCCGGACCTCGTCGAGATCCGCGGCGAGGTCTACTTCCCGATGGAGGCCTTCGAGGGGCTCAACGCCCGCCTGGTGGAGGCCGGCGACAAGCCGTTCGCCAACCCGCGCAACGCGGCGGCCGGTTCGCTGCGCCAGAAGGACCCCAAGGTCACCGCGGGCCGCCCGCTGCACATGGTGGTGCACGGCATCGGCGCCCGCGAGGGCTTCGACATCAGCCGTCTCTCGCAGGCGTACGACCTGCTGCGCGAGTGGGGCCTGCCGACCGCCCGTCACAACAAGGTGGTCGGATCCCTCGACGAGGTGCGGGAGTTCATCGCGTACTTCGGCGAGCACCGGCACTCCGTGGAGCACGAGATCGACGGCGTCGTCGTCAAGCTGGACGAGATCCCGCTCCAGGGCAGGCTCGGCTCCACCGCGCGCGCTCCGCGCTGGGCGATCGCCTGGAAGTACGCGCCGGAGGAGGTCAACACCAAGCTGGTCGACATCAAGGTCGGCGTCGGCCGCACGGGCCGGGTCACTCCGTACGCGCAGGTGGAGCCGGTCACGGTCGCCGGATCCGAGGTCGAGTTCGCCACCCTGCACAACCAGGAGGTGGTGAAGGCCAAGGGCGTGCTGATCGGCGACACGGTCGTGCTGCGCAAGGCCGGTGACGTCATCCCGGAGATCCTCGGTCCGGTGGCCGATCTGCGGGACGGCACCGAGCGGGAGTTCGTGATGCCGGCCGAGTGCCCCGAGTGCGGGACGCCGCTGCGGGCCATGAAGGAGGGCGACATCGATCTGCGCTGCCCCAACGCGCGGACGTGTCCGGCGCAGCTGCGTGAACGTCTCTTCTATCTGGCCGGCCGGGAGTGCCTGGACATCGAGAACTTCGGTTCGGTGGCCGCGGCGGCGCTGACCCGGCCGCTGGAGCCCGCCGAGCCGCCGCTGGTGGACGAGGGCGATCTGTTCGACCTGACCATCGAACAACTGCTGCCGATCAAGGCGTACGTCCTCGACCCGGACAGCGGGCTGCCCAAGCGGGACCCGAAGACGGGCGAGGAGAAGGTCGTCACGGTCTTCGCCAACCAGAAGGGCGAGCCGAAGAAGAACGCCCTGGCGATGCTGGCGAACATCGAGGCCGCCAAGACGCGACCGCTGGCGCGGTTCATCAACGGTCTGTCCATCCGGCACGTGGGCCCGGTGGCCGCCCAGGCGCTGGCCCGTGAGTTCCGCTCCCTGGACCGGATCGAGCAGGCCACGGAGGAGGAGCTGGCGGCCGTCGACGGGGTCGGCGGGATCATCGCGACCGCGGTGAAGCAGTGGTTCGCCGAGGAGTGGCACCGCGAGATCGTGCGCAAGTGGCGCGAGGCCGGGGTCCTTCTGGAGGAGGAGGGCGCCGGAGAGGACCACGGGCCGCGTCCGCTGGAGGGGCTCACGGTCGTCGTCACGGGCACCCTGCAGAACTTCACCAGGGATGGCGCAAAAGAGTCGCTGCAGAGCCTCGGAGCGAAGGTGACCGGTTCCGTTTCGAAGAAGACCGACTTTGTGATCGTCGGTGAAAACCCCGGTTCCAAGTACGACAAGGCGATGCAGCTGAAGGTTCCGGTTCTGGACGAGGACGGCTTCGTCGTGCTGCTGGAGCAGGGTTCCGAGGCCGCCCGAGAGGCAGCGGTTCCGGTCACCGGATAGGCGTGTTCCGGCCCTTGAACGTCACCCGTTCGGCGCATACCAGATCGTTACGGGTGGCCGGGTCGCATTCGGGCAAGACATGGAGAGCGCTGCCCGTCGGCGCCCTCCGCGGCCTACTGTTGTGACGTGCGTCTGTCAGCCACGACCGTGCAGGGCTCCGCCGGTCGTGGCGGCATGACAACGGCCCATCGCGTTGCAACGGCACCGCCGGCTGTGAGAGGGACGGAATGAAACCGACCGAGAGTGCCGCCCGGGTCTCACGGCCGCCCGGCCGTGCGGCCTTCGTGGGCATCACCTCCGGGCTGCCCGGAGCCTTCGTGGGCATCGCCGCGGTCCTGCTCGCCACCGGCTTCTACCGAGCGCTGACCACGGGTCACGGACTCTTCCCGGCCGGCGCCGCGGGCTGGTCCCTCGCCGTCCTCACCGGGCTCATCGTCGGCCACCTCGTCGCGCTCGGCCGCGACCGCTGGTGGGGCGGCACCGGTTCCGGCGCCGCCCTCACCCTCGCCGTGCTCCTCCTGTACGGCTGGGTGCCCGCCGGGGTCGTCTCCATGGCCGTCGTCGTCCTCGTCGGCGTGGCCCGCCGCCACCGCTGGCGCCAAGGGCTGCTGCACGGCGCCGTGGACGTCCTCGGCATCGGCGCCGCCGCCCTGGTCCTCGCCGCGTTCGGCGACGTACCGACGGTCGAGGAGCCGTGGCGGCCCCTCGACTGGGGGATCGCGGACGTACCGGAAGTCGCGCTCGCCGCGGCCGCGTATCTGGTGGTGACCCGGCTCCTCCTGTGGTATGCCCTGGCGCCGCAGGGCGGTGGACTGCCCACCGTGGCCCGCACCGCCCTGCTCCGGCAGGGCCTCGTCGCCGTCGCCCTCCTCGGCATCGCCCCGCTCATCTGCGTCGTCGCCGTCTCCCAGCCGGTGCTGCTGCCGCTCTTCGCCGTCCCCCTCATCGCCCTCGACTCCACTCTCTGGATCGCCCGCGCCCGTGCCGAGGAACAGCTGAAGGACCCGCTGACCGGGCTGCCGAACCGTCAGTGGCTGCTGGAGCGGGCCTGGACGGCGCTGGAGGCGGCCGAGGGGGAGGGGGCGCGCTCCGCCCTCGTACTGATCGACCTCGACCGTTTCCGTTCGGTCAACGACACCCTGGGGCACCTCGCCGGAGACCGGCTGCTGCTCCAGATCGCGGAGCGGCTCAAGCTCGCCCTGCCGCGCGGGGCGGAGGCCGCGCGGCTCGGCGGCGACGAGTTCGCCGTGCTCCTGCCGACCGCCGACTCCACGACGAGCGCCCAGCGGGTCGCCCGCCACCTCGTCGCCGAACTCTCCTCCCCGCTCGACCTCGACGGGCTGACCCTCGTCCTGGAGGCCAGTGCCGGAGTCGCCGTCTTCCCCGACCACGCCCTCGACGCGGAGGGCCTGCTGCGCCGGGCCGACGTGGCGATGTACCAGGCGAAGCGGGACCGTACGGGCGTGGAGGTGTACGAGTCCAAGCGCGACTCCAACACCCCCGACCGTCTCGGGCTCCTGGGCGACCTGCGCCGCGCCCTGGACGCCGGCGAGGTCGAGCTGCACTACCAGCCCAAGGTCCGCTTCGACGGGCAGGTCGCCGGCCTGGAGGCCCTGGTGCGCTGGGTGCACCCGGAGCGCGGCCGGGTCCCCCCCGACGAGTTCATCGCGATCGCCGAGTCCTCCGGACTGATGCCCCACCTCACCGAGTACGTCCTGGAGACGGCGCTCGCGCAGGTCGCGCGGTGGCGGGCGCAGGGCCTGAACGTTCCTGTCGCGGTCAACGTCTCCCCGCGCGACGTCCACACCCCCGGCTTCGCCGGCGCGGTCGCGGCGCGGCTCGCCCGCCACGGCGTCCCGGCGGGAGCGCTCCAGCTGGAGATAACGGAACACGTCCTCCTGGAGGACCCCCAGCGGGCGGCGGACACCCTGGCCGGCCTGACGGGCCACGGCGTGAAGATGTCCCTGGACGACTTCGGCACCGGCTACTCCTCCCTGGTGCATCTGCGCCGCCTGCCGGTGAGCGAGCTGAAGATCGACCGCTCCTTCGTGGCCCGGCTCGCCGTCGACACCGAGGACGCCGAGATCGTCCGCTGTACGGTCGACCTGGCGCACTCGCTCGGCCTGCTCGTCGTCGCGGAGGGCGTCGAGGACGACGAGACCTGGGAGCGGCTGCGGGACCTCGGCTGCGACGCGGTCCAGGGCTGGCTGGTCGCCGCCGCGATGCCGCCGAGCGAGGCCACGGCCTGGCTGAGCGCCCGGGGCGAGCACGGCTGGCGCCGCCCCGCGGACCTGGCGGCCGAGCGGAACAAGGACCAGGTGGTGCAGTAGGGAGACGGGGCGGCGTCCCGGCGTCCCGGCGGTCCGACCCGGGCGGAGCCCCGCACGGGCCCGCCGACGGCACATGTCCCGGCCCGTCGGCGGCGGCCTCCCCCGGCGCCCCCGGGCAAACCGTTTCACGGGCAGCGGCGCGGGCCCGGGTGGAGCCCCGCACGGGCCCGTCGGCGGCGCCTGCCCCACCCCCTCGGCGGCGGGCTCCCCGGCGCCCCCGGGCAAACCGTTTCACGGGCAGCGGCGCGGGCCCCATAGGATTGGGCTCAACACCATCAAACGCACCCCGTGAGGATCGCATGCCTGGCATCACGCGCGAGGAGGTCGCCCACCTCGCACGGCTGGCGCGTCTGGAGCTGAAGGGCGAAGAGCTCGATCACTTCGCCGGTCAGCTCGACGACATCATCGGCGCGGTCGCCCGCGTCTCCGAGGTCGCCGACCAAGACGTACCGCCGACCTCCCACCCGCTGCCGCTGACGAACGTCATGCGCGCGGACGAGGTCCGTCCGTCGCTCACCCCCGAGCAGGCGCTCTCCGGCGCCCCGGCCCAGGAGCAGCAGCGTTTCAAGGTGCCGCAGATCCTGGGGGAGGACTAATCACCATGACGGACAGCACCATCATCAAGCTCACGGCCGCCGAGATCGCGGGGAAGATCGCCTCCGGCGAGCTCACCGCCGTCGAGGTGACCGAGGCCCACCTGGCCCGCATCGAGGCCGTCGACGAGAAGGTCCACGCCTTCCTCCACGTCGACCGCGAGGGCGCCCTCGCCCAGGCCCGTGCCGTGGACGCCAAGCGGGAGAAGGGCGAGAAGCTCGGGCCGCTGGCCGGTGTCCCCCTCGCGCTCAAGGACATCTTCACCACCGTCGGCGTTCCCACGACCGTCGGCTCGAAGATCCTCGAAGGCTGGATCCCGCCGTACGACGCGACCCTGGTCAAGAACCTCAAGGCCGCCGACGTCGTCATCCTCGGCAAGACCAACATGGACGAGTTCGCCATGGGGTCCTCCACCGAGAACAGCGCCTACGGTCCCACGGGCAACCCCTGGGACCTGACCCGTATCCCCGGCGGCTCGGGCGGCGGCTCCTCCGCCGCCCTCGCCTCGTACGAGGCCCCGCTCGCCATCGGTACGGACACCGGCGGCTCGATCCGTCAGCCCGCCGCCGTCACCGGCACCGTCGGCGTCAAGCCGACCTACGGCGCGGTCTCCCGCTACGGCATGGTGGCCTTCTCGTCCTCCCTCGACCAGGGCGGCCCCTGTGCCCGTACGGTCCTGGACGCGGCGCTCCTCCACGAGGCCATCGCCGGGCACGACCCGCTGGACTCGACCTCCATCGACGCCCCGGTCCCGCCGGTCGTCGAGGCCGCCCGCAACGGCTCCGTCGCCGGCATGCGCGTCGGTGTCGTCAAGCAGTTCCGCGGCGAGGGCTACCAGGCCGGTGTCGTCCAGCGCTTCGACGAGTCCGTCGAGCTGCTGAAGTCGCTGGGCGCCGAGATCGTCGAGCTGGACTGCCCGACGTTCGACCTCGCCCTTTCGGCGTACTACCTCATCGCGCCGTCCGAGTGCTCCTCCAACCTGGCCCGCTTCGACGCCATGCGCTACGGCCTGCGCGTCGGCGACGACGGCACGAGGTCCGCCGAGGACGTCACCGCCCTCACCCGTGAGGCCGGCTTCGGCGACGAGGTCAAGCGCCGCATCATCCTCGGTACGTACGCGCTGAGCTCCGGCTACTACGACGCGTACTACGGCTCGGCCCAGAAGGTCCGCACCCTCATCACCCGCGAGTTCGAGAAGGCCTTCGAGCAGGTGGACGTGATCGTCTCCCCGACGACCCCCACCACGGCCTTCCCGATCGGCGAGCGCGCCGACGACCCGATGGCGATGTACCTCGCGGACCTGTGCACCATCCCGACCAACCTGGCCGGCAACGCCGCCATGTCGCTGCCCTGCGGTCTCGCGCCGGAGGACGGGCTGCCGGTCGGGCTGCAGATCATCGCCCCCGCCATGAAGGACGACCGGCTGTACAAGGTCGGCGCCGCCGTCGAGGCCGCCTTCGTGGAAAAGTGGGGGCACCCGCTGCTTGAGGAGGCACCGTCGCTGTGAGCCCCATGCCCATCAAGGCCAAGGGATTCAAGAATTCCAAGGCCGGTACATACCTGTCGATCGGCACCACCGCCTTCGGCGCGATCAGCGTCGTCAAGCAGGCCCGTATGGCCCGCAGGGACAATGACACGCTCCGTCTCGTCGATGCCGCTGTCTCCGCCGCCGCCATCGTCACCGGCCTCGCTCTGCTCTACCGCGAGCTGAAGAAGCTCGGCGACGACGACGTCCTGCTGGGCTGAGAGGGAAAGTCTCACCGTGACCGTCACTGAACTGCTGTCGTACGACGCGGCCCTCGCGGCGTACGACCCCGTCATGGGCCTGGAGGTCCATGTCGAGCTGGGTACGAAGACGAAGATGTTCTGCGGCTGCTCGACCGAGCTGGGCGCGGACGCCAACTCGCAGACGTGCCCGACCTGCCTCGGCCTGCCCGGCTCGCTCCCGGTCGTCAACGCGATCGGCGTCGAGTCCGCCATCAAGATCGGTCTCGCGCTGAACTGCGAGATCGCCGAGTGGTGCCGCTTCGCCCGGAAGAACTACTTCTATCCGGACATGCCGAAGAACTTCCAGACCTCGCAGTACGACGAGCCGATCGCCTTCAACGGCTATCTGGACGTCCAGCTGGAGGACGGCGAGATCTTCCGCGTGGAGATCGAGCGCGCCCACATGGAGGAGGACACCGGCAAGTCGACGCACATCGGCGGCGCGACGGGCCGGATCCACGGCGCCTCGCACTCGCTGCTCGACTACAACCGGGCCGGCATCCCGCTGATCGAGATCGTCACCAAGCCGATCGAGGGCGCCGGCGAGCGGGCCCCCGAGGTCGCGAAGGCGTACGTCGCCGAGCTGCGGGAGCTGATTCGCGCACTGGGCGTCTCCGAGGCGCGGATGGACAAGGGCCAGATGCGCTGCGACGTGAACCTGTCGCTGCGTCCCCACGGCACGTCCGTGTTCGGCACGCGCTCGGAGACGAAGAACGTCAACTCGCTCCGCTCCGTGGAGCGGGCGGCGCGCTTCGAGATCCAGCGGCACGCGGCCGTCCTCCAGTCGGGCGGCACGATCGTGCAGGAGACCCGTCACTTCCACGAGGACGACGGCTCCACCACCTCCGGCCGGATCAAGGACAACGCCGAGGACTACCGGTACTTCCCGGAGCCCGACCTCGTCCCCGTCGCCCCGTCCCGCGAGTGGGTCGAGGAGCTGCGTGCCGGTCTGCCCGAGCTGCCGCGCGTGCGCCGCAACCGGCTCCGCGAGGAGTGGGGCGTGTCGGAGCACGACATGCAGTCGATCCTCAACGCGGGCGCGGTCGACCTGATCGTCGCGACCACGGACGCCGGTGCTCCGGCGGACCAGGCCCGCAAGTGGTGGATGGGCGAACTGGCCCGTTCCGCCAACGAGGCGGGCGTGTCCCTGGACGAGCTCGCCATCACCCCGGCCCAGGTGGCCCGGGTCTCGGCGCTCGTCGCCTCCGGCGACCTGAACGACAAGCTGGCTCGCCAGGTCATCGAGGGCGTCCTCGCCGGTGAGGGCGGTCCCGACGAGGTCGTCGAGAAGCGCGGCCTGAAGGTCGTCTCCGACGAGGGCGCGCTCGGTACGGCCGTCGACGAGGCCATCGCCTCCAACGCGGCCATCGCCGACAAGATCCGCGGCGGCAAGGTCGCGGCGGTCGGCGCGCTGGTCGGCGCGGTCATGAAGGCGACGCGCGGCCAGGCGGACGCGGCGCGCGTGAAGGACCTGATCCTGGAGAAGCTGGGCGTCAGCGAGGGCTGACCCTGTTCTTCTCGTACGCGTACGAGGGCGGCGCCCCGGGTCTCACGACCGGGGGCGCCGCCCTCTTCGTAGCATCGTGAGGCAGCCGGCCCGGGCCTGGTGCAGCTCCTCGAGGAGTAATCCGTATACCGGCGGGTTGGCGGCGACGGACCGTTGCGCGAGCGAGACGGCCTCGTCGAGCGGGCCCAGCGCCTCTTCCCACCGCCCGTCGAGGGCGAGGAAGCGGCCGAGGTCGAGGAGCGTGCGGGCGAGGTCGAAGGTGTATGCGGCGGGGTTGCCGTCGAAGGCCGTACGGTACAGCTCCACGGCGCGGAGGGCCGCGGCGAGACCCTCGGAAGACCGCCCGGCGGGTTCCAGGCACAGGCCGAGGTGGGAGAGCGACCGGGCGAGATCGGCCCGGTGGAGCTCGGGATGCTCGGCGTACAGGCGCTCGCTGATCGAGACGGCCTCCTCGGCGGCGACGAGGGCCTCGGCCGGACGGTCCACCCCCAACAGGTGGCCGGCCAGAAGCGACAGCGACTGCGCGAGGCCGGGGGAGTGGGCGGCCAGGTTGCCCGCGGCGAGCCGGCGGCGGATCGCGACGGCCTCGGCCGACGCGTCCACGGCTTCGGGCAGACGACCGGTCGCCGCCAGGTCGGCGCCCAGATTGGTCAGCGCGAGGGCGAGATCAGGCTCGTGCGCGGCGGCGTTGACCCTGGCAAGGGCGCGCAGGGTCGTCACCGCCTGACGCAGGAGCAGCAGGGCATCGGACTGCCTCCCCTGGGCGCTCAACTGGTTCCCGAGGTTGACGAGCGCGCCCGCGAGGTCTGGTTCGTAGGCGGCGGGTTCCCGCGCCGCGAGCGGCAGCCAGATCGTGAGCGCCTCGCGGGTGGCGTCGGCGGCCTCGGGCCAACGGCCCATCGCGGACAGGTAGTTGCCGAGATTGTGCAGGGCCTCGGCCAAGTGTTGCTCGTGTTCGGGACGCAAAGAGACGAACCTGCGCCAGGCGGCCACAGCCCGCTTCCCCACGGCCGGCGCCTCGTGGTGCCGGTCGGTCCTGGACAGCCAGGCGCCCAGGTCGTTGAGAGCTCCGGCGTGGTCCCCACCCCATCGCGCGGGCTCGGCTTCGACGAGCCGCTCGAACACGGCGACGCACAACTCGATCGCCGTCACGGCCTCCGTGGGCCGCCCGGTCTTGCCCAGGCACCTGCCGAGGCGAGCGAGAGCGGCGGCGCGTGCCGGAACGTCGTCGGGGGCTTCCTGCTGAGCGGCGACGGCCCGTTCGGCCGCGACCAGGGCCTGGTCGAGGTGGCCCGCGTTGAGGAGGCGGGTGCTGAGGTGGTAGTAGCCGGTCGCCCGAGCGGTGGGGGAGTCGTCCACGGTGAGCATCGTGTGGACGGTCCGGCGCATGAGGGCGGCCATCCCCACGTCAAGATCCACATGGCGGTCGGGGAAGACGGCGCAGATGGCGGCGAGGAGCCGCAGCGGTATGTCGTCGAGGACGGCGAGCGCGCTCAGGGCAGCGCCCCCCGCGGCGACCGCGAGGCCGGGGTCGGCGGTGAGGAGGGGGTAGAGGTGCTGTGGCCCGAGGTGGGGCCAGCGCTGGGCGGCGGAGGCGAGGAAGGTGACCGCGCGCTCGGCGTGCGGACCGATCAAGCTCGCGGTCGTGGGCGGGGCCCACTCCATGGCCGGATAGTCGGCGCCGTGCCCCGGGAGGGTGAGGGCGAGGAAGTCCTCGGCGAGCCGGTCCGGGTAGAGCGGCTCGAGAACCGTGCCGCGCTCCGGCTCGGCGGCCGGGTAGCAGAAGGCGTGGTCGTCGAGGACCCGGCCGGGGGACAAGCCGGTCTCAAGACCGGCCACGACGGCCGACCCCGTGGGCCGGTCGAGCGTCCCGGTGAGCGCGGCGGCGAAGACGGCCCGGTTCATGGCCTGCCGCGGGGTGGCATACGTACCGCCCCGGGCGTGCAGGGTGGCCCAGTGCAGATGCTCCCGGTCGAGGAGGTAGACGGTCAGTCCGGCCATGTCGGTGGGCGGGCGGCGGCCGTGCGAGTGGGCGTCGACGGAGACGAGGGCGGCCATGTGGAGGGCGAGGGTCAGCCCGTACGGGGGTGGGGGGCCGGGCACGGCCGGGACTCCGTACCGTACGGCGAAGGCGTCCCGGGCGGCGTCGTACATCTCCGCGCGAGCTTCGGACCCGGACGGGAGCTCGCTCAGGAGATGGCTGCTCGTACCGGCCTGCTGGTTTTCGAGTGAGTTGCGGATGGCGGGCCAGGCGTCGGCGGTACGGGCGAGCAGGAGAACCCGGGCCCGTACCCCCTCCTGGTGCAGGACGGCGTTCCTGAAGAGCCAGGTCAGGTGGGTGAGCGGCCAGCGGTCCGCGTAGTCGACGATCAGCAGCACGCCACCGTGACCGTCGGTGGTCAGGTTTTGGCTGCCGGGTGGCGGCTGCACAGAGCTGGGGCCGTGCGTGGCGGCGGCGACCCGCCAGCCGGTCTGCTGCGTCTCGTCGGCGAACCGGGCCGCGAGGCGCGTCTTGCCCTGCCCGCCGGGCGCGTGCATCCAGCGGACGGCGAGCCGGGGCCCCTGGTCGCGCCACGCGCGCAGGTCGGCCAGCTCGGCCTCCCGCCCGGTGAACGGGACCACCTCGAAACGGGAGTTGAGCATCCGGCTCGGTAACTCGCGGAGCCACTCCGGGTCGGCTTCGGGGGCGGGGCGCCAATTCTGGAGGAGATAGACGGGCGACCCGTCTCCGAACACATGGATGTCCCCACCGATCACGCCGTACGCGTACCCGCCGGTGGACGTGACGTGCTGCTCGACGCTCACGCGTCGGAGCGGGGCTCGGGGGCCTCGTGCACGATGACGTTGCCGTACATGGCGCCGTGGTTACGACTCTGGTCGTGGCCGGTGATGTACTGCACCGACTGGGCCCGGGGCGCGTCCCCGATCAGCCGACGCAATTCGTCCTGGTACTCGGGGTGCTCGGCCAGCAGGGCACCGAGCCGTACCACCCAAGCGGGCAGCAGTGCCTGGCGCACTCCGTCCGGGTCTTCCGCGCCCTCGACCAGGGCGGCGTCCTCCTCCAGCCGCGCGGCCACCCCCTCCCGGCCCCGGAACAGCTGAACCACCCCGTCCCGGGTGACCTGCCACGCGTCCGTCGCCATGGCGGCGACCACGGCTCCGCCGCCCGCTGCGGCCAGGGCGGTCAGCGACTCCGCTAACACGTCGCCTCCGTGATGAACTCGGCCCAGGCGGCGGGTGAGACGCTGAAGACGGGGCTGCTGTCGGCGAGCTTGGAGTCGCGGACGTGGACGGCGGCGGGGTGGGCGGCCACCTCGACGCAGTCGCCGCCTTCACTGCCGCTGTAGCTGGACTTGCGCCAGTCGTAGGCGACTTCGAGGCAGGCGCCGCCTTCGCTACCGCTGTAGCTGGACTTGAACCATGTGAGTGCTGCTGAGCTCATGTCTCTCCTGCCAGGCGATCCAGCAGGCCCATGGTTTCTTCTGGCGTGAGGGCCTGTGATCGCAGCATTCCATACTTCCGCTGGAGGATGCCGACCTCGTCGGGGTCGTCGATGAGGAAGCTGACGCGCTGGCCTTCGATGTACGCGAGGTGGGCGTGTTCGGGCGTCTCGATGAGCACCATGGGGCCGTCGAGTCCGGCATGTGTGGTGCGCTTCTTCGGGATCACCTGGATGGCGAGGAAGGGCAGTTCTGCCATCTCCCGCAGATGCCGGATCTCTCCGCGCAGGACATCCGCGCCTCCGATCGGCTGCTCCAGGACGGACTCATCGATGAGGAACGTCATCATCGGTGGCCAGGGCTTCTGGTCGAAGATCCGCTGCCGGTCGATGCGGGCCAGGAGCCGCTCCTCGGCCTGCTGTTCCGTGAGGGGCGGGTAGAGGCAGTCGAAGATCGCACGTGCGTACTCGGGCGTCTGGAGCAGGCCGGGCACGACCTTGTTCTCGTACCAGAGGAGGCCGAGAGCCCGCGCCTCCTCGTCGATGAAGTCCTGTACGAACTCCGGGTACCGTTCCCGCTCCGGTACCTTCCCCACGGCTGCCGTCAACGCCCCCTTCGTATCCAGCACTTCGTCCAGCTCTGCCGCCAGCTTGAGTCTCAGCGGCCGCCGCCCCTGCTCGATCGAGCCCAGCGTCTCAAGCCCCACACACACCATCGAAGCGAGCTGCGGCTGCGTCATCCCCGCGTGTTTCCGGTAAAGCCCGACCAGGGCTCCGACGACCTCCCACGAGGGGACTTTCTTCCCGGGCTTCTTTGCCTGCTGCATGAGCGGTGCCTTCCCCGCCCCGCGCGTACCCGACGCATTTCGAAGCCGTACAAAGAATGTGTACGGCTTCGCCACCTGGGGTGGATGCGGCGCGAAACGTCATCGTGCCACCATGAGCAACCAACTCACCCTCCTTCACCAGGCGTTCTTCCGGCGCGAGCGCCGATCCGTCCCTCTCGCCAGGGAGTTCGCCCGCAAGGCGCTGACCGACTGGGGGCTGGACGTGCGTACGGATGACGTACTCCTGTGTGTGAGCGAACTCGCCACCAACGCCCTCCTCCACGGCGTCCCACCCGGCCGCGGCTACCGCCTCCATCTGCGTCTGGAGCGGCCGGGCCCCCTCCGCGTCGAGGTCCACGACAGCGGCGACGGCACCCCGCACCGCCGCGAACCCTCCGACGAGTCGGGCCGCGGCCTCCTCCTGGTCGAAGCCCTCGCCGACCGCTGGGGCGTGGGGGAGCGCAACCCCGGCAAGATCGTCTGGTGCGAGTTCGCGGGGGTGGGTGGGCTGGTGGGAGCTACGGGCGCTTGACGACGACGACCGCGTTGCTCATGGAGCGCTCGCGCGGCGCGGTGTCCCCCCACTGGTCCCACGGCCGGTTGTAGAGGCTGTTCTCCACGATCACGGTTGTGCCGTGCGGGTGACGTTCGGGCGCGGGCCTTCGGTCCCGCCCCGGGGGCCGCGACCATGGTCGGCATGCACGTCGTCAGCCAGGTCTTCGCCCTGATCGCCGCCGCGGTCCACGTCTTCGTCTGGCCCCTGGAGAGCTTCCTCTACGGGCACCCGCGGGTCCGTGTCTTCCTCACCGGCAGCACCGCCGACGCCCCCGAGGTCCGGCTCTGGCGGTTCAACGTCGGCTTCTACAACCTCTTCCTGGCCCTCGGCATGATCGCCGGCTTCGTCGCCCTCCACCTCGGCCACGAGACCGCCGGCCGGACGCTGATCATCTACCTCTCCGCGTTCATGATCGGCGGCGGGATCATGCTCTTCGTCTCCGACCCCAGGTTGTGGCGCGGCGCCCTGGGACAGGCAGTCCCGGGCGCCGTCGTCCTGCTGGCAGACCTCTTCTAGCCCTCTTGGGCTTGGCCTCGGCCTCGGCTCAGTGAGCGAAGCCCGGCTTCTCCTTGGGCTTCAGACCGCGCTGGAGCTTCCTCCGTATCAGCTTGCCGAGAGGCTTCTCCACCCAGCGGTAGATGACGTACGACAGCAGCAGCATGGCTGTCGTCGTCACCACGATGTTGCCCCAGTGACCGAGGGCCGGGACGTGGCGGGTGAGGCCCTTGGCCAGCGGGATGCCGAGGCTCATGTGCACCAGGTAGAAGGGGTACGTGAGCGCTCCGGCGGTGACCAGCCAGCGCCATCGGAGGTTCTTCAGGGGGCCGAGCGTGGCCAGCATCAGGACCACGAGGAACGCGGTGAGGAGGAGGGCGCACAGCGTCCAGGAGACCGTCTTGGTGGTGTTGGACGTGGCGAGGTGCCAGTTCACCCGCACCTGCATGACGCTGAGCTGATAGGCCCAGGCCATGCCCATCATCGTCCAGAGCATGAGGTTCTGGCCGAAGCGGCACATGAGGTAGAGCACGATGCCGGCGATGAACAGACCCGCGTAGATGCTGAGGACGAACTGGTCGAGCAGCTTGATCTGCATCGAGTGGGTGATGAACGCGGCGACGAGCCACACGGTGCAGAAGCCCAGCATCCGCTCGTACGTCGCGCCGAACTTCAGTACGAGGACCATGAGCAGGTAGAAGCGCGCCTCCACGTCCAGCGTCCACGCCACCCCGTTGAGCAGGTCGACCTTGAGCGGGCCGGGGAACATCGTGAGGTTCGCGACGATGACGCGCGGGTGGATGACCGACCAGATGTCACCGGTCTGCATGGGGATCAGCGCGATGCGCGCGACGATCAGCAGGGTGACGCACCAGTAGGCGGGGAAGAGGCGTGAGATCCGGGAGATGGCGAACTCGCCCGGTGTCCGGCCCCAGGCGCTCATGCAGATCACGAAGCCGCTGATGAGGAAGAACATCTCGACGCCGAGCCAGCCGTACATGGAGGCACGGTGCACGAGGTACGCGAAGACCTTGGGGGATTCACCCCAGATGGCCGGATTCGTCGTGCCGAGGAAGTGGAACGCGGCGACCACGAGGGCCGCCACCAGCCGCAGACCGTCGACGAGCGCGAGGCGCGGAGGCTGGGCCTTCTTGAGGGCGGCGGCGTCCTGTGCGGGAGGACCGGACGGGGTCGCCTCGGCGGGCGCCGGTGGAGCCGATCCCGCAAGGGGTGCGAGCTCGGATATCTGATTGGCGGTCATCGTCCCCCCAGGGATCGGCCGGTCGAAGGTGGCCGCCCTCCACGGCCGACGCACGGGGAGACATCCGGGTCGGACACGGATGCACGATCATGCGCAGGCTGGAGCCTGACTTGCGCAGGATCGGCTGGCCTTGCAACGTGGACCTCTGTTTGCCGCCGTTCGCACGTACGCAGGCAGAGATGTCACGCCGTGTGCAGCCTTCCTTCCTTTGGAAGTCCTGTCAATTTCATGTGCCCGCATGTGAATCTCGTCGCCCGTTTCCACGCGGCGGCGCGGTAGTGGCCGGATATCGCTTGGACGGACGTCGAGTCCTCTTGGACGTTCACCACCGGGACGTCACAGAGTCTTCTCTCCGTCATTCGCTCTCACTACCGTCCCCGGCGAACCACCCAATGGCTCGAAGGCGAACCATTGGCCGTCGACTGGAGGCCGGTCTTGTCACCCGAGATATCCCGCAGAAGGCTCCTCGCGCTGGGCGGAGGCGCCCTCGGCGCCGCCGCGGCAGGCTCGATGCTCCCGCCGTCGCTGCAGGCCGCGATGGCCGCCGAGCCGCCGGCCGGAGGCATGTCGGCCGTCAAGCACGTGGTGATCCTCATGCAGGAGAACCGCTCCTTCGACCACTATTTCGGCACCCTGCGCGGGGTCCGCGGCTTCGGTGACCGCAACGCCATCGAACTCCCCTCCGGCGCGTCGGTCTTCGAGCAGCCGGCCCCGCTCGGCCGGACCGTCCTGCCCTTCCCCATCCGGGAGGCCGCCGAGGCGCAGAAGAAGGACCTCCAGTACATCGGCGACCTCGACCACTCGTGGAGCGGCGGCGGCAAGGCCTGGCGCGGCGGCTGGATGGACGGCTGGGTCTCCGCCAAGACCGCGGCGACGATGGCGTACTACGACCGGCGTGACCTGCCGCTGCACTACGAACTCGCGGACACCTTCACCATCTGCGACGCCTACCACTCCTCCATCCACACCTCCACGAGCCCCAACCGGAACCACCTGTGGTCCGGCTGGACCGGCTTCGAGGCCGACGGCAGCCGGGCCGTCACCAACGCCGCCTACGCCGAGGGGACGCACCCCGGCTACGGCTGGCCGACGTACGCCGAGCGTCTCGAAGCGGCCGGGCGGTCCTGGAAGACGTACACGGAGTGGGAGAACTTCACCGACAACAACATCGAGTTCTTCACCTCCTTCAAGAAGATCGCCCGCAAGGCGCTGGCCGGCACCGGCGGCCACACCTTCATGGAGTCCTTCTACGCCTCAGTCCGCGACACCGACGACACCGCCGAGCGGGCCAGGCTGCTCGCCGCCCTCGAGGACGGCGTGGCCACGCTGACCGACGCCGAGCGCTCCCTCTTCGAGCGCGGGCTGCGCCGCGTCGAGACCGGGACGCTCGCCGACGCCTTCCGCGCCGACGTCGCCGCCGGGACGCTGCCGGAGGTGTCCTACCTCGTCCCGTCCGCGATCGACTCCGAGCACCCCGGCTCCTCCTCGCCGATCGCCTCCGCCACCCTGGTCTACAAGGTGCTCGACGCCCTCGGCTCGCACCCGGACGTCTGGCGCCACACCGTCGTCCTGATCAATTACGACGAGAACGACGGCTTCTTCGACCACGTGCCGCCGCCCGTCCCGAACGCCGACGACCCGGCGGGACACGCTGAGCGCTGGAAGGGCCTGCCCACCGGCCTCGGCATCCGCGTCCCGCTGCTCGTCGTCTCGCCCTGGTCGGTCGGAGGCTATGTCTGCTCGGAGACCTTCGACCACACCTCCGTGGTCCGTTTCCTGGAGCGGCTCACCGGCGTCGAGGAGCCCAACATCACGTCGTGGCGGCGGACCGTCACCGGCGACCTCACCTCCGCCTTCGACTTCCGGCGCGCCCACCGGCGGCCCGAGGTCGAGCAGCCCGGGCCGATCCCGCCGTTCAGCGGCCGCTGGCGGCCGCAGCCCCCGCTGGTGCAGCGCATGCCGGTCCAGGAACCCGGCCGCCGCCCCGCCCGCCCGCTGCCCTACCAGCCGGACGCCTCCGCCACGGTCGGGGACGGCGCGTCCGGGATCACCGTCGCGCTCAGCAACAAGGGCAGGGCGAGCGCGCACTTCGCCCTCTACCCGTACGCGGGAGAGTTCGCCGTCCCCCAGCACCGGGACGTCAGGGGCACGGCGCAATGGGCGGTCCCGCTCGCGGGTGATCGTTACCGCTTCACGATCACCGGCCCGAACGGCTTCCGCCGCGAGTTCGAGGGCCCCGCCGAGGGCGGCGCCGAGGTCGCTTCGCACATCGACCACCACGACCGTGACCTGCACCTCACCGTCCGCAACACCTCCGCCGCCCCCATCTCCTTCACCGTCCGGCCGCTCGGATACGTGGACCAGGAGGACCTCTCCGGTCGCGACGGCTGGACGCGCACGGTCACCGTCAAGCCCGGCAGGAGCCGTACGGTCGTCCACTCCGCCTCCGACGCGCACGGCTGGTACGACATCGAGGTCACGGCCCCGGGCGGCTTCCGCCGGCGTCTGATGGGGCACATCGAGAACGGCCGCGCGAGCGTCTCCGGCTGAGCCCGCCGCGGTGCGGGTGCGGTGCGCGGAAGCGTCTCGATCAACGGGCCGGCCTTCCGCGCACCGTTGTGACTAACACCACGAAAGGGGCAAAGGATCTCTTAAGGCTGGGAGAGTGGCGTCATAGAGGTCATGCGTTCTTTGCGGGCTGTTCCCCGGTAAAGATCCACGAACCACCAGGGAGCACGTCCTTTGGCAGCCATCGCACGGTGGTGCGTCACGCACCGCCTCGTCGTCGTTCTGCTCTGGCTCGTCGCCCTCGGCGGCGCCGTCGCCGGAGCATCGTTCGCCGGCAGCGCGTACTCCAACGACTACGAGGCCCCTGGCACCGAGTCCGGCCGTGCCACCGCCCTCCTCGACAGCCGGTTCTCCGGCGCGGGCGGCGACAACGACACCATCGTCTGGCACACCGACCGGGGCAGCGTCCGCGCCGACGCCGTCGAGCAGCGCATGACCGACATGCTCCACGAGGTCGCCGAGCTTCCCGGCGTCGCCGCCGTGACCTCGCCCTACGAGCAGTCTCCCGGAGCCCACGCGGCGATCAGCGAGGACGGGCACACCGCCTACGCCACCGTCACCTTCCACGCCCAGGCCGACGACATCCCCGAGGCCCAGGCGCAGGCCCTCGTCGACACCGCCAAGGCGGCCGCCGACGACCACGTCCAGGTCGAGCTCGGCGGCACGGCCGTCGCCCTCACCGAGGCCCCCGGCGGACACATCGCCGAGGCCGTCGGCGTCGTCGTCGCGGCCGCCGTCCTCTTCCTCGCCTTCGGCTCCCTCGCGGCCTCCGCGCTCCCCATCGCCACCGCGCTCGTCAGCGTCGGCATCGCGTACTCCGGGATCGTGCTCCTCGGCCATGTCATGACCGTCGCCGACTTCGCCCCCATGCTCGGCATGCTCATCGGTCTCGGCGTGGGCATCGACTACGCGCTGTTCATCGTCACGCGCCACCGCAAGGGACTCAAGCGAGGACTGGCCGTCCCCGAAGCCGCCCGGATCGCCGTCGCCACCACCGGCCGCGCCGTCGTCTTCGCCGGCGCCACCGTCTGCATAGCCCTGCTCGGCATGCTCATCCTGCGGCTCGGCTTCCTCAACGGCGTGGCCATCGCCGCCTCGCTCACCGTCGTCCTGACCGTCGCCGCCTCCGTCACGCTGCTGCCCGCGCTCCTCTCGTTCATCGGGATGCGCGCCCTCAGCCGGCGCGAACGCGCGCGGCTCGCCGAGCACGGCCCGCAGCCCGAGCTGCCCACCGGGTTCGCCGCCCGCTGGTCCGCCTTCGTCGAGCGCCACCCCAAGCTGCTGGGCGCGGTCGCCGCCGTGGTCATGCTGGTCCTCGCGCTGCCGACGTTCTCCCTCCACCTGGGCACCTCCGACCAGGGCAACAACCCGGCCACGGCGACCACCCGCAAGGCGTACGACCTCCTCGCCGACGGCTTCGGGCCGGGGGTGAACGGGCCCCTCACCCTCGTCGCCCAGCTCGACGGCGCCGACGACCGGGTCGCGCTCGACGAGCTGCCCGCCACGCTGGCGAACACCCGCGGGGTCGAGTCCGTCTCGCCGATCATCTACAACAGCGCCGGAGACGCGGCGGTCCTGACCGTCGTACCGGAGTCTTCACCCCAGTCCAAGGCCACCAGCGACCTCGTCGACCGGCTGCGCGCGGACGTCCTGCCGACGGCGGAGCACCGGACCTCCCTCGACGTGCATGTGGGCGGTGTGACGGCGTCGTACGACGACTTCGCCGAGATCATCGTCGGCAAGCTGCCGCTCTTCGTGGGTGTCGTCGTCGCGCTCGGCTGTCTGCTGCTCCTGCTCGCCTTCCGCTCGATCGGCATCCCGCTCAAGGCCGCGGCGATGAACGTGGCCGCCGTCGCCTCCTCCTTCGGGATCGTCGTCGCGATCTTCCAATGGGGGTGGGGGAGCGAGCTGGTCGGGCTCGGCAGCGCGGGACCCATCGAACCCTTCCTCCCGGTCATCATGGTCTCCGTGCTCTTCGGGCTCTCCATGGACTACCAGGTCTTCCTGGTCAGCCGGATGTACGAGGAGTGGCTGGAGACCGGGGACAACCGGCGGGCGGTCCGGGTCGGCCTCGCCGAGACCAGCCGGGTGATCAACTCCGCCGCCGTCATCATGATCTCCGTCTTCCTGGCGTTCGTGCTCTCCGGCGACCGGGTCATCGCGATGTTCGGCATCGCGCTCGCCGCGGCCGTCGCCCTGGACGCGTTCGTCCTGCGGACGCTGCTCGTCCCCGCTCTGATGCACATGCTCGGCGGGGCGAACTGGTGGCTTCCGCGGTGGCTCGACCGGCGGCTGCCGAGAATCAGCATCGAACCTCCCGAGTGCCGTGCGGCCGCCGACGTGCGGGACGCCACGCGTGCGAAGATCCCCACGCAACGCGTGACGCTCTCGAGGCCCGAGGAGAACGAGGATGTTCGCGATATCGCTGGGTGACGACGGCGCCGAGCTGCGACCGCTGGAGCCGTGGCGCGCCGAGGAGTTCCTCGCCCACATCGACCGCGGCCGTGAGTTCATCGGGCGGCACAACGGACTGCCCGACGTGGTGAAGGACCTGGAGTCGAGCCGGGCGTTCCTCCAGGCGTACGCGGAGAAGACCGCGGCCGACACGGGGCGGATCCTCGGCATCTGGTACGACGGCGGGCTCGTCGGCGCCGTCATCCTGCGCACGATGGACGTCGCCCAGGGCGTCGCCGAGGCGGGCTGCTGGCTGGAGCCGTCGGCGGTCGGCAAGGGTCTGGTGACGCGGGCGGTACGCGTCCTCGTCGACTGGGCGGTCGAGGAGCGGGGCATCCATCGCGTGGAGTGGGTGGTGTCGTCCGGGAACGAGCCGAGCATCAACGTCGCTCGGCGCCTGGGGATGACGAAGGAGGGTGTGCTGCGGGAGAGCTACCTCTACCGGGGGCAGCGCCATGACGAGGAGATCTGGTCGGTCCTCGCGCCGCACTGGCGGGCCGGGGAGGCGGCCGCGGAGGTGGCTGGGAAGGTCTGAGAGGGAGTCTTAAGACGCCTCTCATGGGGGCCGCCTAGCGTGCCCGTCATGAATGCCAAGACCGATGAGACAGCAGCGCCCGGAAAGTCCGCCGCGGACACGGTCGCCCCGCTGGACGACGATCTGACCGCCGACGATCTGACCGCCGACGACGCCGACGACGCCCTGACCGATGACCTGACCGACGAGGCCGACGACGAGGCTTCGCCGGGCACCTCCGGTGCCTCGGGCCTCGGCGCCGGCGCCGCCGCCGTCGTCTCGGCCGCCCTCGGGGTCGCCGCCCTGACCGGCACCTGGACGGGCAAGATCGCCGCCGAGCGGGAAGCCCTCATCGGCCAGATCAAGGCCTCCCAGGGCGGCAGCACCGCCCAGCAGATCTCCGAGATCTACGGCGACGCCTGGCACGCCACCGCCCTCGTCAACGGCGTCTTCGCCTTCCTCGCCCTGATCACCGCCGTCCTCGTCCTCGTCCTCACCCGCCCCGGCCGCCCGGCCTGGGTCCGCGCGGTCGCCGTCGCCGGAGCCGTCCTCGGCGGCATCGGACTGCTGCTCTCGGGCGCGATGTACTTCGACCTCCTCCTCGGCCTCCCGACCGCCACTTCCTAAGGCATCCCCGGGAGCCCCCTAAGGCCCCCCTGACCCCGAAGATCCGGCACTCTCCCGATGTGGCCGCACCCCCTGGGCGACGACAGTAGAGGCATCGCGAGGAGCGATACCGACACCCCAGGGAGAACGAGATGTTCGCGTACGAACTGCACCGCGCCCACCACACCGACCTCGTCCGTGAGGCAACCGCCCAGCGTCTGTCCCGGCAGGCCGCCAAGGCGCGGCGGGCCGCGAAGGCCGCCGCGCGCCGGTCCGGCGACCAAGACGCGGAAGGGCGGGTGGGAGCCGAGCGGAGCCGCTTCGCCCGGGCCGCGTGACCCCCGTATGAGGACGGTCCCGGACGGCTGTGCGATGCTCGGCGCCGTGGAGACCAGCTCAGTCAGCCCCGTGTTCGTCGGCCGGGCCGGCGAACTCACCGCCCTCACCGACGCGCTCGCCCGGGCCCACGCGGACGGCGAGCCGCAGGCTCTCCTCATCGGCGGCGAGGCCGGTGTCGGGAAGACGCGGCTCATCGAGGAGTTCGTCGACGCCGCCTGCGGCCGGGGCGCGATCGTCGCCCTCGGGGGCTGCGTGGAGGTGGGCGCGGACGGACTGCCGTTCGCGCCCTTCTCCACCGCCCTGCGCTCCCTGAACCGCCGGCTCCCCGAGGAGCTCGCGGCCGCCGCGGCGGGGCAGGAGGGCGAACTGGCCCGGCTGCTGCCGGAACTCGGCGACGTCGGCAGCCACGAGCCGTCCAACGAGGACGCCACCGCCCGCCTCTTCGAACTGACCGTACGGCTCCTGGAACGGCTCGCCGCCGACCACACGATCGTGCTCGTCCTGGAAGACCTGCACTGGGCCGACGCCTCCACCCGGCACCTGCTCGCGTACCTCTTCCGCACACTGCGCCGCGGCCGGATCGTGGTCGTCGCCAGCTACCGCGCCGACGACATCCACCGCCGCCACCCGCTGCGCCCCCTCCTCGCCGAACTGGACCGGCTGCGGACCGTCCGGCGCATCGAACTCCCCCGGTTCACCCGCGCCGAGGTGCGCCGCCAGCTCACCGGCATCCTCGCCGCCGAACCCGACCCGGCCCTCGTCGACGAGATCTTCGAGCGCTCCGACGGCAACGCCTTCTTCGTCGAGGAGCTCGTCGCCTCCCAGGGCTCCGGCCGCACACCCGGCTCCCTCACCGACTCCCTGCGCGATCTGCTGCTCGTACGGGTGGAGGCGCTGCCCGAGGACGCCCAGCGGGTCGCCAGAACGGTCGCCGAAGGCGGCTCCGCCGTCGAGTACGCGCTGCTCGCCGCCGTCGCCCGGCTCCCCGAGGACGAGCTCATCGAGGCCCTGCGGGCCGCCGTCGGCGCCAACATCCTGCTCGCCGTCCCCGACGGCGACGGCTACCGCTTCCGTCACTCCCTGGTCCGCGAGGCCGTCAGCGACGACCTGCTGCCCGGCGAACGCTCCCGCCTCAACCGGCGCTACGCCGAAGCCCTGGAGGCCGACCCCTCGCTGGTACGGCCCGACGAACGCGCCACCCGCCTCGCCACCTACTGGTACCACGCCCACGACCCCGTCAAGGCGCTCCCGGCCGTGCTCCGCGCCTCCGTCGAGACCCGCAAGCGCTCGGCGTACGCGGAGCAACTACGGCTCCTGGAACGGGCCATGGAGCTGTGGGACGAGGTTCCCGCCGAGGTGCGCGGCTCGCTGCGTCCGCTGGACTACGCCGAGGCCTACCCCGCCTGCGGCTGCGACCCCGAGACCACCCCCCTGCGCTACCTCGACCTGCTCGCCGAGGCCGCCGTCGCCGCCCGCGTCTGCGGTGAGCGTGAACGCGCCCTGAAGATCGGCAAGATGGCGCTGCGGCTGCTCGAGGGGGACGACGGCGAAGAACGCGACCCGCTGCGGGCCGCCTGGTTCTGGACCGAACGCTCCCGCGTCATGTCCGGCCTCGGCCGCTCCGACGGCTGGGCCGAGATCGCCACCGCGCAGGAACTCGTCCGCGGGCTGCCCCCGTCGGCCGTCCACGCCGTCGTCCTCGCAGTGGCCGCCGGCTGGGGCATGCTCCACAAGCCCGGCCCCGAGAGTCTCGCCGCCGCCGAACGCGCCTACGAATACGCCCGGTTGGTCAAGAACGAGGCGATCGAGCTCCATGCCCGGCTCACCCTCGGCACCCTCCAGGTCTCCGCCGGCGACCGCGACGAGGGGATCGCCGCCCTGTACGAGGTGCGCGACCGCACCCGCGCACTCGGCCTCTACCACGAGTCCGCGCGCGCCCACATCAACCTCTCGCACGCCCTGGAGAACCTCGGTCGCTCCCGCGAGGCCGTCGAGGTCGCCGACGACGGCATCCGGTTCGCCCGCGAGCACGGACTGCTCGACAGCCAGGGCTGGATCCGCGCCAACCAGGCCGAGTCCCAGCTCCCCCTCGGGCTGTGGGAGGAGGCCCAGCACAACTGCGAGTGGCTGGAGCGCGCCGGAACGAGCTCCAAGCCCCGCGGGACCGCCGCCGTGCGCCTGGCCCAACTGGCCGTCGCCCGAGGGGAGCCGGACACGGCCACCGCCCTGCTGACCGCAGCCCGCGGCCACTACGGCAAGGCCGATCCGATGCCGCAGTACACGGTTCCGGTGGAACTGGTCGAGCTGAGCATCGCCGCCGCGGCCGGACGGATCCAGGACGTACGGACCGTCCTCGCCCGGGCCGCGGAGAGCGGCTTCCCGCCCGGCACCCACCGCGACGGCTGGCCGCTGCTCCTCGCCGCCGCCACCGCGGAGGCCGACGGGCTCGGCCTGCCCGCCGCCGCGCCGGGACGCGACGAGGCGCTCGCCCTGATCCGCCGGTGCGCGCGGCGGCTGGCGACCCCGGCCCCCGTCTGGCAGGCCTACTCCCTGCACGTCTCGGCGGAGCTCGACCGCGCCGAGGGCCGCGCGTCCGTCGAGCGCTGGGCCGAGAGCGTCGCCGCGTACGGACGGACGGAGCGCCCCTACCAGCTGGCCCTCGCCCGGCACCGCCTCGCCGACGTCCTCCTGGTCGAAGGCGGCCGGCGCGAGGAGGCCGCGACCCTGCTGCGCGAGGCGCACGCCACCGCCGTACGCCTGGGAGCGCACCCGCTGCGCGAGGACGTGGAACTCCTCGCCGCCCGCGCTCGCCTCCCGCTGACCGCCCCGGCCGGCGCCCCCCAGCCGCGGCACGGCGACGACACCTTCGGCCTGACCCCCCGGGAACAGGACGTCCTGCGCCTGGTCGCCGCGGGCCGCACCAACCGCCAGATCGCCGAGGAGCTCTTCATCTCGCCGAAGACGGCGAGCGTCCACGTCTCCAACATCCTCGCCAAGCTGGGCGTCTCCGGCCGTGGCGAGGCCGCGGCGATGGCCCATCGCCTCCACCTTCTCCGGGAAACCGTCTGAACGGCCGCGCCGAGCGGGCAGACTGACAGCCGAACGAAGAGCCGAGCGGAAGCCGTTGGGGGAGCTTGCATGAAGTACGCGATGCTGGTGGGACAGGGCGCGGCGCCGGACGGCGCGGCACGGCTCGAGGTGCCGGACGGCGCGACCCTGGACGACACCGCCGGCGCGCTCGACCTCCTGCTGGCCACCCGGCCGACGGCGGACGGCGTGGTCCTCGTCGTGGGCGGCAGGGTCGTCGGGGTCACCACCCGGGGCCATCTGAGCACCGTGCGCGCGCTCGGGGTCGTGCGGGGCGCGGGCGAGGAGGACCGTGGCCGCCAGCCCGTCGAATCCACCCAGTACACCCTGCTGACCTTCGGCTGCCCGTCCTGCGACCGGACGGCCTGGACCGCCTTCTACGACGAGCGGTACCGGCCGTCGTGCGAGACGGACGGCCACGGACCGATGGAACTGCGGTGAGCCGCCGATGAGCCAGGCCAGCCTCGCCACCGTCGCCACGGCACCCTCGGGCCTCGCCTCGGGAAGCTCAGGACGGTTCTTCCTGGTCTCCTACCTCCCCACCTACGCAGGGGCGTTGAGCATCCTCTGGCTGGTCTGGGCGGGCGCCCCCGGCGGCGCCCTGTCGATGCGCCGCGCCTGGCGCACCGCAGCCGGCCTCGGCGTCGGCGAGATCGTGCTGATCGCCGCCGGCATCACCGTCGTCGCCGTGGTCTTCCAGCCCCTGCAACTCGCCATGGTGCGGCTGCTCCAAGGTGGCTGGCCCGACGTCCTCGGCGCGGGGCTGTGCCGCGCCCGGCAGCGCCGCCGCAAGGCCCGGCTCGAACGCCGTACGGTACTGCCCCGGGCCACGGGCGGCGGGCCGCCGGAGGAGGTGACGGCGGCGGCCGTGCAGCGGGCCGGCGCGGCCGCCGCGCGACTGCGCCGCCGGTATCCGCTGCCCGACCACCTCGTCCGGCCCACCGCCCTGGGCAACGTCCTGACCGCCGCTTTCGACACCGCGGGCCGTGACCACGGCTGGGACGCGGCGGTGGCCTGGCCCCGCCTCTACCTGGTCCTCGGCGACCGGTCGCGCGCCCTCGTCGACGACTCCCGCGACTCGCTCGACGGCGCCGTGCGGCTCGCCGTCACCGGGGGAGTCACCGGGCTCACCGCCGCCGTACTGCTGTGGTCCAGCGGGTGGTGGCTCGCCCTGGCCCTGATCCCCCTGACCGTCGCCTGCCTCGCCTACCACGGTGCAGTCCAGGCGGCCGTCGCCTACGGAGACGCCGTACACACCGCGTTCGACCTGCACCGCTTCGATCTGCTGCGGGCTCTGCACCTTCCGCTGCCGGCCGGACTCGACGAGGAGCGCACCCGGGCGGCGGCCCTGTGCGCGTCCTGGCGGCAAGGTCTGCCGCCGCCGGACACGTACGAGCATCCCGAAGTGCCGCCCGCCGTATGACCCGTTGAGGCCCCCCTCGGCGCCGAAGCGCAATACCGTGGCCTCATGTCAGCGATGGGGGACCGCCGCCGCAACGACCGTGTCCACGCTCTGCACGAGCGCGGACTCCGGGAACTCGACGACTACATCCGCTCCGGCGACCCCACCGCTCTCGAGCGGGCCCGGACCGTGTTCCACACGGCCGTGGCCTCCCTCGGCCCGCGCACCCCCGACCGGCACGTCCATTTCCGGAACCTCGCCTACACCGAGGAACTGACGTACGAGCGGACCGGCGCTCTCGGCCCCCTCCAAGACGCCGTCGTCCTCTACCGTCAGGCCCTCGACGAGGCTCCCGCCGACCACGTCTACCGGCCCGCCTACGCCTACGGGCTCGGACGCGCCCTGCGGCGGCTGTACGGAGCGACCGGCGACCCCGCTCATCTCGACGCGTCCGTCGACTGGCAGCGGCGGGCGCTCTCCGGCGACCAGCGGGCCGGGCTGGAGCTGCCCGCCCAGCTGGCCGGCCTCGCCGAGACGCTCTTCGACCGCAACCGCCTGACCGGGGACCGGGGCGACCTGGATGAGTGCGTACGTCTGTACCGCCAGTCCGTACGCCTGACCCCCGAGGCCGAACAGGAGGACCTCGCGATCCGGCTGGTCAACTTCGGCTCCGCGCTCGGCGTTCTCCACAGGCTGACGCGGGAGCCCGGCCCGCGCGACGAGTCCATCGACGCCCACTCCCGGGCCCTGGCCCTGCTGCCCGCCGACCGCCCGGAACGGCAGGCCCTCCTCGGCGCCCTGGCACAAGCTCTGCAGGACCGCTACGACGACACCGGCCGGCTGGAGGACCTGGACACGGTGATCGCCCTGCGCCTGCGCGCGGTCTCGAACACCGCCCCCGGGACCGCCGACCACGGCGAGGCCGCACTGCGGGCCGCCGACGCGCTGCAGGACCGGGGCGTGAGGACCGGCCGGCCGCACTTCGCGGACCAGGCGATCGCCGTGCTTCGGGGCGCCGTCGCCGGCGAACCCGCCGACAGCGCCCGGCGGGCCGTGCTGACCGGAATGCTGGGATCGGCGTACGACACCCGGTACGACCTGACCGGGGAGGCCGACTCCCTGGACCAGGCCGTCACCCTGCTCCGCGCGGCCCTGGGCAAACCCGGTCTCGGCCACCACAACGCCTGCGCCCTGCGCAACAAACTCTCCACCGCCCTGCGGACCCGGCACGCGGCGCGCGGAGCCGTGGCCGACCTCGACGAGGGGATCGCACTGCACAGCGAAGCGCTGGCCGCCGCGACCGACCGGGACGCGGCCGACCGGGCCCTCGACCAGGCCGGCCTCGCCGCGTGCCTGAACCAACGCTTCGGCGTCCACGGTGACATCACGGACCTCGACCGGTGCGCCGAACTGTGCCGCCAAGCCCTGCTGGTGCTGCCCGAGGGGGACGCGAACCGGCCGGTCGTGCTCGTCCTGCTCGGCGACGCCCACCTCGCCCGGTTCCACCACACCGCTCGGCCGGAGGCGCTGAGCGCGGCGCTCGGCGCCTTCCGGCAGGCCCTCACCGCCGGCAACCCGGGCCTGCGGGCGAGCGCGACGAGCAACCTCGCCCGCGCCCTCCTCGCCCGCTTCGAACACGCCGACGGCACACCGGCCGACCTCGACGAGGCGATCGGCCTGCAACGCCATGCCATGAGCCTGCTGCCCACCCAGCAGGAGGTCGCCGGACACAACCTCGCCCAGTCGTTGCGCGGCCGCTACGAGATCAGCCACGACCTCGCCGACCTCCAGGAGTGCGTCGACCTCCTCCGTACCGTCGTACGGGCCCGCCCCCAGGACGACCCGGACCGGATCAAGCCCGGACAGGCCCTCGCCGAGGGCCTGTACAGCCTGCACCTGCGGACCGGGGACCGCGACCTGCTCACCGAGGCCCTCGCCGTCGCCCGCGACATCGCGACGGTCACCTCGGCTCCGGTGCGCGAACGGCTCGCCGCCCACGTCACCTGGGGCCAGGTGTCCGGCGTACTGGAGGACTGGGAGACGGCGTGGCGCGCCCTGCGGACGGCCACGTCGCTGCTGCCCGAGCTGGCGACCCGCAGCCTCACCCGCAGCGACCAGCAGTACGCGCTCGCCCGCCTGCCGGGCATCGCGGCGGAGGCCGCCGCCTACGCCCTCCAGGCCGGACGGCCCGAGGAAGCCCTGGAGGTCCTCGAACACGGCAGGGGAGTGCTCCTCGGCCGGCTGCTGCGCACCCGGGACCTCGACCTCGACCGGCTGCGCGACCAGGCCCCCGCCCTGGCCGACGAGTTCCTGCGGCTGCGCGAGGAGAGCGAGGAGGAGGCCGGCGGGACGGCCGGCCCCTCCGCCCCGGCGGTCACGACCGAACAGGCCGCCGAACGGCGACGCGCCCACGCCGCCGCATGGCAGCGACTACTGCGCCGCATCCGGGAGCTGCCGGGGTTCGACGGCTTCCTGCGCCCGCCCCCGGCCGAGGAGATCCTCCGCCAGGCGGGCGACGGACCCGTGGTGCTCCTCAACATCAGCATCCGCTGCGACGCCGTCATCGTGACCGACGGCTCGATCGACGTCCTGCCGCTGAAGGTGCGCTCCGGCACCGTGGCCGAGCAGGTCGCACTCTTCCTCGACGCCACCCGCGCCGCCTCCCGGTCCGGAGCCTCCCTGGAGGAGATCTGGTCCGCGCAGGAGACCCTCTCGGGCGTACTGGAATGGCTGTGGGACACCATCACCGGACCCGTACTCCAGCGCCTCGGCTACACGGAACCGCCCGCCCCGGGAGAGTCGCCCCGGCGGATCTGGTGGTGCCCGCAGGGCACGCTGGCCTTCCTGCCGCTGCACGCCGCCGGTTACCACGGCGCCCGGGCCGACCCGGACCGGCCGCGCTGCGCACTCGACCTCGCCGTCTCCTCCTACACCCCGACCGTCGGCGCTCTGCACCACGCGCGCCGACGGCCCGGACCCGCCCCGGGAGGCATGCGACCGCCGCTGGTCGTGGCCATACGGAACACGCCGGGGGCCGCGCCCCTGCCGAACGCCCTGCGCGAAGCGGAAGCGGTGCGGACACTGCTGCCCGGAACCACCGAGGCACGCCTGCTGACCGGCGACGAGGCCACCCGTGTCCGTGTCCGGGAGGCCCTGCGCTCCAGCCCGTTCGTCCATCTCGTCTGCCACGCCGTCACCGACCCGCACGACCCCTCCGCCTCGCGCATCCTCACCCACGACCACCTCGAAGGGGCGCTCACCGTCAGCGACATCTCCGCCCTGCGGCCGTCGGGAGCCGGCCTGGCGTACCTCTCCAGCTGCTCCACCTCCGGGACCCGCCCCGAGCTGGCGGACGAGGCGATCCACATCACCAGCGCCTTCCAACTCGCCGGATACCGCCATGTCGTGGGCACGCTGTGGCCCGTGGCGGACGAGATCGCCCCGCGCATCGCCCAGTCCTTCTACGGCCGGCTCCCGCACGGGGCCGCGCACGCGCTGCACGCCGCCGTACGGCGGGCGCACACGGACCATCCGCTGCTCCCCTCGCTGTGGGGAGCGCACATCCACATCGGCCCCTGAGCGCCCCGCCCGCGCTACCCCCGGGCCGCCCGGACCATCCGCAGGTTCTCCCGGGCCTGCGCGGTGCGAGGGTCGGCCGCGCCGTAGAGCCGTTCGTAGCCGGCGACGACCAGGCGGCACTCCTCCTCGGCCTCCGCGTGCCGGCCCGCGTTGAAGAAGGTGGCGGCCAGGCTGGTGCGGTACTCCAGGACGTCCGGATGGCCGGCGCCGTGCAACCGTTCCATGCCCTCGACGGCCGCCCGCAGCTCCGCCGCGGCCTCCTCGACCCGGCCGAGTGCCTGGAGCATGGCGCCCAGGGTGGCGTGCGCGGAGAGCGTGTCCGGATCGCCGGCGCCCTTGATCCTCACCGACTGCCGCACCGCGCCACGCATCGACTCCGCGGCCTCGGCGACATGCCCGAGGTGGTACTGGACGGCCGCGTGGTTGATCCGCGCCGTCAGGGTCAGCCTCGACTCCGGTCCCAGGAGTCGCTCGGCATCGCGCAGCACCGAGAGATAGAGCGCCCCGGCCGCCTCCAGCGCGCCCCGGGCCCGCAACACCCCCGCCAGCGTGTTCCGGCTGACGAGCGTGTCCTCGTGCTCGGGCCCCAGCACCCGCGTCCGGCGATCGAGCGCGGTGCGCGCCAGTTGTTCCGCCTCCTCGTGCCGCTCCAGCTCGTGCACGACGAGGGCCAGATCCGCCAGGGCGGTGAGCGTGTCCGGGTGGTCCGGGCCCAGGGTCGCCTCGCGCTGGACGAAGACGGAACGGCGGAGCCGCTCCGCGTCCTCCGGCCGTCCGCGCGCCCGTAACAGGGACGCGAGAGCGGTCTCAGCCGCGAGGGTGTCGGGGTGGGCGGGCCCCAGATCCGCCCTGCGCTCCGCCACGACCCAGCGGAAGACCTCCTCCGCCTCGTCGAACTCTCCTTCACGGCGGAGCTGCTCGGCCAGCTCGAACGAGAGCCGCACGACCTCGGGGTGGTGCGGACCGTGTTCGCGCACGAGATGACTCAGCTTCAGACGGGTCATTCCCGACGGCGTCAGGGAGAGCTTCACCTTCATCACGGGGATGCCGTTCTCCCCCTCGTGATGGGTGATCCGGTACGAGCCGAGGCCTGTCAGCTCACCCTCGCTGTCCGCCGCGTCCGGGGCCGGCGACGGCCCGGGTACGGCGGCCGAGGACGGAGGAGCCTGTGCGGCCGAGGTCTCCGTCTCCGACCGCGAGCCCCGGCCGCGCCGGCGGAACGGCCACTTGCCCCGACCCGCCCTGTCCGTATCGGTCATTCCCACTCCTTCGTCGGCCGAAGGAGTCGTTCCCCGTCCACCGTCGGCCCACCCCCTCGTGTCCGCCGCCTCATCGCACGTCCAGCCGGAGAATCCTGTCGTCACCGGGGCCGGGTGTACCCCGTGTGTCGGTCTCGCTGGTCGTCAGCAGGAGCCGGCCCTCACCCGCCGCCACCACCGTGCGCAGCCGGCCGTACTCCTCGGTCAGGAACGCCTCGGGCTCCCCGGCGCGTTCGGCGCCCGAGAGCGGGACGCGCCACAGCCGCTCGCCCCGGAGTCCGGCCATCCAGATCGCGCCCCGGGCGTAGGCGATCCCGCTCGGCGAGGCCTCCGACGTCCTCCACTGGGCCACCGGGTTCACGAAGCCGGAGGCGTTCCCGCGGCCCTCCACCTCCGGCCAGCCGTAGTTCTTCCCCGGCTCGACGAGGTTCAGCTCGTCCCAGGTCGTCTGACCGAACTCGGCCGCCCACAGCCGCCTTTCGGTGTCCCAGGCGAGGCCCTGCACATTGCGGTGCCCGTACGAATAGACCACCGAACCGGGGAAGGGATTGCCGGGCGCGGGGTCGCCCTCGGGCGTCATCCGCAGGATCTTCCCGCCCAGCGACTCCACGCTCTGCGCCAGGTCCGGCTCGCCCCGCTCGCCCGTGCCGGCGTACAGCATGCCGTCCGGACCGAACGCGATCCGCCCGCCGTTGTGGACGTTCCCCTTCGGGATGCCGGAGAGGATCACCTCGGGCGTGCCAAGACGGTCCGTCGCCCCGCCGCCGTACCGCATCCGGACGATGCGGTTGTCCGAGTCCGCCGTGAAGTACGCGTACACGAAGCCGCCCCGCACGGCCAGGCCCAAGAGTCCGCCCTCGCCTCCGGGCACCACCCCCGGCACCTCTCCGACCGGTGTCTTCCTCCCGGTCCCGGCGTCGACCCGGGTGACCGTCCGCTCGTCGCGCGAGGAGACCAGCAGATCCCCGTCCGCGAGCGCCGCCACACCCCACGGCGACCTCAGATCCTCCGTGAGCGTGCCCGTGACGGTCACCCGCGCCTGCGGCGAGGGGGCGGCCGGAGGTGAGGCGGCGGGCGACGAGGCGGAAGGCGGTGAGGCGGAGGGCGTGGTCCGCTCCCCGCCCGCGCCCTCGCCCGAGGCGCATCCCACCACCAGGAGGAACACGGCGGCGCCCCACAGGGCCTTCACAACAGGTCGGCTCACGGTTCGGTCCCCTCTCGGAGCGGCATCCCCTTCACCCTTGATACACCGCTCGACCCGATCGCGTTCCCGCTCTCAGTCCCACGACCCCCGTGGCGGCGGCAGCGCGGCGATCTCCGCCAGGTCCGCCGCCGTCAGGACGAGGTCGGCCGCCCGCGCGTTCTCCACGGCCCAGCACTCCCGCTTCGTCCCCGGGATCGGTACCACGTGCCGTCCTTGCCCCAGCGCCCACGCCAGCGCCACCTGCGCCGGGGTGACCTCCTCGCCGTGCCGGGCCGCCACCCGCCGCAGCCCCGCGACCAAGGGCTGGTTGGCCGCCATCATCTCGGCCGTGAAGCGGGGGTGCCGGGCCCGCGGGTCGTCCGGCTCGAAGCCGCCGCCGGGCGTGAGCGTCCCGGTCAGGAAACCGTTCCCCAGCGGCATCGCGGCGAGGAACCCCACACCCCGTGCCTCGCACCACGGCAGCAGCCGCTCCAGCGCCTCCGGCGACCACACCGACAGCTCGGCCTCCACCGCGCTCACCGGGAAGACCTGCTGGACCCGCTCCAGCTGGCGGATCGTTCCGTCGTACACATGGGGCGCTCCACTGCGCCGGGCCGCCCGCGCGCCCACCGCGCACAGCCCGAGCGCGCGCACCTTGCCCGCCGACACCAGCTCGGCCATGGCACCCCAGGTCTCCTCGACCGGAACCTCCGGGTCCGCGCGGTGCAGCTGGTACAGGTCGATCACATCCGTCTGCAGCCGCCTGAGCGAGGCGTCGCAGGCCCGCCGGACGTACCCGGGACGACCGTTGGCCACGACATGCTGGTCGCCGACGAGGAGGCCGCACTTCGTGGAGACGAACGCCTCGGACCGGCGTTCCTTCAACACCCGTCCCACCAGCAGCTCGTTGGTGAAGGGCCCGTACATGTCGGCGGTGTCGAGCAGGCTCACCCCGGCGTCCAGCGCGGCGTGCACCGTCCGCAGCGAACGGTCGCCCCGCTGCTGCGAGCCGCTGTAGGCCCAGTTCATCGG
Organism: Streptomyces sp. NPDC006551; assembly: GCF_040611675.1. Lineage (NCBI taxonomy): Bacteria > Bacillati > Actinomycetota > Actinomycetes > Kitasatosporales > Streptomycetaceae > Streptomyces > Streptomyces sp. NPDC006551. Next base: position 80,973 of record NZ_JBEXOT010000017.1, read on the forward strand.
CATACAGCCCAGGCCCACCGCCCCCACGTCGAGCGCCGCCGCCCCGATAGTCCTGCGCTCCACCTGCCGGTACCCCTCCCTGTGCCGTCCCCCAAAGTAACCAATGGCGCACCGGATTCTTCGCATAGCCTCCCGGTCATGACACTCGATGACACGACCCGTGACGTGTGGCTTCCGATTCCGGCGGAGGAGATCGACGGACTTCCCGCACCGGGCGCGTCGGGGCTGAACTACCGTTTCTGGGACGGCGGACCGGACTTCCCCGCCGATCCGGCGCGCTGCGTCTTCTACGTGGTCCCCTACATGAAGGGTTCGGAGATCGCCGTCCGGCCGCTCGCCGGTATGACGTCGCTCCGGGCCGTGCAGACGCTCTCCGCCGGGACCGACCATGTGACCCCCGGCCTTCCCGCCCTGCGCCCCGGGGTCGAGCTGTGCAACGCCAAGGGGGTGCACGAAGCCAGTACGGCCGAGCTCACCCTCGCCCTGATCCTCGCCTCGCTGCGCGGTATTCCCGGCTTCGTGCGCGGGCAGGACGCCGAGGAGTGGCGCGCCGGCTTCTATCCGGCGCTCGCGGACAAGTCGGTGCTGATCGTGGGGTACGGGTCGATCGGCGCCGCCATCGAGGACCGGCTCGCGCCGTTCGAGTGCGCGCGGGTGGTGCGCGTCGCGCGCTCCGCACGCACCACGGAGCGCGGACCGGTGCACCCGCTCGCCGAGTTGCCCGCCCTGCTGCCGCGGGCGGACGTGGTCGTGCTCTCCACGCCGCTCACCCCCGAGACCCGGCACCTCGCCGACGCGGGCTTTCTCGGCCGGATGAAGGACGGCGCCCTGCTGGTGAACGTGGCGCGGGGACCGGTCGTGGACACGGCCGCGCTGCTCAAGGAGGTCGAGAGCGGCCGGATCACCGCGGCGCTCGATGTCACCGACCCCGAACCGCTCCCGGCCGGGCACCCGCTGTGGCACGCTCGCGGTGTCCTGGTGAGTCCTCATGTCGGCGGTTCCACCTCGGCGTTCCTGCCGCGCGCCAAGCGGCTGATCGCCTCCCAGCTGACCCGGTTCGCGGCGGGTGAGCGGCTGGTGAACATGGTCCTGACCACCTGAGCCGACGGCCCGCCGGACGCCCGGGTCCGGGCGGCTCCGCGAGGGTCGCTCACCATTCCGTGATCGTCACGGAGAGTACTGCACCCCTGTCCCTGAGTGACCAACCTGGTGTATCGTCCCGATGCGGGGGGCCGCGTCGAGGACGGCTGACGCTGGGGAGCGACGTGACGGGTCATCAGATTCCGAGGGGGGCGACGGGTGAAGTACGGCCGATGGACCGACGATCCGACGCGGCGGGACCGCCGTCGACGACCCTCGCGCGCGACGACGACACGGGGACTGACGCGGCGGGCACCCGCCCGGGCGAGGTGCGCGGCGCGGCCGCCCTCCCCGCCCAGGCCGACCGGCGCCCCACCGAGGCGGACACCGACGGGCCCACCGGCTCCCTCGCCCTGCCGCGCGGCGGGAAGGGTGCCGCCGACCTCACCGCGGGCGGGAGCGACGGCACGGCCGAGGGCCGGGGAGCACCGATGACCACCCCCGGCGCGCTCATCGAGCGCCACCACGCCGGCGGAGCCGCCCCCGCCCCCGTCTCCGGCCCCCCGCCCGCTCCCGCACCGCACCGGCCCGACCCCGTGCGCCCCGGCCCCACGCCGCCCGGACGCGGCCCGGTCGTCGCGCAGATCGCCCTCGGGCTGATCTGCGCGGGCTACGCCACCGGCGCCGCGCTCGGCTGGGGATCGCGGCAACTGGCGCTGATCATGGGAGACTTCGGCCTCAGCGCGGCCGCCCTCGCGGCCGCCGTCTCCTGCCTCCTCTACGCCCGCGTCCGTGAGAGCCGTTTCCGCCCCGCCTGGCTGCTCTTCGGCTTCTCCTCCGCCATGGCCGCCGCCGGAAACGCCGTCTGGGGGTGGTATGAGGTCGTCCTCCACCAGGAGGTGCCCAGCCCCTCGATCGCCGACCTCTTCTTCCTGCTCTTCGCCCCGCCCGCCATCGTCGGTCTGCTCGTCCTCGCCAAGAAGCCCGTCACCCGGGCCGGCTGGGTCTGCCTGGCGCTCGACGCCTGGCTCATCGGCGGCTCCCTGCTGACCCTCTCGTGGAGCCTCGCCCTCGCGCACACCGCGCACTTCGAGGGCGAGAGCGTCGCCCGGGCCGCGCTGTCGCTGGCCTATCCGCTCCTCGACATCGTGCTCGTCAGCATGGTCCTCGCCCTGCACTTCCGCCGCTCCAACGTGAACCGCTCGGCCACCAACACCGCCATCGCCGCCCTCGCCCTGACCGTGCTGTGCGACGCCCTGTTCACCTCGCCGCTGCTGCGCGAGAACTACACCTCGGGCCAGCTGCTCGACGCCGGCTGGTTCGCCGGCTCGCTGCTCCTCGCGTACGCGCCCTGGGGAGCGCGCCGGGCACCGGACGCCGCCTTCGCCGCGCGCGGCCCGCGCACCCCGAGCCGCCCCGTGGCCGGCTCGCTCGCCGCCCTCACCCCGTACCTCGCCGCGGCCGTCTGCACGCTCGGCATCCTGTACAACGTCGTCGAGGGACGCAGAGTGGACCGCGTGGTCGTCTTCACGGGCTGCACGGTCGTGCTCGCCCTGGTCGTACGACAGGGCATCATGCTCCTCGACAACATCGCCCTCACCCACGAACTGGCGCAGAAGGAGAACCACTTCAGGTCCCTGGTGCAGGGCTCCAGCGATGTCATCATGATCGCCGCGCCCAGCGGCATACTCCGCTATGTGAGCCCCGCCGCCTCGGGGGTCTACGGCCGCGACGCCGAGGAGCTGATCGGCTCGGAGCTGGCCTCGCTCATCCACCCCGAGGACCTGGGCGGCGTGGTTCACGAGGTGCGCCGGTTCCTGGCCGCCTCTCCCGCGGAGGAGCCCACGACCCGGATCGAATGCCGCTTCCGCTCCGGCAGGGGCGACTGGCTCAACGTCGAGTCCACCGTCAACCGCCACCAGGGCGGTCTCATCTTCAACAGCCGGGACGTCACCGAACGGGTCCGCCTCCAGGCCCAGCTCCAGCACAACGCCGAGCACGACCCCCTCACCGACCTCCCCAACCGCGCCCTGTTCACCCGGCGGGTCCGCCAGGCCCTCGGCGGCCGGCGCGCCTCCGACCCCGGCACCGCCGTCCTCTTCATCGACCTCGACGGCTTCAAGGCCGTCAACGACCGGCTGGGCCACCAGGCCGGCGACGAACTGCTGATCCAGGCCGCCCGCCGCCTCCAGGACTCCGTACGGGCCGGGGACACCGCCGCCCGCCTCGGCGGCGACGAGTTCGCCGCCCTCATCCTCGGCGACGGCGCACGGGACCGGTCGGCGCGCGAGTTCCAGGTCCACGAGATCGCCGACCGGCTGCGCCTCACGCTCTCCCAGCCGTACCGCCTGGAGGGCGGCGACGACGTACGGGTCGCCGCCTCCATCGGCGTCGCCTTCGCCGAGCCCGGCATCAGCGCCGGGGACCTGCTGCGCAACGCCGACCTCGCGATGTACCGGGCCAAGGCCGGCGGCAAGGACCGCGTCGAGCTCTACGCCCCGCAGATGCAGGCCGAAGTCGTCCGCAGGACCGAACTGGCCACCCGGCTGCGCACCGCGCTCCACGACGGCGAGTTCGCCCTGCTCCACCAGCCGGTCGTCGACCTCACCACCGGCCGGATCATGGCCGTCGCCGCCCAGGCCCGCTGGCGCTCCGCGCAGGGCATCCTCTTCACCCCCGCCGAGTTCCTGCGGGCGGCCGACGCCGGCGAGCGCACCGCCGAGCTCGGCCGCTGGCTCCTCGAAGAGGCCGTCGAGCAGGCCGCCGAACGGGCCAGACTCGGCCATCGCACGCCCGTCTCCGTCCGGCTCTCCGCCCGCGGTCTGCTCGACCGCTCGCTGCCGCTCGGCTCGATCGAGGCCCTGCTGACCCGCCACGGCCTGCCGTCCGGATCCCTGATGATCGAACTCGCCGAGAGCGACCCGCGGGTCTCCTTCGACGAGCTGGAGCAGCGACTCGTCGCCCTGCGCCGTCTCGGCGTACGGATCGCGCTGGACGGTTTCGGCAGTGGATACGCGGCCATCAACGCCCTGCGCCGCCTCCCCGTCGACGTACTGAAACTGGACAGAGGTCTGGTCGAGGGCGTGGTCGAGTCCGCCCGCCTCCGCAAGATCACCAGCGGGCTGCTCCGTATCGCCCGCGACCTCGGCCTGCAGTCCGTCGCCGACGGCGTGGACGTGCCCGAGCAGGTGCTCGCCCTGCGCGCCATGGGCTGCACGCACGGCCAGGGCATGGCCTTCGCGGGACCGCTGGACGAGTACCGGCTGCGCCGCGCGCTCGTACGGGACGACTATCCGCTTCCCGGACGGGACGTCGAAGCGGTTCCCGTCCCTGTCGGAAACCATCCCCCGATCCGCTCAAATACTGAGACGCCCGTCCCACCCACTTGACACTGATAGTGCGTCGGGGGGAGGGTCAGTGCCATGCGCACCCGAATTCTCGTACTTGGAAAGCGCGTCGGCTGAAGCAGGGCCAGACAACGGCCCGGCTTGAACGCTACCGACGCGCTCCCCTCGCTTGCCTCCCGGCACGAGGGGTTTTTTGTTGCACCGGCTCCCGCCAAACCCTCGCAAAACCCTCGCAAAAACCCTCTGCTTCGAGAAGAGAATGCTGATGACCGAGCAGGCCACCGGGCACCATCCGCAGCCGCGGGCCCGTAGCGGCGGACAGACCGCCACCACCGTCGAGCACGTCACGGGTGCGCAGTCCCTCATCCGTTCTCTCGAGGAAGTGGGGGCCGACACCGTCTTCGGTATTCCGGGCGGCGCCATCCTCCCCGCGTACGACCCGATGATGGACTCCAAGAAGGTCCGTCACATCCTGGTCCGTCACGAGCAGGGGGCGGGCCACGCCGCCACCGGCTACGCCCAGGCCACCGGCAAGGTTGGCGTCTGCATGGCGACCTCCGGCCCCGGCGCCACCAACCTGGTCACCCCGATCGCCGACGCGCACATGGACTCCGTCCCGCTGGTCGCGATCACCGGCCAGGTCGCCTCGAAGGCCATCGGCACGGACGCCTTCCAGGAGGCGGACATCTGCGGCATCACGATGCCGATCACGAAGCACAACTTCCTGGTCACCAAGGCCGAGGACATCCCGCGGACGATCGCCGAGGCGTTCCACATCGCCTCCACCGGCCGCCCCGGCCCGGTCCTGGTCGACATCGCCAAGGACGCCCTCCAGGCGAAGACCGTCTTCAGCTGGCCGCCACAGACCGACCTGCCCGGCTACCGCCCGGTGACCAAGCCGCACGCCAAGCAGATCCGCGAGGCCGCCAAGCTCATCACCGCCGCCAAGCGCCCCGTCCTGTACGTCGGCGGCGGCGTCCTGAAGGCCGGCGCCACCGCCGAGCTGAAGGTCCTCGCCGAGCTCACCGGCGCCCCCGTCACCACCACCCTGATGGCGCTGGGCGCGTTCCCCGACAGCCACCCGCTGCACGTGGGAATGCCGGGCATGCACGGTGCGGTCACCGCCGTCACCGCGCTGCAGAAGGCCGACCTGATCGTCGCCCTCGGAGCCCGCTTCGACGACCGCGTCACCGGCAAGCTGGACAGCTTCGCCCCGTTCGCCAAGATCGTCCACGCCGACATCGACCCGGCCGAGATCGGCAAGAACCGCGCCGCCGACGTCCCGATCGTCGGTGACGCCCGCGAGGTCATCGCCGACCTGGTCCAGGCCGTCCAGGCCGAGTACAGCGAGGGCAACAGGGGCGACTACACCGCATGGTGGATCGACCTCAACCGCTGGCGCGAGACCTATCCCCTCGGCTACGACCTGCCGGAGGACGGCAGCCTCTCGCCGCAGCAGGTCATCCAGCGCATCGGCCAGCTCGCCCCCGCCGACACCATCTTCGCCGCGGGCGTCGGCCAGCACCAGATGTGGGCCGCCCACTTCATCGACTACGAGAAGCCGGCCACCTGGCTGAACTCCGGCGGCGCCGGAACGATGGGCTACGCCGTCCCGGCCGCCATGGGCGCCAAGGCCGGCATGCCGGACCGCCCGGTCTGGGCGATCGACGGCGACGGCTGTTTCCAGATGACCAACCAGGAGCTGGTCACCTGCGCGCTCAACAACATCCCGATCAAGGTCGCCATCATCAACAACGGCGCCCTGGGGATGGTCCGCCAGTGGCAGACCCTCTTCTACAACCAGCGGTACTCCAACACGGTGCTGCACTCCGGCCCGGAGGCCACCGGCCTGGAGCCCTCCAAGGGCACCCGCGTCCCGGACTTCGTCAAGCTGTCCGAGGCCATGGGCTGTGTCGCGCTGCGCTGCGAGGACCCGGCCGACCTGGACAAGGTCATCGCCGAGGCCAACGCCATCAACGACCGCCCGGTGGTGATCGACTTCATCGTCCACGAGGACGCCCAGGTCTGGCCGATGGTCGCCGCCGGCACCTCCAACGACGAGGTCATGGCCGCCCGGGGCGTCCGCCCCGACTTCGGCGACAACGAAGACGACTGAGACCGAGAGCCGTAGGAAGAGGAACGACGCACATGACTAGGCACACGCTCTCCGTCCTGGTGGAGAACACCCCCGGCATCCTCGCCCGGATCGCCGCACTGTTCTCCCGCCGCGGCTTCAACATCGACTCGCTCGCCGTCGGTGTCACCGAACACCCCGACATCTCCCGCATCACCATCGTGGTCAATGTCGAGGACCTGCCCCTGGAGCAGGTGACCAAGCAGCTCAACAAGCTGGTCAACGTCCTGAAGATCGTCGAACTCGAGCCCAGCGCCGCGATCCAGCGCGAGCTCGTCCTGGTGAAGGTCCGCGCCGACAACGAGACCCGATCCCAGATCGTCGAGATCGTCCAGCTGTTCCGCGCCAAGACCGTGGACGTCTCGCCCGAGGCGGTCACCATCGAGGCCACCGGTTCGAGTGACAAGCTCGACGCGATGCTCAAGATGCTGGAGCAGTTCGGCATCAAGGAGCTCGTGCAGTCCGGCACGATCGCCATAGGGCGTGGTGCCCGGTCCATCACGGACCGGTCGCTGCGCGCCCTCGACCGCAGCGCCTGACCCCTCACGGACCGCCGGGCGGTCAACCGCCGGTCCGTTCGGCGGTCCGCCTGGCGAGACCCGAAAACTTTCCTTCCGCTCCCCGCCGTACGGTGGGACGCAACACCAGCACATCAAGGAGATTCCCAGTGGCCGAGCTGTTCTACGACGACGACGCCGACCTGTCCATCATCCAGGGCCGCAAGGTCGCGGTGATCGGTTACGGCAGCCAGGGCCACGCCCACGCGCTGTCGCTCCGTGACTCGGGTGTCGACGTCCGCGTCGGTCTGCACGAGGGCTCCAAGTCCAAGGCCAAGGCCGAGGAGCAGGGCCTGCGCGTGGTGACGCCCGCCGAGGCGGCCGCCGAGGCCTCCGTCATCATGATCCTGATCCCGGACCCGATCCAGGCCCAGGTTTACGAGGAGTCCATCAAGGGCAACCTGGAGGACGGCGACGCGCTGTTCTTCGCCCACGGCTTCAACGTCCGCTTCGGCTTCATCAAGCCCCCGGCCAACGTGGACGTCGCCCTGGTCGCCCCGAAGGGCCCGGGCCACCTGGTCCGCCGTCAGTACGAGGAGGGCCGCGGCGTCCCCGCGATCGCCGCCGTCGAGCAGGACGCGACCGGCAACGCCTTCGCCCTGGCGCTCTCGTACGCCAAGGCCATCGGCGGCACCCGCGCCGGCGTCATCAAGACGACCTTCACCGAGGAGACCGAGACCGACCTCTTCGGTGAGCAGGCCGTCCTCTGCGGTGGCGCCTCGGCGCTGGTGAAGGCGGGCTTCGAGACCCTGGTCGAGGCCGGCTACCAGCCGGAGATCGCCTACTTCGAGTGCCTCCACGAGCTGAAGCTCATCGTCGACCTCATGTACGAGGGCGGCCTGGAGAAGATGCGCTGGTCGGTCTCCGAGACCGCCGAGTGGGGCGACTACGTCACCGGCCCGCGCATCATCACCGACGCCACCAAGGCCGAGATGAAGAAGGTCCTCACCGAGATCCAGGACGGCACGTTCGCCAAGAACTGGATGGACGAGTACCACGGTGGCCTGAAGAAGTACAACGAGTACAAGACCCAGGACGAGAAGCACCTCCTGGAGACCACCGGCAAGGAGCTGCGCAAGCTCATGAGCTGGGTGAACGACGAGGAGGCGTAAGCCTCGGGGGAGGGGCCGGACGGTGTGTCCGGCCCCTCCCCACATCGTTGGACAGCCCGTCCAACCACGGACGGGTGATCCTTCCAACGAGGCGCATGAAGCGCGCCGGCGCACCACTACACTCTCAACAACATTCGCGTTCAGGCCCACAGCGTCGTGCGCTTTCACGCGGCAAGCCCCCTCCACCGCCTGCGGCCGTCGGGACGGCCGTCCGCACTGGATCTGTGAGGACTCACGTGAGCTCGAAACCTGTCGTACTCATCGCTGAAGAGCTGTCGCCCGCCACCGTCGACGCGCTGGGCCCGGACTTCGAGATCCGGCACTGCAACGGCGCCGACCGCGACGAGCTGATCCCCGCCATCGCCGATGTGGACGCGATCCTGGTCCGCTCCGCGACCAAGGTCGACGCGGAGGCCATCGCCGCCGCGAACAAGCTGCGGGTCGTCGCCCGCGCCGGCGTCGGTCTGGACAACGTCGACGTCTCCGCCGCCACCAAGGCCGGCGTGATGGTCGTCAACGCGCCGACCTCGAACATCGTCACCGCCGCCGAGCTCGCGTGCGGTCTGCTCGTCGCCACCGCCCGCAACATCCCGCAGGCCAACACCGCTCTGAAGAACGGCGAGTGGAAGCGGTCGAAGTACACGGGCGTCGAGCTGAGCGAGAAGACCCTGGGCGTCGTCGGCCTCGGCCGCATCGGTGTCCTGGTCGCCCAGCGCATGTCCGCGTTCGGCATGAAGATCGTCGCGTACGACCCCTATGTGCAGCCGGCCCGCGCCGCCCAGATGGGGGTGAAGCTGCTGGCCCTGGACGAGCTCCTGGAGGTCGCCGACTTCATCACCGTCCACCTGCCGAAGACCCCCGAGACCCTCGGTCTCATCGGCGACGAGGCGCTGCACAAGGTCAAGCCGAGCGTCCGGATCGTCAACGCCGCGCGCGGCGGGATCGTCGACGAGGCCGCGCTCTTCTCCGCCCTCAAGGAGGGCCGGGTCGCCGGCGCGGGCCTCGACGTGTACGCGAAGGAGCCCTGCACGGACTCCCCGCTCTTCGAGCTCGACCAGGTCGTCTGCACCCCGCACCTCGGCGCGTCCACGGACGAGGCGCAGGAGAAGGCCGGTATCGCGGTCGCCCGTTCGGTGCGCCTCGCGCTCGCCGGCGAGCTGGTGCCGGACGCGGTCAACGTCCAGGGCGGTGTCATCGCCGAGGACGTCAAGCCGGGCCTGCCGCTCGCCGAGCGTCTCGGCCGGATCTTCACCGCGCTGGCCGGTGAGGTCGCGGTCCGTCTCGACGTCGAGGTGTACGGCGAGATCACCCAGCACGATGTGAAGGTGCTCGAACTCTCCGCGCTCAAGGGCGTGTTCGAGGACGTGGTCGACGAGACCGTGTCGTACGTCAACGCCCCGCTGTTCGCGCAGGAGCGCGGTGTCGAGGTTCGGCTGACGACGTCGAGCGAGTCGCCGGACCACCGCAACATGGTCACCGTGCGCGGCACGCTCTCGGGCGGCGAGGAGGTCTCGGTCTCCGGCACGCTGGCCGGCCCCAAGCACCTGCAGAAGATCGTCGCCGTCGGCGAGTACGACGTGGACCTGGCGCTCGCCGACCACATGGTGGTGCTGCGCTACGAAGACCGTCCGGGTGTCGTCGGCACCGTCGGCCGGATCCTCGGTGAGGCCGGCCTGAACATCGCGGGCATGCAGGTCTCCCGTACGGAGGAGGGCGGCGAGGCCCTCGTCGTGCTCACCGTCGACGACACGGTGCCGGCGAACGTGCTCGCGGAGATCGCGGAGGAGATCGGCGCGACCTCGGCCCGTTCGGTCAACCTGATCTGACCTGAGGGGCGTTCGTACGCTCCCGCATCCGTACCCGGTACGCAGACGTCCGTCTTACACGGTCGTCTAGGTGCCGGGTACAGTGCTGTCATGGGACATCGCGAAGACCTGCTCGACGGCGCCAAGCGCTGCCTCCTGGAGAAGGGGTACGCCCGCACCACGGCGCGGGACATCGTCGCCGCCTCGGGCACCAACCTGGCCTCCATCGGCTACCACTACGGCTCCAAGGACGCGCTGCTCCAGCAGGCTTACCTGGCGCTGACGGAGGAGTGGGGCGACCAGGTCGGCCCGGCCGGCGGCGGTGAGGACAGGAAGGAGCTGCCGGCCGATCCGTACCAGCGCTTCCACGCCGTCTGGGAGCAGGTCATCGGGGCGGCGGACGCCAGCCGGCCGGTCTGGAAGCTGCAGACGGAGGTCGTCACGCGTCTCGACGACGACGAGAAGCTCCGCGAGGCGATCAAGGAGCCGCAGCGCGAAGGCCGCCTGGGGATGGCCGAGACCTTCCTGGGTCTGGACCCCGAGGCGGACCCGGAGAAGGCCAGGGTGGCGGGTCTGCTCTGTCAGGCGCTGGCGACGGGCGTGATGATCCAGTGGATGGTGGACCCGGAGACGGCGCCGACGGCGGACGATCTGACCGAGGGGCTCAGGGTCCTGATGGGCGAGCGCGACTGACACCCCGGCACTGGCACGAAGGACCGGGCGCGCCGGCCCGGCACCCGCCGGCCCGGCACCGTCCCCGCGGCGGGCAGCGGCCCGTCAGCGCCACGGGATGTGGTGCCAGGGGCTGCCCTCGTGCTCCGACAGGGCGCGGTGCGCGATGACGTTCTGCTCGTAGAACCGGCCGTACTCCTCGCCGTCGAAGCGCAGCACCCGCCCCAGGGCGTACCCGGCCGAGAACTCCTGCCACGAGGTGTACGCCGACTTGCTCAGCGCCCCCGCGTAGACGATCGCCTGCTCGGCCTCCGGCGGCGCGCAGAACCGGGCCGACAGGCCCCAGCGGGCCAGGTTGACCGCCCGGCCGTAGTCGTAGGCGACCGTCGTCCGCACCCTGCCGTCCGGCGGCAGCAGCCCGTCGGCGCGGAACCGGGCCTCGTACCGCAGGATGCGGCGCACCAGCTCCTCGATGTGCGTGACCGCCGCCTGGCCCGCGCCGATGTCCTGGGCGTGGCCCGCGGCGGTCTCGCGCCACATGTCGGGCGACGGCAGCTCGCCGTGACGGGACCGCAGCTCCTCGCGCACCCGCAGGGCGAAGTCGGGCTCCGGCGGGCTGTTGCGCGCGTCGAGCAGGACGTTCAACTGCCGCTGCCAGCCCGCGCGATCGGTGATGCCCCACGACTCGCTCAGCGTGTCGAGCTCGTCGGTGTAGCCGGTGTACACGGTGCCGACCTCGTTCCACGGAACGCCGTTGCCGATCGCCAGGTGCGCGCCGCAGGCCAGGCCGTAGGCGAGCGGCCCGTACAGGGCGCCGTGCCGCAGGGCGACGAGCCGGTCGCCGGCCGCCCGGTCGTTCTCGGCGTAACAGCGGAGCCAGAAGGCGCGGTGCTGCGGCGTGGTGGGCAGCAGCAGCTGCGCGGGGGTGCCGCCGTTCACCGCGAGCAGCTGCCACGGATCACGCCATCCCTCGAACTCGGCGGCCCACCGGAGCGTGACGCTGTGGAACACCCACTCCGGGTGCCAGGGCGGCAGCATCCCCCGGGTGAGCAGCGGCCGGACGGTGCGCCCGCTCTCGTGGGGCAGGGCGCGCCAGTAGACCGTCTCGGGTTCCGCGTCGACCTCGGCCTTCGGCACGCCGATGAAGAGGTGCGTCCCGGCGAGCACGCGGAGTTGGGCCTCCACGTCGCCCCGCAGGCCCGCCTCGTACAGCAGGTGCTCGGTCTCCGTCGGCGGCGCCCAGGGGACGCCGTGGGGGAGGGGCGGGGGAACGGGCGGGGGAGTCATGACCATGGGATGTTCCGGTACGGGCTCGCGGGGTCCTGGGTGAGGGTGCGGTGGAGAGCCAGGCACTCCTGGTACATGCCCTCGGGATCGCCCTCGTCGAAGTGGATCAGCCGGGCGAGGAGGTAGCCGAGGGAGAAGTCCGCCCAGGAGCCGTACGCCTGCCGGGCGGGGCCGACGATCCGCAGGACGGCCTGCTCGGCCTCCGCCGGGTCGCAGTACCGCGCGCCGAGCGCCAGGCGTACGACGTTCACCGCGCGGCCGTGGTCGAAGGCGGCCAGGGTGTCGACCCGGCCGTCGGGCGCGAGGACGCCGTCGGCGCGGAACCGGTCCTCGTAGTGCGCGATCCTCCGCCGGAACTCGGCGGCCTCCCGGAGGTCGTCCTCGTCCGCGTACCGTCCGCCGAGGGCCGTGGTGACCCCGGCGGCCCACTCCTCGGGGGAGGGCGTCCGGCCGAGCCGCGCCACGAGCCCTCGCCGGGTCCGCAGGACGAGTTCGGCGACGCGTCCGACGAGCCGGGTGGCCAGCAGGCTCTCGAACGTCCGGTGGTAACCGGCCCGTTGGGTGACGCCCCACGGGCTGCGCAGCCGCGCGACGTCCGTCGGGTAGTCCTCGTAGGCGGCGCCGAGCAGGTTCCACGCGAGGCCGTTGACGATCGCGAGATGGGCGCCGAGCGCGAGACCGGACGCGACCGGCCCGTGCAGGTGTCCGCCGGCGTGGGTGATCAGCCGCATCCGCGTCGACCCGGCCGAGCGCGCGGCGGCGTCCCGCCACGCCTGGCGATGCGCGGGCCGGGCCTGGAGGACGGCGGCGTACGGGGTGTCCGGATTGACCGCGAGCCACCACTTGTTGTCCGGCCATGCCTGTGCGAGCTGGTCGAGCGTCGTCTGCCGGAACACCCACTCCGGGTGCCACGGCGGCAGCATGCCCTCGGTGAGGACCGGGACGACGGTACGGCGGGCGGCCTTGTCGCGCTGCGACGGCAGGGGAGCGGTGTAGCCCGGGGCGTCGGCGTGCACCCGGGCGGTCAGTACGTACAGACGCCCGCGGGCGAGTACGTCGAGCGACCCCGCCTCGTCCCCCCGCGTCACCGCCTCGCGCAGCGACCGCTCGGTGGGCGTCGGCGGTGCCCAGGTTTCCGTTGCCCTGCTCCCCATCGGCATGAGCCTGATCTTATAAACCGCTGGAGGCCGTCAGAGTCGCGCCGCCTTGAGCGCCATGTGGAGGAGCAGGCGGTCCTCGCCCGCGTCGAGGTCGAGGCCGGTGAGCTGTTCGACGCGGGAGAGGCGGTAGTAGAGGGTCTGACGGTGGATGCCGAGGGCGGCCGCCGTGCGGCCCGCCTGGCCCGCGTGGTCGAGGAACGTCTCGGCCGTGCGGGCCAGTTCGGCGTGGGCGGGGGTGAGGAGGGCGCGGACCGCCGGGTCGGGTTCGCCGGCCGGGAGGGCGGTGAGCAGACGGTACGGGCCGATGGCGGACCAGAGGGCCTGCGGCCCGAGCCGGGGCTGGGCGGCGGCGGCCCGGGCGGCGGCGGTGGCCTCGTGCCAGGCCGTGTCGAGCTCCGGGAGCCCGCGCCGGGGCCCGGCGATGCCCGCGACGGCGCCCGGGCCGGCGGCGTCCCGCAGCCGGGTGGCCGCCGTCGTCGCGGGCGCCAGGTTGTCGGCGGACCGCAGGCGCACCACGACCGCCAGCGCGTGGGCGGTGTCGGATCCCCGGGCGCCGTACGGCCCGGCCGGTCCCGTGACGGCGAGGGGGCCGGCGGCGTCCGTCGTGTCCCGGACCTTGGCACCCCCGGATGCTTCGCCGTGTCGCGATCGGGCCCCGGCCGCGCCGCGCGCACCGGGTCCGGCGCCCGGGTCCGCTCCGGTGGGGCCCGGTGCCTCGCCGTACCCGGTCCGGCCGGCCGTACCGCCGGAGCCCGATCCCGCCGGAAGCCGCCACGGGAGGGTGCACAGCGCCGCCGCGCCGGGGATCGTACGGAAGGACGGGCCCTCCTCGTCCGGCCACGGGGCGACGCACACCAGCGCGTGCAGACCGTCCGCGTCGGGACCGAGGGCCGTGCGCAGGGCCGCGAGTGCCATGTCGTACTGCCAGCCGCGCTCCGCGCTCAGGGCCGCCCGCAGCTCTCGGGAGAGGTCCGCGCCCGCCCGCTCCTCGTCCGCGAGCAGGTCGCCGATCCGGGCGGCGACCTCCATCGCCGCCGCCAGCCGGGCGGGGGAGGGCCCCGGCTCGGCGTCGAGGAGCCAGACGTATCCGAGGACGATGCCCCGATGCCGTACGGGCAGACAGATCCGGTCCCGGAGGACTCCCGCGTCCGGCGCCGCCGGGATCCGCACCGGCCCGGTCGCCCGGGTGATGCCGAAGCCCTCGAACCAGGCCCGGACCGCCGGCGTCGACTTCCTGGTCAGGATCGAGCGGGTGCGGACCGGGTCCAGCGCGGATTCGTCGAAGAAGCTGTCGCTGTCGTGGGCCCCGAAGGCGATCAGACCGAAATCCCGGTTCTCCAGCGTCGCCGGGGCGCCGAGCAGTGCCGAGATCTCGTCCACCAGCTCCTGGTAATCGCCCTTCACCCGGCCATTCTCGCACCCGCCGCCGGATCCTTCATACAGATGTCTGAGATGCCGTCCACGGATGCGTGACAGCTGTCGATGGCAGACGATCGGAGCGATCCTTAGGTTTCACGGTGGTTCTCCGTGCTGTTTCCGAAACTTTCCGTACGTTCGGATACGGCACCTTTCAACACCCCGCCCTCAGGAGGTGCCCCGTGCTGGGTCCCGTGATCCTCGCCGCGTCCCGCAGCGACAAGATGCGCCGTTTCGTCTCGGCCGCCCCGGGGACCAAGCAGGTCGTCGACCGGTTCATCGCCGGTGAGACCGTCGAGCACGTGATCCCGATCGTCGAGGACCTCACCGGCCGGGGCCTGGAGGTCACCCTCGACGTCGTGGGCGAGGACATCACCACCGTCGAGCAGTCCTACGCCGCCCGGGACGCCTACCTGGAGCTCATCGGCCGCCTCGAGGAGCTGGGCCTCGGCGAGCGCGCCGAGATGTCCGTCAAGCTGTCGATGTTCGGCCAGGCGCTGGAGAACGGGCACGAGCTGGCTCTGGCCAACGTCCGCCCGGTCGTCGAAGCCGCCGCCGGGATCGGCACCACGGTCACTCTCGACGCCGAGGACCACACCACCCTCGACTCGATGTTCGCCATCCACGAGGAGCTGCGGAAGGACTTCCCGCAGACCGGCTGCGTCATCCAGGCGTACCTCTTCCGCACGGAGGAGGACGCCCGCCGCCTCGCCGCCGACGGCTCCCGCGTCCGGATCGTGAAGGGCGCCTACAAGGAGCCCGCGTCCGTCGCCCTGCAGGACAAGGCCGAGATCGACAAGGCGTACGTCCGGATCATGAAGATCCTGATGGACGGCGAGGGCTACCCGATGATCGGCTCGCACGACCCGCGCCTGATCTCGATCGGCCAGGAGCTCGCGCGCCGCGCCGGGCGCAAACTGGACGAGTACGAGTTCCAGATGCTGTACGGCATCCGTAGCGAGGAGCAGAACCGTCTCGCCGCCGAGGGTCACCGCATGCGCGTCTACACCGCGTACGGCACCGACTGGTACGGCTACTTCATGCGCCGCCTCGCGGAGAAGCCGGCCAACCTCCTCTTCTTCGCCCGTTCCATCCTCACCAAGGGCTGAGCCCACCTCTCACAAGGAGTTACGAGACTCATGGACGCTGTCACCCAGGTCCCCACTCCGGTCAACGAGCCGGTGCACAGCTACGCCCCCGGTTCCCCCGAGCGTGCCCGCCTGGAGGCCAAGCTCAAGGAGCTGGCCGAGAACCCGCGCGAGCTGCCGATGACCATCGGCGGCGTGAAGCGCATGGGCGGCGGTGAGCGCGTCGACGTCGTACAGCCGCACAACCACAAGGCCGTCATCGGCACCTTCGCCGGGGCCACGCGGCAGGACGCCCAGGACGCCGTCGACGCCGCCCTGGCCGCCGCTCCGGCCTGGCGCGCGATGTCCTTCGACGACCGCGCCGCGATCATCCTGCGCGCCGCCGAGCTGCTCGCCGGCCCCTGGCGCGAGACGCTGGCCGCCTCCACCATGCTCGGCCAGTCGAAGACCGCCCAGCAGGCCGAGATCGACACCCCGTGCGAGCTCGTCGACTTCTGGCGCTTCAACGTGTCCTACGCCCGCCAGATCCTCGCCGAGCAGCCGCCGGCGAACTCCCCGGGTGTGTGGAACCGTCTGGACCACCGCCCGCTGGAGGGCTTCGTCTACGCGATCACGCCGTTCAACTTCACCGCCATCGCGGGCAACCTGCCCACCGCCCCCGCCCTCATGGGCAACGTGGTGGTCTGGAAGCCGTCCCCGACGCAGACCCACTCCGCGGTGCTCCTCATGGAGCTCCTGGAGGAGGCCGGTCTGCCCAAGGGCGTCATCAACCTGGTGACGGGCGACGGCATCGCCGTCTCCGAGGTGGCCCTGAACCACCCGGAGCTGGCCGGTATCCACTTCACCGGCTCGACCAAGACCTTCCAGCACCTGTGGAAGACGGTCGGCAACAACATCGAGAAGTACCGCTCCTACCCGCGGATCGTCGGCGAGACCGGCGGCAAGGACTTCGTCGTCGCCCACCCGAGCGCCGACCGCGCCATCCTGAAGACCGCGCTGACCCGCGGCTCCTTCGAGTTCCAGGGCCAGAAGTGCTCCGCTTCCTCGCGCGCGTACGTCCCGGCCTCCCTCTGGAACTCGGGCTTCAAGGAGGAGTTCGCGGCCGAGGTCGACGGCATCAAGATGGGTGACGTCACCGACCTGTCGAACTTCATCGGCGCCGTGATCGACGAGCGTGCCTTCGCCAAGAACAAGGCCGCGATCGACCGCGCGAAGGCCGACCCGACCTGCACGATCGTCGCCGGCGGCAGCTACGACGACTCGGAGGGCTGGTTCGTCCGCCCGACCGTCATCGAGTGCTCCGACCCGGAGAACGAGGTCTTCACGACCGAGTACTTCGGCCCGATCCTCGCCGTGCACGTCTACGAGGACGACAAGTACGAGCAGATGCTGGAGCAGATGGAGTCGGTGTCGGCGTACGCGCTGACCGGCTCGATCATCGCCGGTGACCGCGCCGCCGCGGCCCACGCGATGGACAAGCTCCGCTACGCCGCGGGCAACTTCTACATCAACGACAAGTCGACCGGCGCCGTCGTCGGCCAGCAGCCCTTCGGCGGCGGCCGCGCCTCCGGCACGAACGACAAGGCCGGCGCCCCGCAGAACCTGATGCGCTGGACGCTGACCCGCGCGATCAAGGAGACCCTGGTCCCGCCGACCGACTACGGCTACCCCCACATGGGCTGACGCCCCCGCCTCCCTGAGGCCCCCCTGACACCGCCCCCCTCCTGGGTCCCCCAACCGAGGACGGGGGCGGTTCCTGTGCGGGCGGGGTCACCGGGGTGCCCTGTCGGCGTCCACCCGCACAGCGCGTTCGAGGAAATCGCCGATGAGCGCCGCGATCGACGGCGCGTGTGTCTCCAGGGCGAAGTGACCCGTCGGGAGCAGGTGGATCTCCGCGTGCGGGAGGTCGCGGCGGAAGGCTTCGGCGCCCGCCGGGACGAAGACCTCGTCGCCCGCGCCCCAGACCGCGAGCAGGGGGACCCGGGAGGTGCGGAAGTACTCCTGGAACGCGGGGTAGAGGGCGAAGTTGGAGCCGTAGTCGCTGATCAGGTCCAGCTGGACGGCGTCCTGGCCGTCGCGGGCCATCAGCGCCGCGTCGTGATGCCAGGCGTCGGGGCTGAGGAGGTCGCGGAACTCGGCCGGGACGCCCGTCTCGTACTGCCACCTGATGCCGTCCAGTGAGCGGATCGCGCGGACCGGGGCCTCCGTCCGCGGGGTGCGGTCGGCGATCAGGGCGAGGACGGGCGCCCAGGCCTCCTTGCCCAGGCCCTCCTCGTAGGCATTGCCGTTCTGGGTGACGATCGCGGTGATGCGCTCGGGGTGGGCGAGGGCCAGGCGCAGGCCGATGGGGGCGCCGTAGTCCTGGATGTACAGCGCGAACCGGGCGAGACCCAGGGTCTCGGTGAACTCGGCGGTGAGCGCGGCCAGTTCGGCGAAGGTGTAGTCGAACTCGTCGGCCGGGGGCGCGGCGCTGCGGCCGAAGCCGAGATGGTCGGGGGCGATGAGCCGGTAGCGGTCGGCGAGCAGCGGGATCAGGTCGCGGAACATGTGCGAGCTGGTGGGGAAGCCGTGCAGCAGGAGGAGGACGGGGGCGTCGGCCGAGCCCGCCTCGCGGTAATGGATCTCGTGGCCCCGGACCGTGGTGGTGCGGTGGTGTACCTGCTGCACGGTGAGCATGCCTAACCCCTCAAGTCTTCTTTGATGGTTATAAGTGGGAGTCAAGCACCGTCAGGGTTAACTGGTCAAGAGCCGGTGAGTGGTTAGGTGGGCGTGGAGGGGGAGACTCGGAGCATGACTCTGACGACCGCGCCCACCCACGCTCTGGGAACCGAACGGCTCCTCGCCGTCCGGCAGATGCTCGACACCGCCTTCGAGGGAGACTTCTCCGACGAGGACTGGGACCACACCCTCGGTGGCGTGCACGCCTGCGTGGAGGACGAGCGGGGCGTCGCCGCCCACGGCAGCGTGGTCATGCGCCGAGTGCTGCACGACGGACGTTCCCTGCGCGTCGGTTACGTCGAAGGTGTCGCCGTCCGCGCCGATCGGCGTCGGCAGGGACTGGCCGGCGTCGTCATGGCCGAACTGGAGCGGGTGATCGACGGGGCGTACGCCTTCGGGGCGCTGTCCGCCTCCGACGAGGGGGCCGCGCTCTACCGCGCCCGTGGCTGGACGCTGTGGCAGGGCCGGATCGAGGTCCTGAGCCCGGACGGGATCGTCCGGCTGCGGGACGAGGAGGACTCCACGTATCTGCGCCCGGCCGGGGGCGGCCGCCTGCCCGACCCCGCCGCCCCGCTCGTCTTCGACTGGCGTGACGGCGATGTGATGTGAGGCTCGGGAGCGGCGCGGCCGGTGCCACCGCGTCCGTCCGCCCCCTCAACGGCCTTGGCCCACGCGCCCCTTGTCCGTCTCCAGCTTCGCCGTGTACGTCGCCGAGATCGCCCAGCCCACGCCGAAGAGCGCGATGGCGTACCCCGGCATCCCGAGCCCCATGCCGACCGCCGCCAGGCAGGCCACCACGGCGACCGCCCAGACGGCGAGCGCCACCTTGCCCCGGCGGCTCAGGAACAGCCATCCGCGAGGGCGTGCCGGACGGGCGCCGAGCTCGCCCGCCGGGCCCGCGCTCGCCGCCTTCGGGCGCTTGAAGTAGCCGTACATCATCCATTCGCCGCACAACTCCCAGCCCTCGGGCTCCAGCTCTCCCAAGACCTGATCGCGGCGCCGGCCCTTGATCACCTCGCGCCGGTACTCCCAGCGCAGCGCCGCCCCCGGGGCCCGGCGGCACACGAACCGTCCGAGCGCGTCGAGGGACTCCACCTCCCAGCCCTGGTCGCCGTGGACCGCCAGCATCCGCCGGTCGTTGAAGAGGTCCGCGGTCCAGGTCCAGCTCTCCGCCGCCTCGTCCGGCTCGCCGGGCAGCGGCGCGAGACCGCCGAGCTGCGCCGCGAAGGCGGCGGCCGGACCGAACTCCTCCTCCGCCGTCATCCCCGTCTGGGCGAGATGGCCGCGCAGGTCGTCGACGGTCGCGTCGATCTGCGCGCGCGGCACGCCCGCGGTGCGCAGCGCGGTGGCGAGCTCCTGGAAGTACGTGTCCGTGGTCATGGTGTCGATCCCCCTGGGTGCAGCTTCATCCGTACGGCCGTGTGGAAGTCCAGCCAGGCCCCGCTCTCGGTGGCGAGATGCTCGCGCCCCCGCTCGGTCAGCCGGTAGTAACGGCGCCCCGGTCCCCGCTCGGCGGCCCGGAACTCGGCCTCCAGCAGGCCCGCTTCCTCCAGCCGGTTGAGCACGGGGTAGAGCGTCCCGCCCTTGACCTCGCCGAGTCCCGCCTCGGCGAGCGACTTGGCGATCTCGTACCCGTAACTCTCGCCGTCGGTCAGGCAGGAGAGGACGAGCAGGTCGAGGACTCCCTTGAGCCAGCTGGATCTGCGGTCTGCGGCCATGAGTGCATTCCATCACCACCTAGGTAGGAAAGCAATCTAGCTAGCGTGGTCGACGAGCCGGGACACCAGCATCTTCCCGGTGTTCTCGCCGCGCAGCATCCCGAGGAAGGCGTCCACGATGTTCTCGAACCCCTCCACCACCGTCACGTCCAGCGGCAGTCGCCCGCTCTGGAGGTGGGGCACCGCGAAGTCGTACAACTCCCGCTGCGCGTCCTGGTGATCGCGCACCAGAAAGCCTTCGAGGCGCAGGTTCTTGCCCACCACGTCGAAGAGGTTGCGCGGGGCGGGCGGGGGAGCGGAGAGGGAGTGGTACTGAGCGACGGCGCCGACCCAGGCGATCCGGCCGTGGTCGCGCAGCGCGGCGATGGCGGCCTCCAGGTGGTCGCCGCCCACGCCGTCGAGCACGGCGTCGAGCCCGTCCGGGGCCGCCTCGGCCAGCAGTTCGGTGACCGGTCCGCCGTGGTAGTCGAACGCCGCGTCGTACCCGACCCGTTCGGTGAGGTACGCGACCTTGCGCGCCGAGCCCGCGCTGCCCACGATCCGGCCGGCGCCGAGGAGGCGGGCGAAACGGCCGGCGGCCGTGCCGACCCCGCCGGCCGCGGCGGAGACGAACAGGTCCTCGCCCCGCTGGAGCCGCGCGATCCGGGTCAGGCCGACATAGGCCGACAGGCCCGTACCGCCGAGCACGCTCAGGTGCGCGGCGAGGGGCACGCCGTCGAAGTCCGGAACCGGCCTCGCCTCGTCCGGCGCGACCACGGCGTGGGTGCGCCAGCCCTCGCGGTGCAGGACCAGGTCGCCGGGGGCCAGTTCCGGCGTACGGGAGTCGAGGACCCGGCCGAGGGTGCGCCCCTCCATGGGAGCGTTCAGCGCCCACAGGGAACCGTCTTCCATCGCCTCACGGTGGTAGGGGTCCACGGACCACTGGAGATTCTCGACGAGGGCGGTGCCGGGCGCCGGGGCGGGGACGGGGCCCTCGACGAAGGCGAAGTGGGCCGGGGTGGGAAAGCCGTCGGGGCGGGCCGTCTGCTGGACGGTGATCATGGTGTCGTTCGTCATGCCCGAGACCGTAGGAAGGAATCCGGCGGTCGGGCAGTAGGTTGCGTCGATGGAACCGACCGAGCCATGAATTCCGCTCATACCCCGAGGTGAGACCCCATTGATGAACGATCTCGCGCCCCGGGAGCTGCGCGTCCTGGTCGCCGTCGGGCGCGAGCGCGGCTTCTCGACCGCCGCCGTCGCGCTCCGCATGACGCAGTCCGCCGTCTCCCACTCGGTGCGCGCCAGCGAGCGCAAGCTGGGTGCGGTCCTCTTCGACCGGGGGCGGACGGGCGCCACACCCACGCCGGCCGGGGAGCGGGCCCTCGCCTACGCGCGACGGGTGCTGCGGCTTCTGGAGGTGATGGCCGCCGAGGTGCGCGGCGCGGAGACCGGCACCGCAGCCGGGCCGCTGCGGATCGCAGCCTTCCGCAGCGCCGCCCTGCATCTGCTGCCGCCCGCCCTCGAGCGCCTGGCCGCCCGCCATCCCGAGATTGTCCCCGAGGTGCGGATCGTGCGGGAGGTGGGGCGCGGGACGGCCGGTGAGGTCCTGGACGGGCGGGCGGACCTCGGTGTCGCGACGATCGGGACGACCTCTCCCGTACCGCCCGGGCTGGTCGGCGGGGTGCTCGTCGAGGAGGGGTACGCCCTGGTGCACCCGGCGGGTCACGCGGCCCCGCGCTCGCTGCCGCTGGTGGACTGGGCGGAGAACTGCACCTCGTACACCCGCGAGTGGTGGGCGGCCCAGGAGTGGCTGCCGCCGGCGACCGTCGAGGCCGAGGACGACGGAGCGGTGCTGTCGATGGTGAGCAGCGGTTTCGGGATGGCCGTGATGCCGGAGATGTCCCTGGTCGGAGCACCGCCCTCGGTGGCGATCAGCGATCTCGGTCCAGAGCCCCCGACCCGGTCCGTCGGCTATGTCACCACCCCTGAACTGGCGAAATCGCTCGCCGTCCAGGCCCTCATCCGGGCCCTGCGGGAAACCCGCCGTCTCAGATAGTAGGAAGTCCGAGTAATTGTGGAGACAGACGCGGCCGCCTGTCCTAGCTTTGTAGGAGCCGAACGTCTCGCTCCATCAGCGAATGGCGGTCGTGAGCGCGATGCCCCTGTGCAGGCAACCCCTGCGGCGGCGCTCCCCGCCCCTTCCGGCGCCTTCGATCACCACTGATCTCGGATCACCACTGATCTCAAGGAGTCGATCCCCATGGCCGCTGAGACCGTCCGCCGCGTCCGCCACTCCGCCACCCGCCCCAGCGACGACGCCCGTAAGAACGCCGCCGCCGCCCTCCAGCGGGCCCTCGACCGCCGCGACAACGGCGGGTCCACGGGCCACTGAGCCCCTCGTCTAGGACCGTTTGACCTCGAAGTGGTCGATGCGCTCGCCGCTCTCGGCGAGCGCCGAGACCTTGAGCACCGGCGAAGCCCCGGCCACCGCCTCCACCGCCAGGAACGAGAAGCCGGTGTAGCGCACCCGCGACCACTCCACGGTGTCCGGGTCCGGCAGCCGCAGCTTGGTCCAGTGGTACGTCACGATGTGCTCGTGGTCGTGGACGTGCCCCTCGTAGCTGTCCTGGACGCCGAGCCCGAAGCCGTACAGATCCTTGCCCGCGCCGCCGGCCGTCACGTACACGATGCCGTCGCGCGTCGGGTCCGTCGTCCCGCCGATCGGCACCGGCCTGCCGACCTCGCCGCCCTTGATCGCGTCCGTGCGTTCGTAGACGTGGTTGTGGCCGTTGATCACCAGATCCACCTGGTGCTCGGTGAACAGCGGCAGCCACGCGTCGCGGACTCCGCCGTCCGAGGCGTGGGTGGAGGTCGAGTAGGCGCAGTGGTGGAAGAAGACCACCACGAAGTCGATCTCGGGGCGGGCCCGCAGCTCGCCGAGCCGCCGGTCCAGCCAGGCGGTCTGGCGCCCCTCCGTATAGCCCCGGTTGGCCGGTATCTCGTACGAGACGTCGTTGGCGTCGAGCGCGACGACCCCGACGTTGCCGTAGGTGAAGGAGTAGATCCCCGGCGCGCGGTCCGGGTCCGGGCCGTTGTCCGGGAGCGACCAGCGGGCCGCCTGGCCGCCGTAGCCGTTCGGCGAGTACCACGCCTCCATGTCGTGGTTGCCCGTCGTCACCATCCACGGCACGCGCGCCGCCACGCTCTCCGTCTGCGCCAGGAACTGGTCCCAGACGCGGGCGTCGTACGTGTCCGACTCCTTGCCCTGACCGGTGCTGTCGGCGTAGCAGATGTCGCCGGCGTGGAGGTGGAAGGCCGGGTTCTGGCCGAGGATCAGCTGGTCGTTGGCGAGCGCGTGGTAGCTCACGCCCTGGTCGCCGAAGGCCGTGAAGACGAAGGTCTCGGGCGCCGCCGGAGCCGTACGGAACGAACCGAGCGTGGAGAGCCGCTCGGGGGAGGCGGGGTCGAAACCGTCATGCCCCACGCCGTAGTAGTACGTCGTGCCGGGCCGCAGCCCGTCCAGACCGACGTGCAGGTAGTACTGGTCGACCGCCGGCAGCTTCCGGGAGAGCGAGGGCGTGTGCAGCGCGCGCACCTCGGCCTCGACGCGCGCCCCGAGCTCCCACGGGCGCGTCCCGACCCGGACGTACGGGCGGGAGACGGCGAACGGCACCTGCCAGGAGATCCGCATCCGGGTCCGGGGGTCCGCGCCGAACGCGAGGTGGCGCCCGAACGGCGCGACGAGCGAGCCGTCCACGGCGGCGGTGGCGGCGGCCGTCACCAGGGTCGGGCCGAGGTTCGGGCGGACGCTCGCGCCGGAGGCCGGGGAGGCGGCCGCCGGGCCGGTCGCGAGCAACCCGGTACCGGCCGCGGCGGCCCCCGCCGCCGACCCGGCGAGAACGCGACGCCGCGTCAACTTCGCGCGCAGGTACTCGTGTTGCTCCGGCATGGACATACGACGGGCGAGGGCCTCGGGGATCCCGAAGCGTGGGGTGTCCTCAGTCATGGCGGGCAACTTGCCAGTAACTTACGACCGCGCGCCAGACACGGGATGAACGAAATCCAAAGAATCTCGCCGCAAGCGAATCCGTCCGGATGGTGGACAATGAGTGTCAGCCGCTGGGACGAGGAGTAGGGTGCCGACATGTCTCACAGCATCAATCTCGCAGTCATTCCCGGCGACGGCATCGGCCAGGAGGTCGTGGCCCAGGGCCTCAAGGTCCTCGCCGCCGCGCTCCCGCAGGACGTGAAGCTGGAGACGAAGGAGTACGACTTCGGCGCCAAGCGCTACCACGCGACCGGTGAGACCCTCACCGACGCCGATGTCGCGGCGTTGAAGCAGCACGACGCCATCCTGCTCGGCGCGATCGGCGACCCGTCGGTCCCGTCCGGCGTGCTGGAGCGCGGCTTCCTGCTGAAGCTCCGCTTCCTCTTCGACCACCACGTCAACCTGCGTCCCTCGAAGCTGCTCCCCGGCGTGTCGACCCCGCTCAAGGGCCAGCCCGAGATCGACTTCATCGTGGTCCGCGAGGGCACCGAGGGTCCGTACACCGGCAACGGCGGCTCGATCAGGACCGGTACGCCGCACGAGGTCGCCACCGAGGTCTCCGTCAACACGGCCTTCGGTGTCGAGCGCGTCGTCCGCGACGCCTTCGCCCGCGCCCAGGCCCGCCCGCGCAAGAAGCTGACGCTGGTCCACAAGAACAACGTCCTGGCGTACGCGGGTCACCTCTGGACCAACATCTTCAACAAGGTGGCCGAGGAGTTCCCCGAGGTCACCACGGACTACCTGCACGTGGACGCGGCGACGATCTTCCTCGTCACGCAGCCCGAGCGCTTCGACGTGATCGTCACCGACAACCTCTTCGGCGACATCATCACCGACCTCGCCGCGGCCGTCTCCGGCGGCATCGGCGTCGCCGCCTCCGGCAACATCAACCCGAGCGGCGAGTTCCCGTCCATGTTCGAGCCGGTCCACGGCTCCGCGCCGGACATCGCGGGCCAGGGCAAGGCCGACCCCACGGCCACCGTCCTGTCCGTCGCGCTCCTGCTGCGCCACCTCGGTTACGAGAACGAGGCCGGCCGCATCGAGGCGGCCGTCGCCGCCGACCTGACCGAGCGCGGCGACTCCCTCCGTACGACGGACGAGATCGGTGACGCGCTCGCGGTACGCGTAGCGAGCTGACCCGCCGACTGACGCATCACACAGCCGCCGGGTCGCATTCCGCACCCGGCGGCTGTACCTATGCGGTCGCAGGGTGCCACCATCACATCCTGGACCGTATGCACACCGTTTTCGTGCACCGGACCCCACGGGCGATAATCGAGCGTGGGGCCGCGGCATGCGGGAAAGCTCGGACGTCCTAGCAGAGCACTGATAGCGGCGTGAGCGCGGTCCGTCACACACAACCGGTGAAGGACAAGCACTCATGACGACGCCCACGATCGAGCTCAAGCCCTCCTCCAGCCCGCTGTCCGACGCGGAGCGCGAGGCGATCCTGGCCAACCCGGGATTCGGCCGCCACTTCACCGACCACATGGTGACCATCCGGTGGACCGAGGGCCGCGGCTGGCACGACGGCCAGCTCGTGCCGTACGGCCCGCTCTCCCTCGACCCGGCCACGAACGTCCTGCACTACGCGCAGGAGATCTTCGAGGGCCTGAAGGCCTACCGCCGCCCCGACGGCTCGGTCGCCAGCTTCCGCCCCGACGCCAACGCCCGGCGCTTCCAGGCGTCCGCCCGCCGTCTGGCGATGCCGGAGCTGCCCGTCGAGACCTTCATCGAGGCGTGTGACGTGCTCGTCCAGCAGGACAAGGCATGGGTCCCGGCGCACGGCGGCGAGGAGTCCCTCTACCTGCGTCCGTTCATGATCGCGACCGAGGTCGGGCTCGGCGTCCGGCCTGCCAACGAGTACCTCTTCGTCGTCATCGCGTCGCCCGCCGGTCCGTACTTCCCCGGCGGTGTGAAGCCCGTCTCCATCTGGCTCTCCGAGGACCGCGTCCGCGCGGTCCCCGGCGGTGTGGGCGACGCCAAGACCGGCGGCAACTACGCGGCCTCGCTGCTCGCCCAGGCCGAGGCGGCGGCGAAGGGCTGCGACCAGGTCGCCTACCTCGACGCCGTGGAGCACAAGTGGGTCGAGGAGCTCGGCGGCATGAACCTGTACTTCGTGTACGGCTCCGAGGCCGGCGGGAAGCCCCGGATCGTCACGCCCACGCTGACCGGTTCGCTCCTCGCCGGCATCACCCGTGACTCGCTCCTCCAGCTCGCGAAGGACCTCGGTTACGAGGCGGAGGAGGGCCGCGTCTCCATCGACCAGTGGCACGCCGACTCGCTGAACGGCACCCTCACGGAGGTCTTCGCCTGCGGCACGGCCGCGGTGATCACCCCCGTCGGTACGGTCAAGGCGGCCCGCGGCGAGTGGCGGCAGTCGGACGGAGAGCCCGGCGAGGTCACGATGCGCCTGCGCGAGGCGCTGCTCGCCATCCAGACCGGCAAGGCGGAGGACGTCCACGGCTGGACGCACCAGCTGGGCTAGTCGGTACGCGTGCGAGGGCGCCCGGTACGCATACGGGGCGCCCGGTACGCACAAGGGGGGGCGCCCCGGATCCAGGGCGCCCCCGCACACCTCCCCCCGCAGCACCCCCGCCTGCCGTCAGGAGACGGCGGCCTCCGGTTCCGCCGCCACCGCCGGCTTCGGCGTCAGGGCCGCGTACAGCCCGCCGCCCACCACACCCGAGAGAACGAAGCTGCAGTCGATCCCGCCCGTGAGGGCGAGGAGAGGGCCCTCGTACAGCGGCGTGGAGACCGACGCCAGGCCCACGCCCGCGCCGATCGCCCACGAGGCGGTCGCCCGCGCGTTCCACCCCGCCGTGAACCAGTACGCCCCGCCCCGCGCCCGGCGGTTGTAGACCTGCAGCGCCTCCGGGTCGTACGCGCCCGCGCATCGCGCGTGCCCGATCAGCGTGATCACCGCCCACGGGGTTCCGATCGCGGTGAGCAGCAGCACGAACGACGTCATCGCCGTCTGCGCGTCCGTGGCGAAGTGGCCCAGGAAGACGAAGGCCGTCGCCACCACCGCGACCACGAGCGTCGCCCGCGTGCGCGTCGCGCGGGGCAGGATCGCGTCCAGGTCGAGCCCCATCGAGTACAGCATCAGCCCCGCGTTGCCGACCGAGCCGGCGGTGGCCGCGAGCAGCAGCGGCACCAGGTACCAGACGGGGGAGGCGTCGACGAGCGGCCCGGCGTAGTCGAGGGCGCCGCGCGCCGCCAACGCCGTGTACGTGCCGAAGAGCTGAGGGATCAGCAGGCCCACGAGCAGGCCCAGGCAGGTGGCTCGCCAGACGGACTTCGAGCTGTGCCGCTCGGGCGAGATGTAACGCGTGTAGTCGCCGAGCAGCGTGATGAAGGCGACCGGTCCGCTGAGCCCTGCGGCCACCGCGGACAGCACCCAGGTCGGCCAGAACGAGCCGAGCAGGTACGGGGTTTCGGGCACCGCCGCCGTGGTGAAGTCCCCGGCGTACGCGAACAGCCCCAGCGCGAGCAGCAGGGTCATGCCGATCGCGAGGGCCTTGCTGAGCTTGAGCAGCAGCCGGTAGCCGTAGACGGCGGCGACGACCGTGCAGGCGGCGAGCACCGCGTACACGACGGTGTGCGTGACGTCCCCGGTCGGCAGCCCGACCAGCCGGTCCAGCGTGCCCACGATCACGTCCCCGCCGATCCACAGCGTCAGCGCGGTGTAGCCGAGGGAGAGCAGGAGACCGACGACGGAGCCGACGAGCCGTCCCCGGACGCCGAAGAAGGCGCCGCTGGAGGTGGAGAGGTTCGTCGCGGTGCGCAGCGAGACGAGGGCGAGCGGGGCGGTCACGGCGACGCCGGCGAGTGTGCCGGCGACGACGGAGGTCACCGACGCCCACAGCCCGAGGCCGAAGGAGACCGGCAGCCAGCCGAAGACGATCACGCCGAGGCAGAGGTTGGATCCGAGGAGGATCGAGACGAGGTCACGCGGACCGCTGGTGCGTTCCGCTTCGGGGATGGTGTCGACTCCGCGCTGTTCTATCGGCATGGGGGCTCCCTGCGGGCAAGCGGACGGACAGGTTTTTGAGTGGCGCTCAATGTGACCCACTACTCCCGCGTACGTCAATGCTTGGATCCAGCGGTTTCACCATTTAGAGTGTTGCTCAAACAGGAGGTGTTTTCCAGGTGCGACTGACCCCCACCGAGCGGGACCGGCTGCTGCTCTTCGGTGCCGCGGAGCTCGCCAGGGCCCGCCGGGCACGAGGCCTGCGGCTGAACGTGCCCGAGGCGACCGCCCTCATCGCGGACACGGTCTGCGAGGCGGCCCGCGACGGGAAGCGACTCGCCGAGGCGATCGCGGCGGCCCGCTCGGTCCTCGGCCCGGACGACGTGCTGCCGGGTGTGGCCGACGTCGTCACCGAAGTACATGTCGAGGCCGTTTTCGACGACGGCTCGCGGCTCGCGGTCGTCTCCGACCCGATCGGCGGCGGAGCACTCGGCGACGGCGCCCCGGGCGCCCTGCTGCCGGGGCCCACGCAGGACGAGCGGCAGCCCGCGCTCACCCTGACCGTCCGCAACACCGCGGCCGTCCCCGTCAGCGTCACCTCGCACTTCCACTTCTTCGAGGCCAACCCGCGCCTCGACTTCGACCGCGCCGCCGCCTACGGCATGCGGCTCGCCGTCCCCGCCGGGTCCTCGTTCCGCTTCGACCCGGGCGGCGAGGCCGAGGTCGGCCTCGTCCCGATCGGCGGCGCCCGCGTCGCCATCGGCTTCGCGGGCCTGGTCGACGGCCCGCTGGACGAGCCGGGCGCGAAGGAAGAGGCGCTGCGCAGGGCGGCGGCCTGTGGCTACCTGGGTGCCGAGTCCCCGAAGGAGGGCAACTGATGGACCCGTACGAGTACGCGTCGGTTCACGGCCCCCGCGCCGGAGACCGGGTCGTCCTGGGCGACTCCGGGCTCGTCGTCCGGGTCGAGTCGGATTCCCAGAAGCCCGGCGACGAGTTCCTCGCCGGCTTCGGCAAGACCGCCCGCGACGGCCTGCACCTCAAGGCCGCGGCCGTCCGCGAGACCTGTGACGTCGTGATCAGCAACGTCCTGGTGATCGATGCCGTCCAGGGCATCCGCAAGGTGTCCATCGGCATCCGCGAGGGCCGCATCCACGCCATCGGCCGGGCCGGCAACCCGGACACCCTCGACGGCGTCGACGTCGTCGTCGGCACGGGCACCTCCATCGTCTCCGGCGAGGGCCTGATCGCCACCGCCGGAGCCGTCGACACCCACGTCCACCTGCTGTCGCCGCGGATCATGGAAGCCTCGCTGGCCTCCGGTGTTACCACGGTCATCGGCCAGGAGTTCGGCCCCGTCTGGGGCGTCGGCGTCAACTCGCCCTGGGCCCTCAAGCACGCCTTCAACGCCTTCGACGCCTGGCCCGTCAACATCGGCTTCCTCGCCCGCGGCTCCTCCTCGGACCCGGCCCCGCTCGTCGAGGCGCTCGCCGAGGGCGGCGCGTCCGGCTTCAAGGTCCACGAGGACATGGGCGCGCACACCCGCGCCCTCGACACCGCCCTGCGGGTCGCCGAGGAGCACGACGTCCAGGTCGCCCTGCACAGCGACGGCCTGAACGAGTGCCTCTCCGTCGAGGACACCCTGCGCGTCCTGGAAGGCCGTACGATCCACGCCTTCCACATCGAGGGCTGCGGCGGCGGACACGTGCCCAACGTCCTGAAGATGGCCGGCGTGCCGAACGTCATCGGCTCGTCCACCAACCCCACGCTGCCCTTCGGCCGTGACGCGGTCGCCGAGCACTACGGGATGATCGTCTCCGTCCACGACCTGAAGACCGACCTCCCCGGCGACGCCGCCATGGCGCGTGACCGGATCCGGGCCGGGACGATGGGCGCGGAGGACGTCCTGCACGACCTCGGCGCGATCGGGATCACCTCCTCCGACGCGCAGGGGATGGGGAGGGCCGGCGAGACCGTACGCCGGACCTTCGCCATGGCCGGGAAGATGAAGGCCGAGCTGGGCCCGCTGGAGGGCGACGGCGCGCACGACGACAACGCGCGCGTGCTGCGCTACATGGCCAAGCTGACCATCAACCCGGCGATCGCCCACGGCCTCGCGCACGAGATCGGCTCCATCGAGGTCGGCAAGATGGCCGACATCGTGCTGTGGCGGCCCGAGTTCTTCGGCGCCAAGCCCCAGATGGTGCTGAAGTCCGGCTTCCCGGCGTGGGGGGTCGTGGGCGATCCGAACGCCGCCACCGACACCTGCGAACCGCTCGTCCTCGGACCGCTGTTCGGAGCCCACGGGGCGACCCCGGCCGACATCTCCGTCGCCTTCGTCGCCCAGGCCGCCGTCGACCTCGGCTCCGACTCGATGCCGACCCGCCGTCGCCGCGTGGCCGTCCGCGGCACGCGCGGCATCGGCCCCGGCGACCTGCTCCTCAACTCCCGTATCGGAGACGTCTCGGTCGACGGCCGGACGGGCCTGGTGTCGCTGGACGGCGACCCGATCCGCTCCGAACCGGCCGAGTCCATCTCCCTCAACCGTCTCTACTTCCTCTGAGGACGCATCTGATGAGCTTCCGCATGCCGCCCGAGTGGGCCCCGCACGAGCGCACCTGGATGGCCTGGCCCGGCCCCAACCCCACCTTCACCAACGAGGAGGAGCTGGCCGAGGCGCGCGCCGCCTGGGCCTCGGTGGCCCGTGCCGTGCGCCGCTTCGAGCCGGTGACGATGGTGGTCGGCCCCGGCCAGCTGGACTCCGCGCGGGCCCTGCTCGGCGACTCGGTCGACCTGGTCGAGCGGGACCTGGACGACGCCTGGATGCGTGACATCGGCCCCACGTTCGTGACCGACGGCTCGCGGTTGGCCGCCGTGGACTGGGTGTTCAACGGCTGGGGCGCGCAGGACTGGGCGCGCTGGGAGCACGACTCCAAGATCGCCCGCCATGTCGCGGACCTGGCCGGGGTGCCGGTGCTCTCCTCGCCGCTCGTCAACGAGGGCGGCGCGATCCACGTCGACGGTGAGGGAACGGTCCTGCTGACCGACACCGTCCAGCTCGGCGCGGGCCGCAACCCCGAGTGGACGCGCGAGGAGGTCGAGGCCGAGATCCACGCGAAGCTCGGCACGACGAAGGCGATCTGGCTCCCGCACGGTCTGGCCGGGGACTACGGCCTCTACGGCACCCAAGGCCATGTCGACATCGTCGCCGCCTTCGCCAAGCCCGGCGTCGTGGTCGTCCACAGCCAGCAGGACCCGGCCCACCCCGACCACGAGCGCTCGCGCCTGTACGTCGACCTCCTGCGCGGCCAGACCGACGCGAAGGGCCGCACCCTGGAGATCGTCGAGATCCCGGCCCCCACGGTCCTGAAGGACGAGGAGGGTGACTGGGTCGACTACTCGTACATCAACCACTACCTCTGCAACGGCGGCGTGGTGCTGTGCGGCTTCGACGACCCGAACGACGAGCTCGCGGCGGGCATCTTCCGCCGGCTCTTCCCGGAACGGACGGTGACGCTGGTGGACGCGCGGGCGATCTTCGCAGGTGGGGGCGGCATTCACTGCATCACACAGCAGCAGCCGAAGGTCTGAGAAATCCGATGGGCGGGCCGCGGGCTGTGACAGCCTGCGGCCATGCCGCCGATCACGCATGAGGACCGGGCCTACGCGCTCCGGATCCTCCGTACCCGATGACGCCTGGTACCCGGAGCCGGCCGAGCGGGGCGGGAACCGGGCGCCGGTGACGGCGAGCGTGCCGGACGAGGATCCGGCACGGGAGCCGACCGTGTGCGTCGACCCCGTGTCGGGGCCCCATCGCATCCCGTACGACGTCATGCGCTGGTTCATGGACCAGGTGGCCGAGGAGATCCGCACGTCCCGCGCGTGGATGCGGTTGCGTCCCGAGCTCGTCGAGGTGATCCGCGAGCTGCGGCGGGAGCACCTGGGAGTCATCGACGACGAGACGTTCGCAGGGGTCTTCGCCGACCTGCGCACGACCGTTCCGGAGGACGATCTCCCCGCCGTCCTGGAGGCCGCCTTCGGGCGGAACGCGGACGGAACCACGACGAACGGCATGAGGTAGAACGTACGAGTGACCCGCATCAACCCCGCCGGCCCCCGGCGCCGCAACCAGGCCGCCCCGCCTCGCGAGGAGCTGCTCGCCGCCGCGATGGACACCATCGCCGAGCGCGGGCTCGACGGGCTCACCATGGCAGGGCTCGGGCGAGAGGTCGGGATGAGCAGCGGGCACCTGCTCTACTACTTCCGCACCAAGGACGAGCTGCTCCTGCAGACCCTGGAGTGGAGCGAGGGGCGGCTCGGCGCCGAGCGCAGTGCGCTGCTCTCGCGGCCCGGGACCGCCCGCGAGCGGCTCGACGGATACATCGACGTCTACGTCCCCGACGGTCCCCGGGACCCCCACTGGACCCTCTGGCTGGAGGTCTGGAACCGGTCGCAGAACGCCGAGGCCGACGCCCGCGCCCGGCAGGCCGCCATCGAGGGGGCCTGGCACCGGGACCTGGTCGCGCTGATCGCCGAGGGCGTCTCGCGCGGGGAGTTCCGGGCGGTGGACCCGGACCGGTTCGCGGCCCGGATGCGGGCCCTCCTCGACGGGTTCAGCGTCCATGTCGCGGTCGGCATCCCCGGCACCGGGCGCGAGCAGGTCCTCGCCCACGTCAGGGAGTTCGTGGAGGACGCGCTGGTCGCGCGCCCGTAAGGCACGCGAGGAGACCCGATCGAGCTCTTCCGGCCGGCATCCGCGCCCCGACGTCACCTGCTGTACGCCATCGCCGTGCCCCGGCGTGGGCGGGTGTGCCCGCATCGTGAGATCCGTGTCCCGCGCGCCGCAGGCGTGTGGCAGACTGCGGGCGTGCTTGCTACCACGATGATTATCGGCAGCAGCGCGCCGGTCCGCAGTGACCGCTGAACCGCGGCTCGACCTCCGCGGCAGTGGACACCGTGCCCCAGACCCGCGCGCAGACCTCTCGCACCCGCGAGGGGTTTTTTCGTTTTCCGGCCCCACCCACGCCGGAGACGGACCGCGCGCGAAAATGGGGGCAAGTGGAGCCAGACCTTCCGGAGCCACATCCGACAGGAGCCAACACAGTCATGACCACGGAGACCGACGCGAGCTCGCGTCCCGACGACAGCTTCCACGTCTTCGACACCACGCTGCGCGACGGGGCGCAGCGCGAGGGGATCAACCTCACCGTCGCGGACAAGCTGACCATCGCGCGGCACCTCGACGAGTTCGGCGTGGGCTTCATCGAGGGCGGCTGGCCCGGCGCCAACCCGCGTGACACCGAGTTCTTCGCCCGCGCCCGGCAGGAGATCGACTTCCGGCACGCCCAGCTCGTCGCCTTCGGCGCGACCCGCAGGGCCGGCGGCAACGCCGCCCAGGACCCGCAGGTCAAGGCCCTCCTCGACTCCGGCGCCCCGGTGATCACCCTGGTCGCCAAGTCGCACGACCGGCACGTCGAGCTCGCGCTGCGGACCACCCTGGACGAGAACCTGGAGATGGTCCGCGACACCGTCTCCTACCTGCGCTCCCAGGGCCGCCGGGTCTTCGTCGACTGCGAGCACTTCTTCGACGGCTACAAGGCCAACCCGCAGTACGCCAAGGATGTCGTCCGCGCCGCCCACGAGGCCGGCGCCGACGTCGTGATCCTCTGCGACACCAACGGCGGCATGCTCCCCGCCCAGGTCCAGGCCGTCGTCGCCACCGTCATCGCCGACACCGGCGCCCGGCTCGGCATCCACGCCCAGGACGACACCGGCTGCGCCGTCGCCAACACGCTGGCAGCCGTCGACGCGGGCGCCACGCACGTCCAGTGCACCGCCAACGGCTACGGCGAGCGGGTCGGCAACGCGAACCTCTTCCCGGTCGTCGCCGCGCTCGAGCTCAAGTACGGCAAGCGGGTGCTGCCCCGGGGCGCGCTCGCCGAGATGACCCGCATCTCGCACGCCATCGCCGAGGTCGTCAATCTGACGCCCTCCACCCATCAGCCCTACGTGGGTGTCTCCGCCTTCGCGCACAAGGCCGGACTCCACGCCTCCGCCATCAAGGTCGACCCCGACCTCTACCAGCACATCGACCCCGAACTGGTCGGCAACACCATGCGGATGCTCGTCTCCGACATGGCCGGACGCGCCTCCATCGAGCTCAAGGGCAAGGAGCTCGGCGTCGACCTCGGCGACGACCGCGAGCTGGTCGGCCGGGTCGTCGAGCGGGTCAAGGAGCGCGAGCTCAAGGGCTACACCTACGAGGCCGCGGACGCCTCCTTCGAGCTGCTGCTCCGCGAGGAGGCGGAGGGCCGGCCGCGCCGCTACTTCCGTACCGAGTCCTGGCGCGCGATCGTCGAGGACCGGCCCGACGGCATCCACGCCAACGAGGCGACCGTCAAGCTCTGGGCCAAGGGCGAACGGATCGTCGCCACCGCCGAGGGCAACGGCCCCGTCAACGCCCTCGACCGCGCGATGCGGGTGGCCCTGGAACGCATCTACCCCCAGCTCGCCAAGTTCGAGCTGATCGACTACAAGGTCCGCATCCTGGAAGGCCGCCACGGCACGGAGTCCACCACCCGCGTCCTGATCACCACCAGCGACGGCAACGGCGAGTGGGCGACGGTCGGCGTCGGCGAGAACGTCATCGCCGCCTCCTGGCAGGCGCTGGAGGACGCGTTCACCTACGGGCTGCTGCGGGTCGGAATCGACCCGGCGGAGTAGCCACACCGGGCGGCCGCCGAGCGGCCGAGTGCCGAGTGAGCGGTCGCGCCGAGCGGCCTCGGGAAAGCGGTCTGCGTCCTCTATGTCCTGTTCGAGCCCATTCGGGTAGCTTCGAGATATGAGGACCAGGCCGTTTTACCTTCTGTCGGCCCTCGCGGGCTTGGCATTGCTGCTGCTCCTGGTCCTGACCCCCTCCGCGGGCGCCAGGGCCACCGGGATCTCCGACGCTGCCGCGGCCCTGAAGCAGGGTCCGGTGTACGTCCATCCAGGCGCCGCCGACCAGCTCTCGCGGGCCGACGCGGACGCCCTCGCCCAGAAGATCAAGGACGCGGACAAGCCGCTCTTCGTGGCCGTGCTGCCGGCGAGCGCCGAGTTCCCGCCGGAGAACCTGCTCCGCAACCTGCGGACCGAGACCGGAGTGACCGGTCTCTACGCCGTCCGCCTCGGTGACGGCTTCAACGCCGCCGCGGACTCCTCCGTGCTGTCCCGAGACGCCGTGCAGAACCTGATCACGGCCGTACGCCAGCCCGGCGTCGACGCCGACACCGAGCTGAACAACTTCGTCGACCAGGCCCTGCCCACCCTGCGCGGCTCCGCCCCCGCCTCCTGGGGAGACGTGGGTACCGACGGTGGTGTCCCGGTCGCCGGTCTGGTGACCCTCGGCGCCGTCGCCGCCGCGGGCGGTGCGAGCGCGTACGCGGTCGTCCGCCGCAACCGGCTCCGCAAGGAGGCCGAGGAGCGCGCGGCCCTGGACCGGCTCCGGGTCGTCGTCGACGAGGACATCACCGCCTTCGGCGAGGAGCTCGACCGCCTCGACTTCCACCCGGCCGAGGCCGGCGCCGACGACGCCATGCGCGGCGACTACGAACGCGCCCTCGACTCCTACGACAAGGCCAAGTCCCTCATGGGCTCCGCGACGCACCCGCACGACGTCCGCGCGGTGACCCAGGCGCTGGAGGACGGCCGCTGGTCCCTCGCCGTCCTGGCCGCCCGCCGCGAGCGCCGGCCGCTGCCCGAGCGCCGGCCGCCCTGCTTCTTCGACCCGCGGCACGGCCCGGCCTCCGAGGACCGGACCTGGACCCCGGCCGGCGGCGCCGCCCGCGAGGTCCCGGTCTGCGCCGCCGACGCCGCCCGCCTCGACGACGGGCGAGACCCCATGGC
The DNA here is from genome assembly GCF_040611675.1 of Streptomyces sp. NPDC006551. Classification (NCBI taxonomy): domain Bacteria; kingdom Bacillati; phylum Actinomycetota; class Actinomycetes; order Kitasatosporales; family Streptomycetaceae; genus Streptomyces; species Streptomyces sp. NPDC006551. The sequence goes on from NZ_JBEXOT010000017.1 coordinate 116,948, forward strand.
CCGTACGGTCGAGACCGACGGCGGCCGCCGCCCGTACTGGGAGGCGGGACCGGCGTACGGCCCCTGGGCGGGCGGCTACTTCGGCGGCGGCCTGCTTCCCGGCCTGCTGGTCGGCACCATGCTCGGCTCGATGCTCGCCACCCCGGCCTACGCGACCGAGTACGGCGGCTCGGAGTTCGAGGGCGGTGACGTCTCCGGCGCCGACTTCAGCTCCGGCGACTTCGGGTCGAGCGACTTCGGTGGTGGCGGCGGGTTCGGTGACTTCGGCGGCGGCGGGGACTTCGGCGGCGGCGGGTTCTAGAACCCGTCCAGCGGATCTCGGCCGGGGCCGCGGCTCGTCCCGGCCGTTCACACCAGCGGCTTCACCGACATCAGCAGATGGCGGTGCGCCTCGGCCTCCCCGTCCGTGATCAGCGCGCGCTGGCCCGGGCCGAGCAGATGGAAACGGACCGATCCGGTGCCGAACGACCCGAGCGCGTCCAGGAGATAGCCGGGGTTGAAGGCGACCGTCACCGACTCCGCCCCGGTCAGGGCCGCCGGAAGCCGCTGGGAGGCCACGTCGTCCTCGTACCCGGCCTGGAGATGGACGGCGTCGCCGCTGAAGGCCAGCTGGACCGGGCTGTCGCCCTCCGCGACCACCGCGACCCGCTTCACGGCCTCGACCAGCGGCACCCGGTCCGTACGCGCGACGGCGTGGTCGCCGAGGGCGAAGAGCTTGTCGTGGCGGGGGAGGCGGCCGTCGAGCAGCCGGGTCGTCGTCCGTGTCCCCTCGCTCTCGAAGCCGATCGAACCGCCGTCGAGGGCCAGCCGGACCGGACCGGCACCGGAGAGGGAGCGGGCGATCTCGGTCAGCCGCCGCGCCGGCACCACGACGTCGGTGTCCCCGGTCTCCTCGGCGGAGCGTTCCGGCTTCCACTCCAGCGTGCGGACCGCGTAGCGGTAGCGGTCGGTCGCGGCCAGTGTCATCTCCGTACCGTCGAGCGCGAGCCGTACGCCCGTCAGGACCGGCAGCGAGTCGTCCCGGCCCGCGGCCACCGCCACCTGCCCGACCGCCGTCGCGAACGCCTCGGCGTCCACCACTCCCCGGAACGCGGGCAGCGCCGGCTGCGCCGGATAGTCCTCCTGCGGCAGCAGGGAGAGCCCGAACCGGGCGTCCCCACCGGTCACCGAGAGCCGGGCCCCCTCGACCGCGCACTCCACCGGGCCCCTCGGCAGGACCTTGCAGATGTCGAGCAGTCGCCGTCCGAGCACCAGGGCCCGGCCCGGCGCGACCGTGTCCGCCTCGACCTCGATGCGGGCCGACGCCTCGTAGTCGAGACCGGAGACGCGCAGCAGGCCGTCGTCCCGCGCCTCCAGGAGGAGTCCGCCGAGCACGGGCACGGGCGACCTGGCGGGCAGGACGCGGGCGGCCCAGGCGACGGCGTCGGTCAACACACTGCTGTCGATACGGAATTCCATGCCGCCGACGCTAGCGGCCCCCACTGACAACGACCCCGGCACCGGCCTCATGTCGTGTTCACGGCCCCGGAGTCCGGGAAGAACCTCGCCTCGTTGATCGTTCTGCCTCCTCGAACGCGTTGGGGCGACGAGGGGAATCGGCGATGAGTGACGTCCACGGCACGGTGGAGCCCGGATTCGAGTCCGTACGGGAGGAGTTCGCCGGCGTCGTCGCGCGCGAGGCGAGCGACGGCGGCGCCCAGCTCGCCGTCTACCACCGGGGCCGCCCGGTGGTCGACCTCTGGGGCGGGGACGGGGTCGACGAGGACTCCCTGCTCGGTCTCTACTCCTCCTCCAAGGGGGCGATGGCCCTGGTCGTCGCCCTCCTCGTCCAGGACGGAACGCTCGACCCGGACCGGGAAGTCGCCTCGTGGTGGCCCGAGTTCGCCGCCGAGGGCAAGGGACGGCTGACCCTGCGCCACATCCTGGCCCACCGCTCGGGCGTGATAGGTACCGACCGCGGCTTCTCCCTCGACGAGCTGGCCGACGACCGTCTCGTCGCCGCTCGCCTCGCCGCCCAGCGCCCCTACTGGGAGCCGGACACCGGTCACGGCTACCACGCGCTGGTCATCGGCGCCCTGGTCGGTGAGGTGGTGCGCCGGGCCACCGGCCGGACGCTCCAGGAGCTCTTCGAGGAGCGGGTCCGGGCCCCGTACGGACTGGACTACTACCTCGGACTGCCCGAGGAGCTGGAGTCCCGCTTCCGCCCCGCCCTGCCGATGAAGCCCACCCCCGCCGAGCGGGCCCTGCTGGAGGCCGCTCCGATCGCCCCCGACAGCACCATGGCCATCGCCTTCAACTTCCACACCGACCCGCCGCTCGACATCGTCGCCTACGCCAACTCCCGTGCCGTGCGGGCCCAGGCGCCGGTCTCGGCGGGCGGGATCGGCAGCGCGCGGGGACTGGCGCGGATGTACGCGGCGATCGCGGGCGAACTCGACGGCCGCCCGCCGCTCCTGGCGCCCGGCACCCTCGCCGAGGTGGCCCGGATCCACTCCTCGGGCAAGGACCTCGTCACGGGGGAGGAGAACGCCTTCGGGCTCGGCTTCGTCCCGCTGGCCACGCGCTACCCCAGCCTCACGCCCGCCGCGATCGGCCACAGCGGCGCCCCCGGCTCCCAGTCCTTCGCCGACCCGTCGACCGGGCTCGCGTACAGCTACGCCCGCCGCCGCTTCGCCTTCGGCGGCGGCCCGGGGGCGGCGGAGAACGACCGCCTGATCGCCTCCGTCACGCAGGCGGCGGCGCGGGCCGCCTGACCGGTGCGTTCGCGGGACCACCGATCCCCGCGCCCCGGCTCGCGCCTCGCAGACCGCGCGCCGATGCCGGGGTTCGCGGGACCACCGATCCCCGCGCCCCGGCTCGCGCCTCGCAGACCGCGCGCCGATGCCGGCACCCCGCGGTCGCTCCACCGGCCCCGGAAACGCCGAGCGCCCGCCCTTCCGCTGTCGCGGAGGGCGGGCGCGCTCGTGTGACGGGGCGTCCCGAAGTGATCAGGCGGCGTTCTTGATCGCGGAGATGTCGAAGTTCAGCTTGACCTTGTCGCTGACCATCACACCGCCGGTCTCCAGCGCCGCGTTCCAGGTCAGGCCCCAGTCGGAGCGCAGGATCTCGGCCGAGCCCTCGAAGCCGACGCGCTCGTTGCCGTAGACGTCGGTGGCCGCGCCGTTGAACTCCAGGTCGATGGAGAGCGGGCGCGTGACGTCCTTGATCGTGAGGTCACCGGTGACGCGGTACAGGTCGCCGCCCAGCTGCTCGGCCCCGGTGGAGCGGAAGGTCATCAGCGGGAAGCGTTCGGCGTCGAAGAAGTCGCCGCTGCGCAGGTGGCCGTCGCGGTCGGCGATGCCCGTGTCGATGGAGGCGATCTTGACGTCGATCGAGGCGGAGGAGGCGGCCGGGTTCGACCCGTCGAGCGCCAGCACGCCCTCGTGCTCGGCGAAGGTGCCCCGGACGTTGGTGACCATCGCGTGGCGGACGGTGAAGCCGATGCTGCTGTGGGCCGGGTCGATGGCGTAGTCGCCGGTCAGGGCGGCCAGGGCCGGGTCGACGGGGAGGGTGGCGACGGCGGTGGTGGTGGCGGTCTCGTTCTTGCGGCTGAAGATGCCCATGACGTGCTCCTTGAGGGGACGAGCTGCGAGGTTGTTTAACCTTCAACGAGATTGACCGTAACCCCATTCCGTTCAAATTTCAACTTCTTCGGTGGAGGTTCACCCGGACGGCGCTTGGACTAACCGAAGAGGGTTCTTGGACTGGTGCGGCCGCCTGCCCGCGATCTCGTTGACGGTGCCGCGCGGCGCGGGCCAACTAGTGGCCATGTCCCTCCCCAAGCCCCTTCCCCGATCCGTGCTCGGGTCGCGAAGTCTCCGCGCGGCCTGTGCCCTCGCCGCCGCCTCGTCCGTGGTGGTCGCCCTGGCGGGACCGTCCCTCGCGGACGTTCCCGGCCCCGAGGCGGCCGCCTCCGCGACCTCCGTCACCTCCCTCATCGGCTCCGACCGGCTCTCCGTCGCCGTCGCCGAGGACTTCCCGCGCGTCGTCTCCTACACCGACCGCGCGACCGGGGCCCGCCTCCTCGGCAGTACGGCCCCGGTGACCCGGATCGTCCTCAACGGCACGGCCTACGAGGTCAAGGTCAAGGCCGCCCCCGTCCTCACCCCCGCCGCCGCCGCGTACACCCTGGCCTTCCCCGCCCTGCCCGGAGTCGAGATCGACGCGACCCTGAGCGTCAGCGGCCGCGCCACCACCTTCAAGGTCACCGCCGTCCGCGACACCGAGGCGTTCCGCATCGGCACCCTGGACATACCCGGCCACGACCTGGTCTCCGTCGGCTCCTCCGACGGCGGCGCCGAGACCGCCTTCACCCGGCTCGACCCCGACTCCACCCGTACCGCCGACGTCTTCGCCAAGGTCACCGAAGCCACCCCCGCCGAGGCGGCCCCGACCGGCGCCAGCTACGCGATCGTCAACACCGGGTCCCTCGCCGCGGCCGTCGAGTCGAACTCCAGCTACGACAAGCCCTCCGGCCCGAGCGCCCGCGACGGCGCCCGCTTCTGGCACCAGGCGCGGAAGAACGGCGCCGAGACCCGCGTCGGCGTCTGGTCGGGCCAGTGGACCTACCGCGGTGCCGGCGCGCCCGCCCCCGAGAGCGGCGCGAACCTCCCCTGGGCCAAGGTCGTCGTCACCCCCGACGTCAACGCCGACGGGCGGACCGACTGGCAGGACGGTGCCCTGGCCTTCCCCACGATCGGGATCAAGGCGCCCGGCAGCGATGCGACCCCCGACCGGGTGATCGCGCACATCCCGTTCAACTTCGCCAGCAACGCCACCCACCCCTTCCTGCGCACCCTCGACGACGTGAAGCGCATCTCGCTCGCCACCGACGGACTCGGTCAGTTCGCCCTGCTCAAGGGGTACGGCTCCGAGGGCCACGACTCGGCCCACCCCGACTACGGCGGCAACTACAACAAGCGCGCCGGCGGCCTCGCCGACCTCAACACGCTGCTCAGGGAAGGCGAGAAGTGGGGCGCCGGCTTCGGCGTCCACGTCAACGCCACCGAGTCCTACCCCGAGGCGAAGAACTTCAGCGAGACCCTCGTCGACAAGACCAAGCCCGGCTGGAACTGGCTCAACCAGAGCTACTACATCGACCAGCGCCGGGACATCAACAGCGGCGACCTCGCCCGCCGCTTCCAGCAGCTCCGGGACGAGACCCATCCCAACCTGTCGATGCTCTACATCGACGTCTACTACACCCACGGCTGGATCGCCGACAAGACGATGCAGGCCGTGCAGGCACAGGGGTGGAACGTCGCCACCGAATGGTCCGAGAAGTTCGAGCGTGCCTCCCTCTGGTCCCACTGGGCCAACGACCTGAACTACGGCGGCGCCACCAACAAGGGTCTCAACTCGCAGATCATCCGCTTCATCCGCAACGGCGAGAAGGACATCTGGAACAACCACCCGGTCCTCGGCCAGACCGCGCTCGAAGACTTCGAGGGCTGGACCGGCGAGACCGACTGGAACCACTTCTACGCCAACATCTGGCAGAAGAACCTTCCCGCCAAGTACCTCCAGCAGCAGAAGATCACCCGCTGGAACGGCAACGACCTCACCTTCACCGGCGGCGTCCGCGGCAGCGTGGAGAACGGCCGCCGCACCTTCTACGACAACGGCCGCAAGGTCCTCGACGGCGAGAACTACCTCCTGCCCTGGGACGGCGGCAGGAAGCTCTACCACTACAACAAGGCGGGCGGCAGGACCACATGGGCGGTCCCGGGCACCGGGTCGTACACCGTCCACAAGCTCACCGACAACGGCCGGGTGAAGACCGCGACCGTACGGCCCGTCGGCGGGAAGATCACCCTCGACGCCGTCGCCGGACAGCCCTACGTCCTCTACCCGGACCGCGCACCCGAGCCGCGTGACCCGCGCTGGGGCGAGGGCACCCCGGTCAAGGACCCCGGCTTCAACGACCGTGGCCTCGCCGCCTGGTCGAAGAGCGGCACGGTCACCCGTGACACCGACGACCACGGCCGCAACAGCGCCGAGCTCACCGGATCGGCCGCCGCCTCCGTACGCCAGCAGATCACCGGACTGACCCCCGGCAAGCGGTACACCGCCTCCGCCCTGATCGAGGTCGAGCCCGGGAAGACCCGCCCGACCACACTCTCCGTCGCCGGCCGGTCCGTCACCGTCGAGCGCTCTACGCTGGAGGACCGGGTCGCCGCCTCCGACTGGAACGGCACACGCCTCCAGCGCGCCAAGGTCACCTTCACCGCCCCGGCCGGCGGGACGGCGACCCTGCGGATCGAGGCCGCGGGCGGCAGCGCCGCCACCGTCCGGACCGACGATGTCCGCGTCGTGGCCAACGACCCGGCGACCAAGGCGGGCGCGGCGGTGTACGAGGACTTCGAGGCCGTCGACCAGGGCTGGGGCCCCTTCCTCAAGGGCGACTCCGGCGGTACGACCGACCCGCGCACCCACATCGCCCAACCACACGCCCCGTACACCCAGGCCGGCTGGAACGGAAAGCTGATCGACGACGTCATAGGCGGCGCCGAGTCCCTCAAGTCGCACGACGAGAACAGCGGCCTGGTCTACCGGACCGCGCCCTGGACCGTCCCCATGAAGGACGGGCACACCTACCGCGTGGAGTACGACTACCAGTCCAGCCACGCGGGCGCCTACGAGTGGGTGACCGGGTACGACCGCAGGCACGGCAACGGCGCCTCGGTCGAGACCCGCAGGACGCCCCTCGGTCAGCAACGGGCCACCGGACACTTCTCCGAGACCGTGACGGCCGGCTGCGGCGACACCTGGACCGGACTGCGCAAGCGCGGCGACGCCCCCGACGGAGCCGACTTCGTCCTCGACTCCTTCACCGTCACCGACCTGGGTCCGGCCACGGAGAAGGCCGCCTGCGGCACGCTCGCCGTCACCGCCCCGGACGCCCTGGAGCCCGGGCGGGCCAACGAGGTCACGGCCACCTTCGTCAACGACGAGGCGAGCGCGGTCGGCGACGCCCGGGCGACGCTCACCCTCCCCGAGGGCTGGACCGCCGAACCGGCCGCCCCCGTCGCCCTCGACACGGTCGCGGCGGGCGCCAGGACCACCGCGACCTGGAAGGTGACGCCCCCGGTGGACGCCGCCTACCAGCCGTACCCCCTGCGCTCCACCGTCACGTACACCGTCGGGGGCGAGACCAGGAAGCTGACCGCCACCACCTCGGTCCGTACGCTGCCCCCGCCGCCCACCACCGACAGCTGGGCGAGCGACCTGGACTGGACCTCGGCCACGAACGGCTGGGGGCCGGTGGAGCGCGACCTCTCCAACGGCGAGACGGGCACCGGTGACGGCGGCCCGCTGCGGATCGGGGGAGTGACGTACACCAAGGGCCTGGGCACCCACGCCCCGGCCAGGGTCCGCTACTACCTCGGCGGCAGGTGCACCTCCCTCACCGCCGACGTCGGCGTGGACGACGTCCAGACGACCCGGGGCACCGTCCGCTTCGGCGTCCTCGCCGACGGTACGGAGAAGGTCTCCTCACCGGTCCTCAAGGCGACCGACCCGGCCTGGTCCCTCACCGCCGACGTCACGGGCGCCACCTTCGTCGACCTCGTCGTGGCGGACGGCGGCGACGGCAACGGCAACGATCACGCCGACTGGGGGAACGCCCGCTTCCACTGCGGCGGCTGATCGGTCCAGACCAAGCGGGAGTTGATGGAAAGCGCTTGTTCCGGTGCTTGCCGTGCTCATTGATTGCGTCGGAGAACAGGTGCTACACCGGGCGCCAACCGGTCTACACCTCTTCCCCCGGGAGGCTTCCATGCCCCTTCCCGTCTGGTCCCGCCGCACCTTCCTCGCCGCCGCCACGGCCGCCACCTCCGCCGCGGCCCTCGGGCTCCCCTCCTCCGCCCACGCGCGGGAAGGGGAGTTCGAGGCGCTGCGGCTCCGGTGGCTCGACATCCAGCTCGGCACCGGCTTCGACGCCGGCGCCGAACCCTACGCCTCCCGCCTCGCCGAGACCGGACGGCTCGCCGGTGCCTTCAGGGCGTCGATGGCTCCCACGAACAACTCCCTGTGGCCCGGCCACCCCTTCGACCCGCCGGCCGGGATCACCCAGAGCTACGGCCGCCTGTGGACCATGACCCAGGCGTACGTCCAGCCCGGCACCGGTCTCACCGGCGACGCGACCCTCCTCGCCGACGTCCTGCGCGGCCTCGACCATCTCTCCGCGCGGATCTACCACCCGTCCACGGTGCGCTACGGCAACTGGTGGGAGTGGCAGATCGGCAGCCCCCGGCTTCTCATGGACATCGTCGCCGCGCTCCACCCGCACCTCGGGCCCGAGCGGATCGCCGCCGCCTGCGCCGCCGTCGACCACTTCATCCCCGACTCCGCGCTCGCGAAGTACAGCGGCACCTCCACCGGCGCCAATCGCGTCGACCTCTGCCGCTCCGTCGCCCTGCGCGGCGTCCTCGGCGCCGACCCGGCCAAGGTCGCCCTCGCCCGCGACGCCCTCTCGCCCGTCTTCCCGTACGTGACCAAGGGCGACGGCCTCTATGCCGACGGGTCGTTCGTCCAGCACACCTGGGTCGCCTACTCGGGGACGTACGGTCAGGTCATGCTCGACGGCCTCGGCCGCCTCTTCAGCCTGCTCGCCGGGTCCACCTGGGCGGTGAACGACCCGAACCGTCAGGTCATCCTCGACAGCGTCGAGAAGGCGTACGCGCCGCTCATCTACGACGGGTTGATGATGGACAGCGTCAACGGCCGGGCCATCAGCCGCGGTTACCTCAAGAACGACGAGCGGCAGATCATGCGGTCGGACCACTTCCACGGCCAGGGCCTCATTGCCGCCATCGCCCTCCTCGCCGGCGGCGCGAGCGCGGCCGAGCGCGACCGCTGGCACGCGCGCGTGAAGGGGTGGATCGAACGGGACACCGTCAGCCCCATCCTCTCCGCCCGCCAGTTCGGCGTCGCCGACCTCGCCCGCCTGCACGCGGTCGCCGCCGCGCCCGTCCCCGCCGCACCCGAGCCGACCGGGCACCGGCTGTTCGCCTCCATGGACCGGGCCGTCCACCGCCGCCCCGGCTGGGCCGCCAACATCTCCATGGCCTCGGAACGCATCTCCTCTTACGAGTGCGGCAACGGCGAGAACCCGCGCGGCTGGCACACCGGCGCCGGAATGCTCTACTGGTGGACCGCTCGCCAAGGGGGCCAGTACACCGACTGGTTCTGGCCGACCGTCGACCCCTACCGCCTCCCCGGCACCACGGTCTCCACCAAGCGGCTGGCGGACCGCGCCGGCGGCGAGTGGGGGGCGCCGAAGCCGGCCGTGAGCTGGGTCGGCGGCGCCACCGACGGTGAGTTCGCCGCCGTCGGGCAGCATGTGAAGGGCCTCGGCTCCACCCTGGAGGCCCGCAAGTCGTGGTTCTGCGCGGCGGACACCGTCATCTGTCTGGGCGCCGGGATCACCGCCGCCGACGGCGTCCCAGTCGAGACCGTCGTCGACAACCGCAACCTCGGCGATGGGGGCACCTCCCACGCCGGAGGCCGTGGGGAAGGCGCCGACGCGTTCACCACCGGCCAGGGCTGGGCGCACCTGGACGGCCACGGCGGCTGGGTCTTCCCCGCGGGAGCGGCGAACCTCCGCACCCTGCGCGAGGACCGGACCGGTGCCTGGAGCGACATCAACACCACCAGCTCCACCGAGCGCCGCACCCGGACCTACCAGACCCTCTGGCTGGACCACGGCACGGACCCCGTCGACGCCTCCTACGTGTATCTGCTGATGCCGGGCGCCTCCCGGCGTACGCTCGCCGCCCGCGCCGCCGACGGGGGGTGGATGCACGTCCTCGCCAACACCGCCGACCAGCAGGCCGTCTCCGTCCCGTCCGTGGGGCTCACGGCCGCGAACCTCTGGCGGGCCGGTACGGTGGGGCCCTTGACGGTCACGGCGCCGTCGAGCGTCCTCGTACGCCGTCGCCGCTCCGTCCTCGACCTCCGGGTGAGCGAGCCGCCGCGCACCGGCCGACCGCTGGAGCTCGTCTGGGACCGGCCCGTGCGCCGGGTGATCACCCACGATCCGTCCGTGGAGGTGCTCGCCACCGGCCGCTCACTGCGGCTGCGGATCACGCCCGGTACCGCCGGTGCCACCCACCGCTGCGAGGTGCTCGTCTAGATGGTTGTGTAAGGATCCTACAAACACAGGGGGTCTCCCGCTGTCGACTCGTGCCGGGGGCGGCACGGTTCTGTCTAGCTCCACCAGGAATCGACACGGGAGACTGTACGGAGTGGACGGCGGGATTTCCTTGGTCGACTTCGTAGGGTCGGTACATGACCGTTGTGGACCAGATCCCGAGCGAGCCGACTGACGCCCGTGGCCGTGTGGCCGAGCTGCACGCCCTGCGCGAAGAGGCCAGGCGTGGCCCGAGCGACCGAGCGACCGAGGCCCAGCACGCCAAGGGCAAGCTGACCGCCCGGGAGCGCATCGAGCTGCTGCTCGACCCGGGCTCCTTCCACGAGGTCGAGCAGCTGCGCCGGCACCGCGCCACCGGTTTCGGCCTGGAGGCCAAGAAGCCGTACACCGACGGCGTCATCACCGGCTGGGGCACGGTCGAGGGCCGCACGGTCTTCGTCTACGCGCACGACTTCCGCATCTTCGGCGGCGCGCTGGGCGAGGCCCACGCCACCAAGATCCACAAGATCATGGACATGGCCATCGCGGCCGGTGCCCCGCTCGTCTCGCTGAACGACGGCGCGGGCGCCCGTATCCAGGAGGGCGTCTCCGCCCTCGCCGGCTACGGCGGCATCTTCCAGCGCAACACCCGCGCCTCGGGCGTCATCCCGCAGATCAGCGTGATGCTCGGCCCGTGCGCCGGCGGCGCGGCCTACAGCCCGGCTCTGACCGACTTCGTCTTCATGGTCCGCGAGACCTCGCAGATGTTCATCACCGGACCGGACGTCGTCAAGGCCGTCACCGGTGAGGAGATCACCCAGAACGGCCTCGGCGGCGCGGACGTCCACGCCGAGACCAGCGGCGTCGCGCACTTCGCGTACGACGACGAGGAGACCTGCATCGCCGAGGTGCGCTACCTCCTGTCGATGCTCCCGCAGAACAACCGCGAGAACCCGCCGACCGTCGCCTCCGAGGACCCGGCCGACCGCCGCTCGGACGTCCTGCTCGACCTGGTGCCCGCCGACGGCAACCGTCCGTACGACATGCACAAGGTGATCGAGGAGCTCGTCGACGACGGCGACTACCTGGAGATCCACGAGCGCTGGGCCCGCAACATCATCTGCGCGCTGGCCCGGCTCGACGGCCAGGTCGTCGGCATCGTCGCCAATCAGCCGCAGTCGCTGGCGGGCGTCCTGGACATCGAGGCGTCCGAGAAGGCCGCACGATTCGTCCAGATGTGCGATGCTTTCAATATCCCGATCATCACCCTTTTGGACGTACCCGGCTTTCTGCCGGGCGTCGACCAGGAGCACGGTGGAATCATCCGCCACGGCGCGAAGCTGCTGTACGCGTACTGCAACGCGACCGTGCCCCGGATCTCGCTGATCCTGCGCAAGGCGTACGGCGGCGCCTACATCGTCATGGACTCCCAGTCCATCGGCGCCGACCTGACGTACGCCTGGCCCACCAACGAAATCGCGGTGATGGGCGCCGAAGGTGCCGCCAACGTCATCTTCCGCCGGCAGATCGCCGAGGCCGAGGACTCCGAGGCCATGCGAGCCCGCATGGTCAAGGAGTACAAGGCCGAGCTGATGCATCCCTACTACGCCGCGGAGCGCGGCCTGGTCGACGACGTGATCGACCCCACCGAGACGCGGGAGGTCCTCATCCGGTCCCTCGCCATGCTCCGCACCAAGCACGCCGACCTGCCGTCCCGCAAGCACGGCAACCCGCCTCAGTAAGAGGAGACCTTCGTGACCACGCCCGCCAACCTTCTCCGAGTCGAGAAGGGCCACGCCGACCCCGAGGAGCTGGCCGCCATCACCGCGGTCCTGCTCGCCCGCGCGGCCGCCCAGCCCGCCGACGCCACGACGTCCGCCCGCTCCACGGCCGGCTGGCGCCGCCTGGAGCGCCAGTCGGGCTTCCGCCCCTCCCACTCCTGGCAGGGCTGAGCCCAGAGGCACCGAAGGCCCCCGCTCCTCATGGAGCGGGGGCCTTCGCCTTACCCCCGGAACGCGCCCGCCACACGCCGTGAACGCGCCATACACACGCAAGGAAGCCCCGCGCACACGCCGAGGAGCCCCGCGCACACGCCGAGGAGCCCCGCGCACACGCCGAGGAGCCCCGCGCACACGCCGAGGAGCCCCGCGCACCGAACCGGGCGCGGGGGGCCGTCGCAACCGGCGGGGGGGCGTACCCCAGGCGGGCCC